>CAZYTO010000226.1:0-9606 GCA_964650405.1 uncultured Thermoanaerobaculia bacterium | reverse complement strand
GTACGCGAAACGGATCTGGACAGCTCTCCGGCCGAAACCTTGGCCAAGAAAGCCGGCATCTCCTACATCAGCCTGGACGGCAACATCGGCTGCATGGTGAACGGCGCCGGCCTGGCCATGGCCACCATGGATATCATTAAACTGGCGGGGGGAGATCCGGCCAACTTCCTGGACGTGGGAGGCGGGGCGAATGTGGAGCAGGTGCGGACCGCCTTCGAGATACTTCTGAAAGATCCCAAAGTGAAAGCGGTGTTGGTCAATATCTTCGGCGGCATCATGAAATGCGACGTGATCGCCCAGGGCATCCTGGAGGCTCTCAAAAAAGTGAAACTCAAAGTCCCTCTGGTGGTGAGGCTGGAGGGGACGAAGGTGAAGGAGGGGCGGGAGCTTCTGGCCGCTCGCCAGGGTGAGATTCCGCTCGTGTCGACCCCCTTCGCCTTCATCGGACAGTCGATCGACATGTCCGAGAAGGAGGTGATCAAGCGGACGGAGCGCCTGCGCCGGGAGGGTGTGATCCGGAGCTTTTGCGGTCACTTCGATCCGCGCGCGCTCGGTTACCGGTCGTGTCTCGTGGCGGCGCGAGTTGCTCCCGACGACATCGATGAGGCGGCCAACGCCGTCAATTCCCATCCCGGAGTGACAGCCAACTACAAGCGTAATCACGACTTCAACCTCTGGTTCACCATCGCCGTCCCACCCTCCT
This sequence comes from uncultured Thermoanaerobaculia bacterium, assembly GCA_964650405.1. Lineage (GTDB taxonomy): Bacteria > Acidobacteriota > Thermoanaerobaculia > Gp7-AA8 > Gp7-AA8 > CAZYTO01. The sequence goes on along the minus strand of CAZYTO010000226.1, from coordinate 8,903 downwards.
CGAAGCTGGGGCTGGAGAAGACGATCGAGATCCTCGGGGAAGAGGCCGGCTGCGACGCGATCCGTCCCCTGCCGACGCTTCAACAGTTCAAGCACAGCGGCGACGGCGACGAGAACGGCGACGAGAAGTACGTTCCGCTCACGCCGGCGGAGGTCGAGTCCGTTCGCCTGCTGCAGCGCGATCTGCCGTTGCAGCCTCGCCCCTTCGACGCGCTGGCCCGGAACGGCAACGCCACCTCGGAGGAATTGCTCACCACCGCGAAAACGCTGCTCAAGCGCGGCCAGATGCGCCGCTACGGGGCCGTGGTCCAGAACCGCAAGCCGGGCTTCTCCACCAGCGCCATGGCGGTGTGGGTGGTCCCGGAAGGCCGCGTCGAAGACGTGGGCCGGAAGATGTCCCAGAACCGGGCCGTCTCGCACTGCTACCTTCGCCCCACCTACGCCGACTGGCCCTACAACCTCTATACGATCGTGCATGGCCGCAGCGTCGACGAGTGCGAGTCGATCATCAACGACCTGGCCATCGACGCGGAGGTCCAGGAGAAGCAGGCCCTCTACCCGACCAAGGAGTACAAGAAGGCGCGCCTCAACTTCTTCGCTCCGGAGGCCGAGGAGTGGGAGAGCGCGCACGGCGGCACGCACGCCGCCAGCGCCGCCTCGTAAGTTGCTCGAATCGATTGCTCCGAGGTGCTACCGGATGTTCTCGGGATAGACCGCGACCTTGCTGGTGTTGCGCAGGTCGTTGGTCAGGCGCTGTACGGCGTTGAGCAGTTCCGCCTGGTGCTGCGACAGCAGGTATTCGCGAACTTCGTCCTTCACCTCGTCGAACGACTGCATCCCGGCCGGTTTCTTGTCCTCGACCAGGATGAGGTGATAGCCGTACTTCGTCTCCACGATGCCGGAGACCCGGCCGACCGGGAGCGCGAACGCCGCCTCTTCGAACTGGGGATCGAGCATTCCCTTGTCCACCCAGCCGAGATCGCCGCCCTGCTGCGCGGCGCCGTCATCTGAGTAGTGCGCCGCCAGTTCGGCGAACTTGCGCACGCGGGCCACTTTCGTCGCTTCGCTGTCGTCGGGGTTGTGGAAGAACGGGTAGAGCTGCAGGGAGATCTGCTGCGCCAGGTTGAGCGCATCTTGCTTGGTCTTGCCGTTCACCGCCGCCGGATTGGCGATCAGGACGATGTGCCGCACTTTGATCTTCTCAGGCGTCTTGAAGTTGTCGGCGTTCTCGTCGTAGAACTTCCGCACCGCCGGCTCTGCCACGATTCCCGAGGCGACGACGTCATGCACGTACCAGTCGAAGAGCGCCGTCTCCCGGGCCGCGGCCACGTCGGACACCACTTCGGCCTTCTTGTCGAACCCGCGCTTGAGCGCCTCCTGAACGACCAAGCGCTTGCCGATGTAGTTGTTGAGGAAGGCGCCCTTCCCGCCGTTGGTCTTGTACTGATCCCTCGTCTTGGGGGGGATGCGATTCCAAAGCTGATCGAGCCGTGCCGCCGTGATCGTCTCTCCGTTGATCACTGCCACGATCTTGTCGCCGGGCGCCGTGGGCGCCGGCGTCGGCGCCGCCTGCTGCGCGGCCAGGGGAAGGGTCAGCGCGAGCAGCGGAAGCATGAGCATGCGTTTCATTCAAATTCCTCCGAACGGGTCTCTGACGACGGGCGGAGGAACATGGTTACGCTGAGATGGATTCCGAGAAGCTACGAGGGGTAGCACAGACCCCTCCGAAGGGCTCTACGCTGTGTAGAACCTGTCAAGCGGAATCCTCACTTTTCCACACCACCGCAGACCTCTCGCCGGCGGTGTCGCGAGTCCGGTGCTACTCTTCGAGACGACTCCCCTGAGCCGGCGTCTTTGCGCCGCTGCGGAAAACGTGTGGAGGGATTGTGGAGGGACTGTGAGCATCCGCGCGGACTCGAAAGCCGGCCTTACCATCACGCCTTTCTAGTCCAGTTGATTCTCTTCTTCTACGACAAATGAGTGTCGCTCAACTCGACGTGGCCCTCGACCGGCCACTGCCGCAGAATCCGGATGCCGAGCGCGCCGTGCTCGGCTCGATTCTCCTCTCCAGCAACGCCTTCTACCGCGTGATCGGGACGGTCGACACCGAAGATTTCTTCAAGGAAGCCAACCGGCAGATCTTCGCCGCGATGCGCGACCTCGCGGAGCAGAGCCGGCCCATCGACACCCTCACCCTCAAGGAGGAGCTGTACCGGCGGGGGCAGCTCGAAGCCATCGGCGGCGCGGCGTACGTGGCCTCGCTGACGGACATGGTCCCGGACATCGCCAACGTCGAGCGCTACGCCCGCATCGTCAAGGAAAAGTCGACCCTGCGCCGCCTGATCATTCTCGGGAACTCCGTGATGCGGGCCGCGCTGGACACGCCGAACGAGCCGGCGGACGTGCTGTCCATCGCCGAGAAGTCGATGTACGAGATCGCCGAGGGGAGCACGGAGAAGGGCTTCGTGGCCCTCGATCGCATCACCCGCTCCAACATGCACGCGGTCGAGCAGCTCTTCATGAACCGCGGAACGAAGATGCTCACCGGCGTGCCCACCGGGTACGACCACTTCAACGAGATGACTTCGGGGTTCCAGAAGCAGGACCTCATCATCATCGCCGCCCGGCCCTCCATGGGAAAGACCTCTCTCCTCATGAACATCGCCGAAGCCATCGCTGTACCGGGTCGCGACGGCGGCCCGCGGCCGCCCCATGACCGGTTGCACTCGGTCGGCTTCTTCTCCCTCGAAATGTCGAAGGAACAGATCGGCCTCCGCCTGCTCTCTTCCGAGGCCGGCGTGTCGAGCCACCTCCTCCGCTCCGGCATGCTCTCCGACAAGAACATGCGGGAGCTGGCCGAGGCCGCCGCGCGGCTCTCGAAGGCCAAGATCTTCGTCGACGACACCGCCGGCATGGACATCATGGAGATGCGCGCCAAGGCCCGCCGCCTGCACATGGAGGCCGGCCTCGACATCGTCATGGTCGACTACCTGCAGCTCATGTCCGTGAAAGGGAAGGTCGAGTCGCGCAACCAGGAGATCTCGCAGATCTCCCGCGGCCTCAAGGCCATCGCCAAGGAGCTCAACTGCCCGCTCATCTCCCTCTCCCAGCTCTCCCGCCGTCCCGAGCAGCGGACCGGCGACCACCGCCCGCAGCTCGCCGACCTGCGCGAATCCGGCTCCATCGAGCAGGACGCCGATCTCGTGGCCTTCATCTACCGCGACGAGGTGTACAACAAGGACACCGACCAGAAAGGCATCGCCGAGATCATCATCTCCAAGCAGCGCAACGGCCCCATCGGCGACTTCAAGCTCGTCTTCCGCAACGACATCACGAAGTTCTTCAACTACGAGCCCACGCCGGATTACATGCCGGAGTAGGCGGGCGGGTGGCGGGTACCTATTGCCGCCTCTCAACCCTGTACCTGTTACCCGTTACCCGGCACCCGGCACCCGTTACCCGCGTTCCAGCGCCGCCCCGCCTACCGCCCCAGCGCCTTCTCAATCCGCGCGGCAACCGTATCGGCGTCCGATCGCGTACGGAGATAGCGCGCCAGATCGCTCTTGCTGCCGTCCTTCTGTTTCAGCTCGATCGAGAAATTGCGGTCCTGGCTGTCGGCGCGTCCGCTGATACTGGCGACGTCCGCCGCGACAACGCTCGTCACCGATCCGCCGCCGAAAATGCTGCGGCGGTAGCGGACGGCTTCGCGGCTGGCCTGGATGGTCGAGCGGCCGAAGAGGTAGTCGAGCAGACCGTAGATGATGAGCGCCTCGAAAAGGCCAAAGCCAATCGGGAAGCCGATCGGCGCCCCAAAGCGGATCATGAGGTAGATCGCGCCGGTCCAGATCGTCAGGAAGAGAACCGCGCCGAAGAAGCCGCCGGCGGTCGGGTGGGAGCGGATGATGAACTCCTCTCCTCCATCCGGCGACTCGGTGACCGTGACACCGGAGCGCCCGTCCAGCTCCCGTTGCGCAGCGAGCGCCCGATGGGCCTCGGTGTACGTCACGAACTCGCTCGTTTCGCTCGTGGCGCCGGCGACGGCGAAGACGGGCAATTGGAACGACGCATCGAGGTCGACGCCCGGCACGTCCGCGTAGATCGAAAGCCGCCAGAACGTCTGATCGTTGGAGTTACGGGTATCGGTGGTCGGCGCGTCCGGCGGAGTCACGAAATCGAACGGGACCCGCGTACCGACGGGACTGCGCATGGCCGACGAGGCGCCCACCGTGCGTTCGTCGTCCCACAGGATCGTCTCCGTCGTCGACCGGTTGCGGCTGGAGCCTCGCGTCACCGACTTCACGCAGGCCAGGCGAACCACGTAGCCGCGCTCGGGCTGGATGTCCGCCTGCACCTCCACGTCGCCGCGAAGCGCGTGGCCGAGAGCGAGCGGGATGCCCTCGAAGTGGCATACGGTCCGGCCGTACCGTCGAAGGCGGAACGTCAGGTAGATCGCCAGCAGCAGGAGGAAGACGCCGGCGGCGGGAAAGATGGCCCCGAACAGGACGGCTCTGTTCCCGCGCTCCAGCTCGCGGCGGAAGACGAACCAGATCGGAAGCGAGATGGCGTTCCAGAAAATCGCGAACACCCAGATGCCGATGACCCCGGCCGTCCCGCCCGCCTCGCCCGCGTAGCCGAGGGCCCAGTCCTCGCGCCAGAGCCACGGCTTGTCGGGATTCTGCTCGTGCATCGTCAGCTCGTGGGCCACGTGGCGCATGCCGTAGGCGACGCCCGCGATGAGGAGAATGCCGACGGCCACGAAGAGCGAGCCGGCACCGATGGCGAGCCAGGCCCCCTCATCGCGCCCGAGCTGCGCGATTCCCTGCCGGATGGTGACCGCCCCCATGAGGATGAAGGGCAGCGCGATCGCGGTCACGCAGCCGAGGGCCATCCGGCTGCCGGTACGGGTCATTTGCCCCGCTGGCTGGGCTTGCATGGGATCATGGTACGAGAATGATGGGGTGCATGATGGTTTGCCGGAGGATGTCATGAAGAAACTGCTGGTCCTCTTCGCCGTGATCATCGCCGTCCGCGTCCGCGCCGACGTGCTCCGGCTCAACCTCAACGACATGATCCACCCCGTCAGCCAGGAGTTCATCGAGCGCGGCCTGGAGCAGGCCGCGAGCGACCATGCCGATGCGGTGGTCATCGAGATCACCACGCCCGGCGGCCTCCTCGACTCCACGCGCTCGATCGTCGAGAAGCTCATGACCTCCCGCGTTCCGGTGATCGTCTACGTCGGACCGGCCGGAGCGCGCGCGGCGTCCGCCGGCTTCTTCATCCTCGAAGCGGCCGACATCGCCGCCATGGCTCCCGGCACGAACACAGGTGCCGCCCATCCCGTCCGCGGCGACGGCAAGCCCATGGACCCGGTTATGAACGCGAAGGTAGAGAACGATACGGCGGCATTCATCCGGACCATCGCCGAGAAGCGCGGCCGCAACATCGCCGTCGCCGAGAGCGTGGTGCGGCAGTCGAAGTCGTTCACCGAGCAGGAGGCGCTGCAGCAGAAGCTCATCGACGTTATTTCGCCCGACGTGCCGGCCCTGCTCCGCGCGGTCAACGGTCGCGTGATCAAGCGTTACGACGGCTCGACCGTCCGCCTCAATACGGCCAACAAGCCGATCCACCCCTACGACATGTCCCTCAAGCAGCGGATCCTGTCGACCCTGATGGACCCGAACGTGGCCTTCCTCCTCTTCGCCCTCGGCGGTCTGGCCCTCTTCGCCGAGTTCAATCACCCCGGCGCTGTGCTGCCCGGCGTGGTCGGCGTCATCTCCATTCTGCTGGCCCTCTTCGCACTCAACCTGCTGCCGACGCGTTATGCCGCGCTGGCGCTCCTCCTGGCCGCCTTCGCCCTCTTCGCCCTGGAGGCGAAGTTCGCGTCCCACGGCGTCCTCGGGATCGGCGGCGTCATCTGCATGATCTTCGGCGCCCTCTTCCTCGTCGATGGCCCCATTCCCGAGATGCAGGTGAAGCTCGTCACGGCGCTCGTCGTCAGCGTGCCCATCGGCCTCATCGCCGTCTTCCTAACCACCCTCGTCCTGCGCGCTCGAAAGAACCGCGTGACCACAGGAAAGGAAGGGATGATCGGAGAGATCGGCATTGCCCGCACACCGCTCGGTGACGGAGAGGGAAAAGTGTTCGTCCACGGCGAGATCTGGAACGCCGTGGCGAATTCGGAAGTCGCCGCGGGTGCCCGCGTGCGGGTGGCGGCCGTGGACGGGTTGCACTTGCTGGTCGAGCCGGAGCCGGCCGCCGTCCTCAGCTCTCACGACGACGAAGGGTCAGCGGCACACGCGCACTGAGTCCGCGGCACTCGCCATTCATCTCTGCATGGTACGAAGGCGGGGTGGCAAGCCTCCGCCGGCCCGCTCGCCGCTTCCCGCTCCCCCGATGACAACAAGTACAATCCGTCCGTCCCAACGAATTCGGAGGTGCAGAAATGGGCCCAGGCGTTCTGATCCTCGTGATCATCTTCGGCATCTACATTCTCAGCTCGATCAAGATCCTCCCGGAGTACGAGCGCGGCGTCATCTTCCGCCTCGGCCGTCTGCTCGATGAGGCCAAGGGGCCCGGCATCTTCCTCGTCTTCGCGCCGATCGACCGCATGGTGCGCGTTTCCCTGCGGCAGGAAGCGTTCGAAGTGCCGCCCCAGGACATCATCACCAAGGACAACGTCACCCTGAAGGTGAATGCCGTCATCTTCCTCCGCGTCATCGAGCCGCGGCGCGCGGTCGTGGAGGTGTTCGACTACCGCTACCAGACCTCGCAGTTCGCCCAGACGACCCTTCGTTCGGTCCTCGGCGAGGTGGAGCTCGACGGGCTGCTCTCGCACCGCGATTCGTTGAATGCACGCGTGCAGACCATCCTCGACCAGCACACCGAGCCATGGGGCGTGAAGGTCGTCAACGTCGAGGTGAAGCAGGTCGACTTGCCGGAGTCGATGCTCCGGGCCATGGCCAAGCAGGCCGAGGCCGAGCGCGAGAAACGCGCCAAGCTCATTCACGCCGAGGGCGAGTTCGCTGCCTCGCAGCGCCTGGCCGATGCCGCCAAGGTCCTGGCCACCGAGCCGACCACCCTGCAGCTCCGCTACCTGCAGACGCTCACCGAGATCGGCGTGGAGAAGAACACCACGATTGTCTTCCCGCTGCCGATCGACATCATCGCCGGGCTGGCTCACATGGTGAAGCCTGAGAAATGAGCGACCTGGTGATGCTCGAGGCGGCGCTCTTTCAGCTCCGCACCGCGGTCGCCTCCCTCGACGATGATTTCTACGCGGCCCAGATCAAGCTCGCGGTAAACGTACTCGCCGGCGCCATCCAGAACGCCGGCGAGCCGCTCTCCGCCTCCAGCGTCAACGCCATCGAGTTCGCCCTGAACGACCTGGCCGGCTTGGTGGGCGAGCTCAATTCGACCCAGACGGCGGATATCGACCCCGTCCTGATCATGCTCGTGGAAGACGTGGCCCGGCTGAAACAGATGACCGCCCTCTCACCGGAGATCGTGCAGGCCATCACCACGCTCCAGGCCAAGCTCAAGGCCCGCCGCGCCGCCATCGAGCGCGAGACGTATCGGGATCCCTCCACCCCCTCCCAGCCGCTACCCCACCCGCCGGAAGAGCTGTGCGCGGAGGCCGAGCCGCTGCGCGCGCAACTCGCCGGCGCCGGCTTCGCCACGCCCGCGCTCGACGCCCTGGTCAGCGATCCGTCCTCGCTGCGCTTTCACACCATCAACGAGCTCGTCGACGAGCTCGACGTGATCGCGGGGTAAGCGAGAGCCCCTGCGCGGCTTTGCACCTAAAGCGGTTCGGAGGCTGATCCCCAAGGCTGGAAGGCTGAAAGGCTGAAAGGGCCAGAGGCAGCGCGGGGTTTCCTTTCAGCCTTTCAGCCTTGCGCCGAGACCGATGCTTCTGACTTTAGGTGCAAAGCCCCCCTGCGCCCCTTGGAATCACGCCGGCTTCGCTGGCGTCGTCTCCTCCGTCGTTTCCTCCGCAGCCGTCTGCGCCGCTTCGCGGTTCGTCTTCTCCGGGAACTTGAAGCCGAGGTAGGTTCCCGAGCTGACGCCGAGCAGGCCGAGGAGCGTGGCGCTGAATTGCGGCATGGCCAGGTGACGGTAGACGGACGCCGCGAAGATCATGCCGAGGACGAGCGTCCAGATGAACATCTGGAACCGGTGAAAGCTGATCCCGCCGCCGTCGTCCAGCACGTCGCGGAGAAAGCCCCGCGATGTCCCCTCAGTGGGCACCTCGGCCGTCTTCTCGGCGGAATCCTGGGCGGCGTTCGAGTCGATCAGCGCCGAGCCCAGGGCCGTGCCGGCGCCGATGCCGATGAGCGCCAGGATCGACTCAGTGATCGTGTCGAGCTCGCCCGTCACCATCCAGATGAAGACATACGTGGCCACGACGAGGAAGAACCAGAAGGCCATCTGGAACCGGGAGAGGGAGTACGGCTTCTCCGTCGGCTTCGTCGTCGCCGCCCTCGCGCCGCGGATGAGCCCCGTCGTCCGGCACAGCCAGATGAACCAGAGCGCGCCGACGAGGGTGACCAGCATCCAGAGGTAGAACCACCGCGGGGGAATCACGCGGAGGGGGAAATCCGTGACGCGGCTGTCGATGGCATTCATGCCGGTACCGACGCTCACGCGGATCTTGCGGGTGAAGCCGTGCGGATGGCCGAGCAGCCAGTGCCAGGCGTCGTCGTTCTTCTCATTGCGGGTCAGGAGGTAGCGCACCGTGCCGTCGTGCGTGTCGCATGACTCCGGGGTGAGGTTCATCGGAAGCGTGTCCAGGAAGAGCACGATGCCGGCGCAGTTCCCGCCCGCGGCCTCGAGCAGCTTCGGGAAGTTCGCCACCTCGACGATCATGCGATCCCCAAGGCCGGCCACTTCGACGTCGGCGTGGCTTCG
>CAZYTO010000225.1:0-9619 GCA_964650405.1 uncultured Thermoanaerobaculia bacterium | reverse complement strand
TCCTGCTTCATGCGCAGCGCCACGTCATCCAGGATCGCCTTGGCGATGTTCGTCAGACGTGCCGAGCCGGGCTCGAAGTGGATCTCGTCCGTGCGCAGTTCCGTCGGCTGATGCGGCGGCACCACCGGAGGCGGCGCGGGCGGAGCCACGGGAGCGGGCGGTGGCGGAGGTGGCGGAGGCGGCGGAACCGGAGCGGGGGGGGGCGGCGGCGGCGCAACCTTGGTGATGTGCACAGGCACGAACGTCACGCCGACCAGTCCGCTCAGGCCGCAGTCGTCGAGCTCCGAGTACCGGCACTCGGTGTGGTCATAACTCCATTTCGCGGCGTTCCAGTTCACGGCCGCATTCAGCGCCCAGCCGCTGTCGCCGAACCAGTGACGGATTCCCGTGGTCAGGACGAGAGGCGACTTCGGCTTGAGGTCGCCTCCGTTGTAGAACTTACCGGTCGCTTCGGTGATCCAGTTCGTCGTCCGCCAGAAGTGCAGGGGCAGATTCACACCAGCGCCGACCCTGATCTCATTCGGCAGGTCGATGCTGCCTGCGCCGCTGGTGATGACGACGTCGTTGCGGTGGCTCTCGTCGCGGCGGCCCACGACGGCGTAATCCCCGCCGACGCTCAGAACCCCGCTCGTCCAGTGCAAACCCGCGCCGTAGTTCGCGTTGCCGCTGGAAATGCCGCTGTTCTTGTCTCCGGTCGGAACATCGGTGAAGAACGAGAGAGCCAGCTTGGACGTGCCCGGACCGCTCTCGAGCAGGCCGATCTTCGTCGCCAGGTGCACGTCTCCGGCGCCGCTGTCCGTGAAGCGTCCCTGGTACAGCCAGCCGTTGATAAAGCCCGCTCGATCCCCGCCGTGGCCCGAAATTCGATCAAACGGAATCATGGCACTGACTTCCCACCGGTCCGTGATGCCATATCCGAGCGACGCATCCAGACGGTAGAAGTCGTAGCCCATGTCCCGATAGCGCCGCGCCGACGGAGGCACGAACGCCCGGGCAGGAGCGGCGGTGAGGCCCAAGCCCTCGAAATAGACCCCGAAGTTCCAGTCGCCGCGGCGGAGCGTGTCCCCGGTGATGACGTGGAACAACCCTGTCTCTCCGGTGACCGTCGGCGCCGTGAGCGCGATCTGATCCTCACGGGTCATGGCGTCCTGCGCGAACAAACCCGCGGCAGGCACGATCAGAAAACACAGCAGGGGAATGAGCAGCCGATGTCTGAGACGCAACAAATCACACCTCCTAGAAAGCACGCACGGTCTCCGTCCGCAGCTATAATCCCCGCGCGCTTACAAACCTTATGCCAGTGGTCCCCGGACAAATGAGTGTAAACGCTTCAGATTTTTGAGTTTACCATAAGCGCATCCCACGGGAGGACCGATCGCCCGCGTCCCTGGACGCCAGGCGGCTATAAACTGCATGCGCAATTCAATCGCATTCTTTGCGTCCACGGCAATACTTGCCACAGCCACTTTCGCCTTTGGTCAGGCGCCTCCACCCCCCCCTCCCCCTTCCACGACTGCGACCTCGACGTCGACCGACACCCAATCGCAGCCCCCTCCCCCTCCGCCGCCGCCGACGCCCGCTCCAACGCAACCACCCACACCTCCGCCCCAACCGGCGCCGGCTCCGGCCCAACCGCAGCAGACGCCCCCTGCTCCTGCGCCCGCACCCGCGCCCGCCCAGCCCGCGCCGACGGAACCGCAGACGCCTCCCACCCAGCCCGCGGCGCAACCGGCCCCGTCTCCCGAGAAGCAGACGGTCGTGCCGGGGCAGACGCCCCCCGCCACCGAACAGCCGCCGGTCCTCTCCCGCGCCGCGGCAGGCGCATACGACCGTCGCGATGCCCTGCCGGCGGTCAACGTCTACGTTCCGGAAGGACAGGCCAGCATCCGCCTGCGCAAGCTGATCAAGAACGTCCTCTTCGAGTCGCAGCTCGACTACAAGTTCGTCACCGGCGACATCTCGACCTTCCTTCGCTACAAGTACTACGCGCGCAGCTTCACCTACAAGATCGGCGTCTTCGACACCATCGAGTTTCCGAATCTCGGCGCCACGTCGAGCCAGCAGTTCCAGCGCGTTCGCGGAGGCCTCTTCCTCGCCGAGTTCCCGCGCGACTACAACCATCGCTACTACTGGCTCCTGCAGGATGACCGGCTCACCTTCGGCAACGTCACCAACCTGGACAACCGGAAGAACAACATCTACACCAAGGTCGGCGTTCAGTTCGGGACGCAGTTCGATGAGCGCCTCAACGGCATCGTCGGTGAGTCCCGCGGCCGCATCGTCCCCGTCCTCACCGCCTTCCGCGATCTCGGTCCCCAGAAGTTCAGCCTCGCCGCCGCCATCACCGAGTCCGCCGCCATCTCCACCGGCGACTACAAGTACACGAAGCTCGAGGCGGAAGCCCTGCGGCGCTTCGACATCACTGGAACGTCATTCGTGATCACGCGCGCCCATCTCGGCACGTTCCTCACCAAGTCGAAGTTCCAGGACCGGGTCAATGCCGGCCTCCCTCTCATCGACGTGTACACGATCCCCAACTACGAGATGTTCGACCTTGGCGGACGCGAAGCTCTCAAGTCCATCAGCTCCAGCAACGACGCCGCCGCCGGCACCGATGAGCTTCACCTCACCAACGAATACTTCGTTCCCGTCTTTCGCAACCAGGACTATCAGAAGTGGGGAGCCCACTGGAACACGCTGTACGCCATCGGCTACGTGGGAGCAGGCAACGTCGGCTTCCAGGCTTCCGACGTCGCCAAGGTAAAGGACTTCATCGTCGACGCAGGCCTCGGAGCAGAAATGATTCTCTCCATTCGCGACTTCGACGTGCTGCTCTCCGTGATCTACGCGCACACCGTCCGCTCCACTGACGGCATCAAGGGCAACAAGGTGCTCCTGTCGATCCGCACCATCCGATAGAAAGCGCGGCCGGCGAACGCCTCAAGTTCCGCCACCCGGACAAGCCAAAGGGCCGCCTCCAAGGCGGCCCTTTGAGTCACTCGCGTGAAGTGTGCGCGTCGAGCTTCGGCTGTTTCCCGAGCTACTTCTTGAACCTGGCCCGCACGGACTTGACGCCGTCGATGGTCCGAACGAGCTCGATGGCCATGTCCTTCTGCAGCTCGTTCTTCACGGTTCCGTTCAGGTTCACAACCCCGTTGTCACTGTCGATCTTGAACTGGCAGCCTTCCAGACCACGGCTCATGCCGAGCTTCCGCTCGGCTAATCGTTCGATGGCCAGGTCGTCGACCGGCTGGGCCACGATAATCAGGTTCGCTACACGCGCATAGCCCATACCCTGGGTCAGCGTAGCGGCCTGCTGGGCGGCCGCCGCGTCTGCGGCCCGGCCACGAAGAACGACGATCCCGCCGACCTCCACTGCCTTCAGTCCCTCGACGTGCGCGCCGGCCTGCACCAGCGCCGGAGTGATGTCCGTGACCTGCGGGTCGGCAGCGAGAGCCGGAAGCGCCATGAACAGCAATACGCCAAGTGCTGCGGTCCCGAAGTGCTTTGCGTTCGTGCCATTCATGTTTATTTGCGCTCCTGCCCGTCGTTATAGCAGTCGCCGTGCCACAGCCTACAGACTTGGGTATCAATCATTTACAGCGGTGTGTTTCGTAAATCTTACGCGCGTTCGTACCGCAGCGCAACGCTGGCCGCCTCGCCGCCCGGCTCTCCGGCCGCACGTTCGCGGTGCCGCTCCACCGCCCACGCCAGCATGAGCAGAACGCCGACGATGATGACGATCACGAGAGCGGCGGTGACACGGCGCGTCATGCGCTTCAACCAGCAATGGATGTGCCTGCGAGCCATACAATCCCCGCCATGAAAGCGATCCTCATCCGCGAACATGGCGGCGTCGAGAAGCTCGAGTGGACGGATGTCCCCATCCCCTCCCCAGCCCCCGGCGCTGCCGTCGTTTCCATACGTGCCGTGGCCCTCAACCACCTCGACCTCTGGGTGCGCCGCGGCGTGCCCGGCCACCACTTCCCACTGCCGATCATCCCGGGCTGCGAGGTGGCCGGCGTGATCGAAGCCGTCGGGGAGGACGGAGGGGAGTGGCGGGCAGGGGACGAGGTGGCGGTTGCACCCGGGTTCTCCTGCGGGCATTGCATCGCCTGCCTCTCCGGCAACGATCCGCTCTGCGCGCAGTCGGGCATCTTCGGCGAAACGGCGAATGGCGGCTGCACCGAAAAGATGCTCGTGCCGGTGCGCAATCTCATTCGCAAGCCCGCCGCCCTTTCCTTCGCCCAGAGCGCCGCGCTGCCGCTGGACATGCTGACCGCCTGGCACATGCTCGTCGCTCGCGCGCAGTTCCGGCCCGGGGAGACGATCCTCGTCCACTCCGGAGGCTCCGGCGTCGGGAGCGCCGCCATCCAGATCGCCAGGCTCTGGAATGCGGGAACCATCTACACGACCGTCGGCAATCAAGAGAAAGAGGCGCGGGCGAAGGCGCTCGGCGCCGACGAGACGATTCTCTACCGCGAGGTCGACTTCTCGCTCGAGCTGCGGCGGCTAACGAACAAGCGCGGTGTCGACGTCGTCGTCGAGCACGTCGGCGCGGAGACGTTCGAGCGCTCCCTCCGCTCGCTCGCCAAGGGCGGCCGACTCGTCACCTGCGGCGCCACCACCGGCGGCGAGGCAACGCTCAACCTTCGCCTCGTCTTCTTCAAGCTCCTCTCCATCCTCGGCTCCACCATGGGCAGCCTGGCGGAGCTTCATGAGGTGTTCCGCCACGTCGAGGCCGGCCGGTTGCGGCCTGTCGTCGATCGCGTCCTACCGATGGAACGAATCGCCGAAGCCCACGCGGCCATCGAGTCGCGTCAAGCCTTCGGCAAGATCGTCCTGGAATGGTGATCCGGAGGCGGGCGACCGGAAGTAAGGCTCAGGAACGACGCGACTTCAGCCTTTCAGGCCTTCCAATCCTTCCGCCTTTCAGCTCTCTCCACAACGCATGTTCCCGGACTTTAGGTGCAAGGGCCCTTCATCCTTCATACTTTCCCAGTGCCCCGCGTCACCGTCCTGCCCTCGGACCTCATCAACCAGATCGCCGCCGGTGAAGTGGTCGAGCGCCCCGCCTCGGTGGTCAAAGAGCTGGTCGAAAACGCCATCGACGCCGGGGCCATGTCCATCGACATCGTTCTCGAAAACGGCGGACGCAAGCTCATCGAGATCCGCGACGACGGCTCGGGCATGTCGGAGGAAGACGCCCGGCTTGCCCTCGAGCGGCATGCCACCTCCAAGATCCGCGTCTTCGACGACCTCACCCGTGTACGGACGCTGGGCTTTCGGGGCGAGGCCCTTCCGTCGATCGCCTCCGTTTCGCGCTTCACCCTGAAGACCTCCGACGGTCTGGCGGCACACGCCACCGAGATCGACTGCGATCCCCTGACCGCGCGCCGCGAGGTGCGTCCGGCCGCACGCGACCGCGGCACGACCGTCACCGTTCGCGAGCTGTTCGAGAACGTTCCCGCACGCCGCAAGTTCCTCAAGAGCGCGGACGCCGAGTTCCGTTCCATCATCAGCGTCGTCTCGTCGTACGCCCTCCCCCAACCCGCCCGCGCCTTTCGCGTCGAACACAACGGCCGGACCGTCCTCGACCTCCCCCCCGCCCGTTCCCCCCGTGACCGCGTACTGCAGATCGTCGGCGACGAAGCGGCGCCACACCTCGAAGCAATCGAAGCCGCCATCGGCGAGACCTCCGCCCACGGCTTCGTCACCCGCGGCCTTCGCTTCGGCAGCCGGCGCAATCAGTTCTTCTTCGTCAACGGCCGTCTTGTGAAGGACCGCGTGCTCACGCACGCGGCCAATCGCGCCGGCGATGCCTTCGATTTCGACGGTCACCCGGCCATTGTGCTGTTCCTCGACGTGCCTCCGGAATCGGTCGACGTGAACGTCCATCCGGCCAAGACCGAAGTGCGCTTCCGCGACTCGGGCCGCATCCACGTCGTGGTGGAGGACGGCATCCGTCGCGCCCTCGGCGGCGCCGAGGAGGGTCGCGAGCTCCTGCGCGAAGCCGTGGCCCCGCAGCCTTCAGGCCTTAGACCGCCGGGCGGCGGCCTCTTCGCGCCACAGCGCTACGACGAGTCGCGCATGGTCATGCCCGACTTCACCCCGCTCTTCCAGAAATCGGCGGTCGTCCAACCGCCGCTGCGGGAGCAGTCAGCCGCCGTGGCACCGGCGCTCGACGACGAGCCGTCGCCGCAGCTCGGCGACCTCCAGGGGCGCGTCATCGGTCAATACCGCATGAGCTACATCGTCATCGACATGCCAGGCGGGCTGCGACTGGTGGATCAGCACGTTGCGCACGAGCGCGTGCTGTATGACCGCTACTGGCAACGGCTCGAGTCGCGCGAGCCCGCCACGCAGCACCTGCTCACGCCAATCCTGTACGAACGGGGAGCCGCCGAGACGGCAGTCCTGGAGTCCCACCTCGACGAGCTGCGCGCCGTCGGCCTCGAAGTGGAGCGCTTCAGCGGCAATACGTTCGCCATCTCCGCCCTCCCGCCCGAGCTCGTGCGCAACGACCTCGAAGGCTTCTTGCAGAAGCTCATCGACGCCTCCCTCGAAGAACGCGGCTCGCACGTCGTCCGCGTGCGCGAGAAAGTCTGCGCCTCCCTCGCCTGTCAGGCCGCGATCAAGGTCCACCGCCCACTCTCGGGCGAGGAAATGGCCCGGCTCACCGCGGAGCTCCTCGACTCTTCGAACCCCTTCGCCTGTCCCCACGGCCGGCCCATCATCGTCGACATTAAGCATCTCGACATCGAACGGCACTTCCACCGCAAGTAGAGTCGCACCTGGCCGCCACCCGGCCCGCTCTACGCCGCGTAGAGTTTTCACGCTTCCGCCCATCCCCCACTATGCTTTTCCCATGTTTTTTCGACTTTTCCCCTCCCAGGAGCTCGGTCGCCGCGGCGAGTGGTACGCCGCCTGGTTCTATCGCCTGCGCGGATTCCGTGTCATCGCCCGCAATGTCCGCACGCGCAGCGGCGAGATCGATCTCATCGTCCGTCGCGGCAGCATGCTCGCGTTCGTCGAGGTAAAGGCGCGCGCCTCGTTTGCCGCCGGCGAGGGCTCTGATGCCGTGACATCCGAGAAGCAGTCGCGCATCGCACGTCTTGCCGAGCACTGGCTCTCCCGCCATCCACATGGCGGCGAAGTCCGTTATGACGTTCTGTCGCTGCAATGGACCGGCCTTCGGTTCGTGGCGACACAGTTCGCCAACGCGTTCCAAACCGCGACAACCGGTCTGCGCTTCGCGAACGCGTACTGAGGAGGCGGCCTTGGCGATGGTCAGAAGCCGCGGCTTGTGATCTTCACGTCACCCGGCGTGATCCGCGTGCCGGTGAGCGAGCGAAGGAGGAGGGTCTGTCGTCCGGTGTGATCGGAAGTCGCCACGCGGATGCCGGTGCGGCCGGCATCGATCTGCAGGATTCCTTCGCGACCGTCGTTCCAGCCCCAGGTCAGCAGCGTGGGAGCGGGCGTCTCGACGGTAGTCGAGAGCTCCCGGATGGCGCCGGCTTCGGGGTCGATGCAGACGGAGAGCGATCCGTTCGAGCTCCAGGCGGCGGCAGGGAGTGCCGGGGTCGCCGGTAAGGGAATCCGGTCGCTCGTGCCGTCGAGCGCGGCCAGGCGGCGGCGGACGACGACGGCTTCGCATTCATTGCGCGCCGCGGGGGCCAGGGCTTCGATCGCACCTCGGGCGGCGTCGAAGGAGCTCTGGGACATACGGTAGGCGGCGAGGTCGAGCAGGAACGGCGTCCACTCGAACGAGCCGGCGCTGTCCGACCGCTCGAAGAGAGTCTGGGCCCCTTCCACGTCGCCGCCGAGGAGGCGGGCGCGGGCGCGGATCGGCTCGGGCACTCCGATCAGCGAGTTCACGACGGTCGCGATGACCGCGCCCCCCGGCGCCGTCTCGATTCCTGGAGTGCCGGACGTTCCCGGCGCGATCCGGTGATTGAGGAAGAAGCGGACAGCGACAGCGCGGGGATCGGACTGCCATGAACCGATGCGGTCATTGACCGCGAGCTGCAGGACTCGGAGGACCTGGGCGCAGCCGGCCGGTGTGTCGAAGTCGCCGGGCGGGTGGCGGGCCAGCCACTCCTGGGCGAGGTTCCGCTGCCGCTCGACGTCATTCAGTGCCGCGCGCTTCTCGAGCTCCCGCAGTTCGTTGCTCCGCGCCGCCCACTCGGCCGACTCCCATAGCTGGTACACCGTCGCCGCGCGTGTGAGGTCGTTTCCTTTCGCCAGCGCGTCGAATGCTGCGCGCAAGGTGGGCGGCTCCGGGGGCAGCAGGGTGATGGCGTCGTCGATGCCGACGGCTTCGATGACGATGGGAAACGTCGCGGCGGCAAAGCCGGGATCGAGGAGTGAGCGCCGCAGCCCCCCCACCGCCCGCCCGCGCATGGCATCGGGCAGCTCAGGCCAGTTCTCCAGATAGGCTGTGGACAGGAAGGTCCACGCCGCATCGTTGCCGGGAAAAGACTCCAGCGATGTCCGGAGAGGCTCTTCCCAGAGGCGAAAGTCATTGGCGCCGGGCGTTCGCCGCTGCGAGGCATAGACGAGCTCCCCGAGGTCCGCCCAGTGCTCGGCCCAGCCGGGACGGGCGGCGAGTGCGGCGAGCGTCAGGGCGCGCGCGGCGGAGAGCTCGTCGGGCACGTGCTCGATGGCCCGCAGCCAGCGGGCGCGAAGCTCGGGCGACGCGTCAGCAAGCCGCACCGTCCCGAAGGTGTCATGCAAGGCGATGTCGGCGATCACCTCCGCGCCGAGATCGGCGGAGGGGACGAGGGGGAGCGTGGCTGCGTCGTCGGGGCGGCGGGCTGCGACGTCGAAGTCCGTCAGGAATTGTTCGCCGGCGCGGCGTGCACTGCGATCGAGCTCGTAGCGTGTCATCGCGCCGATGGCGAGCAGGAGGGCGGCCAGCGCGACGAGCCGCTTCATGCGGCGGCGCTCCCTCTCTGCGCGACGGATTCCGCATTGGTGTCGAAGATCTCGCGGGCGGCCACGTCGCCCCAGTGCCGCTCCGCCCACCTGCGCGCGGCGGCGAGGCGGGGCGGGCGGCCAGCTAGCGAATGGGCGTCCGAGGCGACCAGGTGCACCAGTCCGCGGGCGAAGAAGTCCTCCGCGGCCGCCAGCGGTCCGCGCCCGAAGTCGCCGAGCAACGCCCCGGCCGTAATCTGCGTCATGGCACCACGCGAGACGAGAGAGGCCAGGCGCTCCGGATTGCGGACGAACTCCACATTACGCTCAGGATGTGCGATGACGGGACGCACGCCCATGACCGACAGCTCGTGGGTGATCCAGTCTGCCTGGGGAGCGACGAACGCCGTCGGGAACTCGAGCAGCAGAGCCGAGCCGCGGTTGAGGCCGACCAGCGGTCCGGCGTTGCCGCGATCCCACAACTCGAGGATGTCGCTGGAAAAGAAAAGCTCGCAACCCGGCACGACGGCCGGCCTGCCGCCGAGCAGAGCGTTCAACCGCACCAGCAGCCGGTCCCGCTCCGCCGGATCTTCGTTCAGCCACGGATCGCGCATGACGTGCGGCGTAGCCACGATCGTCGACGTCCCTTCCTCCGCCGCCGCACGGCAGACTCCCACGTAATTGTCAGATTCTACCGCCCGGA
>CAZYTO010000224.1:0-9658 GCA_964650405.1 uncultured Thermoanaerobaculia bacterium | reverse complement strand
GGTGTGCAGCACGTAGCGGACGTTCGAGCGGTCGATGCCCATGCCGAAGGCGACGGTGGCCACGACGAGGTCGCAGCGCTCGTTGGCGAATTCGTCCTGGGCGCGCCTCCGCTCCTCGGGCGTGAGGCCGGCGTGGTAGGCCACCACGTTGATGCCGCCGCGCCGCCGCAGCTTCTCCGTCAGCGCGTCCACCTCCCGGCGGCGGATGCAGTAGATGATGCCGGCGTCGCCGCGGTGGCGGTCGAGCACCTCCAGCACCTGGCGCCAGGAGTCGGTGCGCGGCAGGACGCGATAGGTGAGGTTGGGCCGGTCGAAGTCGCCGATGAGGAGAGCCGGGTCGCGCAGCTCGAGTTGCTGGGCAATGTCATTCCGCACCTGTGGCGTGGCCGTGGCCGTGTACGCGTGGATGGTGGCCTCGGGGAAGATCGAGCGAAGGTCGCGGAGCTGCCGGTATTCGCGGCGGAAGTCGTGGCCCCAGTGGCTGATGCAGTGGGCCTCGTCGATGGCAAAGGTCCGGACGCCGGCACGCCGCAGCAGGTCACGGAACGATTGCATGGCCAGCCGCTCGGGGGAGGCGAAGAGTAACTTGATCCTGCCTGCCTCCACCTCCCGGCTGATGAAGCGCTGCTCGTCCGGCGGGAGGGAGCTGTTCAGTTGGGCGGCCGCAACCCCGCACTCGCGCAGGCCGTCCACCTGGTCCTTCATCAACGAGATCAGCGGCGAGACGACGACGGTCGGCCGGTCGTCGAGGAGCGCGGGAGCCTGGAAGCAGAGCGATTTACCGCCTCCGGTCGGCATGACCACCAGCGAGTCGCGCCGCTCCAGCACCGCTCCCATGGCCGCCTCCTGCATGGGCCGGAGGGAGGAGAAGCCCCAGTGTTTGTTGATGAGGTCGAGGAGGCGGCCCACGGCGGAAGTATGAAGGATGAGGGGGCCTTGCAGACAAGGCGGTTCATGGCCTGAACCGAAGGCTGAAAGGCTGGAAGGCTGAAAGGAAAAGCGATGCGAGGACTGTGGCTTTCCTGTAGGTCCTGACGAGCCGAGAAGCACCTCACACGGAGACGCGGAAAGAGGGGGAGAAGAGTTGAACAGGAGGAAGCAGAGGACGCAGAGGTAAAAGAGCCCCGAACCCCTCTGCGTCCTCTGTGTTCTCCTGTTCAAGAACTTTTTCCCTGCGGCTCTGACGAGCTGAGAAGCACCTTTCAGCCGGTGCGTCGATATAGACTCCATCCCGCATGCCCGAAATCCGCGCCACGGCGCGCTATGTTCGTGCCATCGAAGCGGTGCACGAGCTTCTCTCGCGGTTGCGCCTCGATTTTCTCTTCCTCGGCAACGTGGCGCGGTCGGCCTGGCTGGACAGTGAAGTGGCCACCGGCTCGCTCGACATTCTGGCGACGATGGGGCCGCAGCAGAAGAATCAGGTGGCGATGATGGCCTCCAACCGCGGCTTCCGGGTGGAGCGCGAAGAGATCGAGGCCAGCGAAGAGCTCGACATCATTCCCATGCGCTTCGACGACATCCGTATCCACATCCTCGTGGCCAGCAACGCCCTCTACGGCCGGATGGTGGCGTCCGGTGTCGAGGCGCGCCTTCCAATGACAGCGGATGCTCTCGCACCAACGGCGGTCGACGAGCAAGTGGCGGGGGCTTTGCCAACCAACGCCGCCGGCCGTGCCACGCTGCGCGTTCCGACGGCCGAGGACTTCGCGCTGCTGCTGGCGATGATGGGCGACGAAGTGGCCCTGCAAGCCCTCACGAGTACGCCGGCATTCGACCGCGCCGGCTACAACGAAAAATTGCACTCGATCGGGCTGGGAGAGCACGTCCTCGCATGAAGTGGATCGACTCACAATCCGGCTTCGACGCGGCCATGGCGCACATCGCCGCGCAGGAAATCGTGGCCGTCGACACGGAGGCCGACTCCCTCCATTCGTACTTCGACAAGGTCTGCCTCATCCAGATCTCGGCCGGCGGTGAGGATTACGTGATCGACCCCCTGCGCCGGATCGACCTCGCTGCCTTCGGCCATCTCCTCCGCGATCCGAAGGTGCTGAAGATCCTGCACGGCGCGGACTACGACCTGCGCATCCTCAACCGCGACTTCGGCTTCGTCATGGTCAATCTCGTCGACACGATGATCTGCGCGCAGCTCCTCGGCTACGAGCAGTTCGGCCTGGCCGCGCTGCTGGAGCGGCACTTTGGATTCAAGGTCGACAAGGTCCACCAGCGCGCCGACTGGGCCATGCGCCCGTTGCCGCCCGACATGCTCGACTACGCCGCCACCGACACGCGGCACCTGGGCGAGCTGTTTGGGAAGCTGCGCCAGGAACTGGAGCCGCTGGGGCGGTGGGAATGGGCGCACGAGGAGTTCTCCCGGCTCGAGGCCGTGCGCTTCAAGGACAAGGAAGAGGAGGAGACGGAGCCCTTCCGACGCCTGAAAGGGATCAACGCCTTCGACCGCCGCTCGCTGGCCATCGCCCGGACGCTCTACGAGTGGCGCGACCAACTCGCCCGCAAAGCCGACCGGCCGCCGTTCAAGATCATCGGGAACGACGTGCTCATCGAGCTGGCGAAGACGAAGGCCGCCTCGCAAGGGGCGCTCGACGGCATCAAGATCCTGTCGCAGTACCACCGCAACCGCTACAGCCGCGAGCTCCTCCGGCTCGTCCGGGAAGCGCTGGAGATGCCGGAGAGCGAGTTGCCGGACAAGGCCCCGCGGCGGCCGTGGATCCGCGACAAGGAGATCGACGCCCGGATCAACCGCATGAAGAATGCGCGCGACCGGATCGCCAAGGAGCTGAAGATCGACCCCTCGCTCCTCGCCCCGCGCCACGTGCTCACCGCCGTGGCCTCGACCGGCACCCTGGAAGTGCCTGCCATGCGCGAGTGGCAGAAAACGGTCGTGGGCAGCGCGTTGCTGGGCGCGGCGTCGTGAGGCGGCACAAAGGGCTGCGACGGTCAACACTTCGCGCCTTCAGCGGGTCAAATCTAGAGTTATTCACGGCGGCGCAGTTTGGAAAAACATAGCCGGACGTGGCCGAATCGAGTTTGCCGCTCCGACACTCCTGCCGGTGTCATCGCTGCGTCGTGCCGGACGGCGCAAGCTCCCTTGAAGTTCGTCCATGCGTCGCGATGATGTCAGGGTGGGTGTTTCGACGCTTCAGATCGGATTCCGCGCGCGCGGAGACAACATTCCGAAGCTGACTCTTGAGCGGATAGCGAAGGCGTTGGGTGTCAGGCCGGGCGAACTGATCACGACACCGAGATGAGTAAATAACGTCTTTACTTTGTAGTACTTATACGTTAGAATGCGCCATCGGCTCGAAGAAAAACGCATCCGAACTCCGCGCAGAGAACCAGATGCTACGGAAGGTCAGGACTTCCGAGGGAGTCGTCTCCGTTCTCAACAATCTGATCAAGTGGGGCGGCGTCGTCCTGATAGGCCGTTACATATACTTGGCCATTTTAGCCCTTGCCGGGCGTGCGACATTCGCTGATATTGGGATCAAGATTCTAGGTGATGCGCGGGTAAGTGAGGGGTTGGCGTGGTTGCTCAGTACGGGCAGCGTGGCATATGGCTGGCATCAGCGAAAGCTACGGAAGGACACGGTGGAGCGCTTACAGAAACGAAATCAGAAGTTCGAGCGTCAGATCGATGGCGGTCGTACTTCAAGTCGAATAACGCCTCGCGGTAACACGAGGCCCGAGGACGAATGATGAAGCTAGAAATGATTAACGCCGTCACGTCTCTCATCTCGTTAATGGGCCTTTGGTGGCTTTTGTTTTGGCTCTACCATGACTACTGCGTTGACAAGTTCCGTCAGGAGATATTTGCATTGCGCGATGCATTATTCGACAGTGCGGCGGATGGATCGATTCCATTCGATCATCCGGGTTACGGCCTTTTGAGAAGCACAATGAATGGTTTTATCCGCTTCGCTCACAAGCTCACTCTATTGGATATACTCATGCTTGTATTTGTACATAGCTCCGTTCGTCGCGGTATACCAAGTGAACAATCATTCTCACGGAGGTTTGATGCCGCAATTGCAAATCTCCCGGAGGAGACGAAGAGCCAATTGATCTCGTGCCAGGTGCGGATGAATACACTGCTCGTTAAGCATGTCGCGCGGAATTCACCAGTTTTGATACTAACTGTTATCGTGCCAATCCTAAGTTGGGTCGCGGTGCGCTTCTGCTTGCGGCAAGTTATGGCTGCGCTGAGGACTCAGATCGATAGAATTGATGCGACTGCGTTCGCTGTAGGCCAATGAGACGACCCAGACCAACGGGCGAACGCTCTCGTATGGTATAAATACCAGCATCGAATCTGCGGCAAGCGATGGAGCAATCCTAGTAGTCGCTGAACGAAGGTTCTCCGAAGAGAGTCGAACTGCCCGATTCCCGGACCCAGAAAAAGATGGAGGCGGCCATTCGCCGGGAGAGCTGGGCCGGAAGCGCATCGGCACCTCGTAGGTCGAGCACGCCAACGTGATGATGCGAATGGCGATGCGCCGCTTCACCCGGTTGACGAAAGCGGATTCACCAGATGATCCGTGCACCCCAGCCATGTGGTTGGCCTGAAGGATCACCACCGCTTTATCTCGTACCTCGGCCTTGATTGTGTTCGGGATTTCCTTGGGCACGGGGCGAGTTGCCGACAGGCGGAACGCTCGTCCGGTTGTAACATCAAACTGACCCACTTCGCACTTCGGCCTTCTGCCTTAGAATCGCGCCGCCATGGAACGGATTACCGACTACAAAGTCCTCGTCATCGGGTCGGGCCCTGCTGGTTGCACGGCCGCCATCTACCTCTCCCGCGCCAACCTGGCGCCGCTCGTCCTGGAAGGGCTTCAGCCCGGCGGACAGCTCACCATCACCACGGACGTCGAAAACTATCCCGGCTTCCCGGAAGGGATCCTCGGGCCGAAGCTCATGGACCTGATGCGCCAGCAGGCGGAGCGCTTCGGGGCGGTCTTCAAGATGGAGCAAGTCGAATCTGTCGACTTCCGCGAGCATCCCTTCACCGTGCGCACCGACCAGCATGAGTACGAGTGCTATGCCGTGATCATCGCCGCCGGCGCCTCGGCCATGCAGATCGGCCTGCCGTCCGAGCGCGAGCTGATGGGCTTCGGCGTCTCCGCCTGTGCCACCTGCGACGGCTTCTTCTTCAAAGGGAAAGAGATCGTCGTCGTCGGCGGCGGCGATTCGGCGATGGAGGAAGCCAATTTCCTGACCAAGTTCGCCTCGAAGGTCACCATCGTTCACCGCCGCGAGGAGATGCGGGCCTCGAAGATCATGCAGGAGCGGGCCCGGTCCAATCCGAAGATCTCCTTCCTGTTCAACACCACGGTGGAAGAGGTGATCGGAACGAAGGAAGAGGGCGTGAAGGCGCTAACGCTGAAGAACGTGAAGTCCGGCCAGGTTACGAATTTCCCGACCCAGGGTCTCTTCGTGGCCATCGGCCACTCGCCGAACACGCTGGCGTACAAAGACCAGCTCACGCTCGACGGCCGCGGCTACATCACCCTGCCGCACGCCCACTCCACGGTGACAAACATCCAGGGCGTCTTCGCCTGCGGCGACGCGGTCGACCACATCTACCGCCAGGCCGTCACCGCGGCCGGAAGCGGCTGCCAGGCTGCGCTGGACTGCGAGCGCTGGCTGACGCACGAGCGCATCACGGAACGGTGGGACCTGCCGCAGGGCGAGGAGGAAAGGGTTGATTAAGGGCGCCGCCGGCACCGTCCTGATCCTCGGCGGTGGCGGCATGGTGGGCATCCAGGTGGCGCGGGAGGTCGCGCGTGAGCTGCGGCCAAAGAAGATCGTCCTGGCCGCGGTGAGCGAGGGCGAAGTTAAAGAGGCGGTGAAGTTCCTGGAAGAGGAGATCGGCGCCGATCGCCTCGTGGCCGAGTGGGGCAATGTCTTCCTCCCCGAGGCGCTCAAGCATGCACGGCGCGACGAGATCGCGTCCGATGCCGCCAAGTACGACCTCCTGTTCGAATCCGTCTTCGAGCGCGACGCCGGCTACCGGCAGTCCGCGCTCTACCAGATTGTCGAACGGCACACGCCCGACATTGTCGTCGACTGCATCAACACCGCCACGGCCATCAGCTACCAGAACGAGTTCGAGCTGGCCCTGACGACGAAAAAGCAGCTCGACGCCATCGCGGAGCGGACCGGTGCGCTCGACCGGAGCGAGCTCGAGCCGCTTATTGCCTCGGTGAAGCAGCTTCTCATCGCCCAGGGCATTCCCCAGATTGCGCGGCACATCCTCCTGCTCCAGCGCACGCTCGAAGAATCGTCGGTGCAGATCTACGTCAAGGTCGGCACGACCGGAACGGGCGGGATGGGCCTCAACATCCCCTACACACACAGCGAGGACAAGCCGTCGCTCACGCTGCTGGCCAAGTCGGCCATCGGCTTCGCCCACACCGGCCTGCTCTTCCTCATGGCCCGCACGCCCGGCGCGCGGGACGATCACACGGCGATCGTGAAGGAAGTGAAGCCGGGAGCCATGATCGGATTCCGTCGCGTGGAGAAGCGCCACGTGCGGATGCGCGGCGAAACGGCGCCCGCGGCGTTGTTCGAGCCGAAAGAGCAGCCGCTGAGCGGAGAGCTGCAACTCGCCCAGAATGCCAACGACTACCTCCCGTTCCATGGCGGCAAGCCGCTCGAGATCATCGGCGCCGACACCGGCGAGAACGGGTTCTTCTCCATCGGCGAGTTCCAGGCCATCACCTACCCCCGCCAGATGGAGTACGTGACGCCGGAGGAGGTGGCCCGCACGGTGGTGCTGGAGATCCTCGGCGCTTCGACGGGACGTGACGTCCTGGCGGCGATCGACGGCGCCATCACCGAGCCGAGTTACCGAGCCGGCGTGCTTCGCGATCACGCCATCCGCGAGATGCGCCGCCTGGAGAACAAGTTTCCCGAGCTGCCGTCCATCGCCGTCGGCCACCTCGGGCCGCCGAAGCTGTCGAAGCTCCTAGCCGAAGCGTTCCTCATCAAGGAAGCGGCGGGAGAGGACATCCGGCAGATCGTGGCCATCGAGCCGCGGGAGATGCAGCAGCGTATCGAGGAGCTGCTCGCCGCCAAGCCGCTCGTGGCCGCCAGCATCGTCCGGATCGGCATTCCGATCCTGCATGAACGGCTTGAACGGGACGGCATCAGGCTCACCCTCACGCGCGGTCCCCGCATCACCATTCCGCCGTCGACGGCCGGCCGCTCCGTTGCGGCGCTGACTCCCGAAACGATCGACCGCTGGGCGCAGCAGGGTTGGGTCGACCTGCGCGTGACGAACTTCGAGCGCTGGCGCTTACGCCTCGGCGGCATCGAACGCCCCGACGTCGAGACCTACGGCTCCGCCGCGCTCGACGTGAAGGGCTATCCCGGCGAGAAGTTCATTCCCGGCGACATCGTCGGCTGGATCTTCACGAACGAACAGGATCAGGGGATGGTGGGGCGAAGGCTGTTCTGAAGGGCGAAGGATGAAGGGCGAAGGGCGAAGGCCCGATTGAGCCTCAGATCCTTCATCCCTTCGCCCTTCGCTCTTCAGTCAAATCCGCTTTACGAAGGAAAACGACGCTGACCCCGAACAACACCAGCGCCACTCCGCTCACCCGCACTCCATCCAGAAACACCGGCGGCCAGTAGCGGAGCTCGAGTGTCCCCTTTTCGGGCGGAGCGAAGGCGCCGGCGAAGGCGCCGTCGACGGTGACCACAGGCTGCCGGTGTCCGTTCCAGTAAGCACGCCAGCCCGGCCAGTCGACCTCGTGGGTGACGATGACGCTCCAGCCTCCGGCCGCGGCGACGTCGAGCTGCCGTTCACGCGTACCGGCGGCCTGGATCCGGACGTCGCGCGGTGCGGAAGTGCTCGCATGGGCGAGCTGCGGCGCCTGCTCGAGGATCGACGGCGGAAGGTCGTGAATGACGGCGTCACGTCGCAGATCGGTGATTCTCTGCAGGCGGGGAATGACGCCGGCAACTTCGGCCTGCACCGCGTAGTGCTGGACGGCAAAGGCAGGCGGCGTCTTCGCGAAGGCCGCCATGGCCGCGGGCGCTTCGGCGGCGATACGCGCAGCGCGGTCGTTCTCGAGCCGCGGGACGGGCAGCTTCGCCTGCTGCGCGACGAGCGTGAGCTCGGCCAGAGTCACGACGGCCGCGACGACGGCCGGAAAGAATCGGCGGACACTCGCTGTGAACGTGAAGAGTGCGAGGGCGAGGAAGGGAATGAGGGCCTGCGTCCAGGCGAAGGTCTCGCTGACGTACTCGGCCCGCGCGAACCAGACCGTGAGGAGAGCGAAGGCGACGCAGCCCGCCACGATCTGCAGTATGCGGGGAGGCGCTTCGCCGCGCGCCACGACGCAGAGGCCGAGCGTGGCCAGCGCGCAGAGGCCGAGAGGCCAGAACACGGCGACGGCCACGAACGCGAAAAACCACTTCTCCCGGCGATCACTGAGAAGGAGGCCGAGCACGGCCAGGGCGATGGTGACGATGCCGGCATACCCTTCTCCCGTCGTGCCGAGGACGTTCGGCGCGAGGAGCCAGAGGAATCGCAGCGGATCATGCGAGACCTCCGGCCGGGCCATGTGCGGGGCGATGTCCTGCACGGACATCCAATAGAAGGCGGTCAGTCCGGCGGCCAGCGCGATGGCCATGGCCGCCGTGATGAGGGGACGCGGCCTGCGCGTAAGAACGACGACGTAGGCAGCGGTCAGAAGACAGGCGCGAACCGCCGAGACGATATCGCCTCCGAGGAAGGCGAACGCCAGCGAGGCCGTGATCACCGCGAACGTCGCTGCGCGCGGCCGCTGCGCGTGCTCCTGCGCCGCCAGGAGCGCTAGCGGCACGGTTGCCAGCGTCAACGCCGACCAGGAGAGCAGGTGGGTCGTGCAGAGGGCGTACGCGATGGCGCCGAAGATCGCCGCGAACTGGCCGGTGTTCCAGGACCGGAAGAGGAGGAACGCGAACAGCAGCATCGCGAGAATGCGCAGGCCGGCGGCGACGGTGATGCAGTCGGCGAGCACCGCCAGCAAAGTGAACGGATGGGCGAGTCCGAGGTACGGGTTCGCCAGGAGCGGCGCGCCGTCCCAGAGGGGCAACTGGCCGGCGAGGATCTGCGCGCGGGCGTGCGCCAGCGACGGGCCGGTGTGCGTCGCCGGCACTGCGGCGAGGTAGAGGGCTGTGATGGCGAGAAAGAGCGCGGCGAGGCGCCACCGAACGGACATGCGCGCGGAGTATACGGACCTTCGTGCCGGGTCGTCGCCAATGAAAACGCCGCCCGAAGGCGGCGCTTTCTCGATTCCGGCGCGGGTTGTGGCGGGTGAATCAGAATGCGTTGAGGATGTACTCGAGGGGGTTGACCGGGTTGTTGTTGACGCGCACTTCGTAGTGCAGGTGGGGGCCTGTGGAGCGGCCCGTCGAGCCGACGTAGCCGATGACATCGCCGCGCTTCACGTGAGCGCCGGGGTGGACGGCGTAGGCCGACAGGTGGCCGTAACGCGTCGAGTAGCCGTAGCCGTGCGAGAGGTAGATGACGTTGCCGTAACCGTTCGCCCATTCGGCCTTGACCACGATGCCGTCCGCAGGCGCGCGGACGGCCTGGCCGACCGCGGAGGAGATGTCGACGGCCGTGTGCGTTCCCTGCTCGCCCGTG
>CAZYTO010000223.1:9590-9667 GCA_964650405.1 uncultured Thermoanaerobaculia bacterium | reverse complement strand
GCTTCGCGACCCCTCACCTACCGTCCATCACCTGGGACGGTAAACAGATACCGCAGAACAAACAACGAGCAACAAAC
>CAZYTO010000223.1:0-9490 GCA_964650405.1 uncultured Thermoanaerobaculia bacterium | reverse complement strand
AACGAACAACGAACAACGAACAACGAACAACGAACAACGAACAACGAACAACGAACAACGAAGTTGACTGTAACAAGCGTTACATGTAACACTCGTTACATGGAGTTCAGCCGGCGCGATCAGCTTCTCGAGGCGGCGATCGACTACCTCCTCGACCACGGCGTCGGCGACCTCTCCCTCCGGCCGCTGGCGGCGGCCATCGGGACGAAGGCCCGCCTGCTCATCTACCACTTCGGCTCCCGCGAGGCCCTCGTCTCCTCCGCCCTCTCCGTGATCCTCGGCCGCATCCAGCGCTCCTTCCTGGAGATGCTCGGCGAAGGGAGCCTCGACCGCGCCCTTCTCGCCTTCTGGCGCTCGGCAACGGGCGAAGCCAACGCACGCTATCTCCGTCTTCTCTTCGAAGTCCACGGCCTCGCCGTCCACGATCCGAAGACCTACGGCGCCTACCTCCGCGGCGCATTCGAGAGCTGGAAGGCGCTGCTGACTGAGCGGATGGACAAGCGCCTTCGCAGGACGGCGCGCGAGGAACGGGCAACGCTCATGATCGCCGTCGTCGACGGCCTGCTGCTCGACTACCTCGCTACCGGGGATCTCGCCAGGACGACCCGCGCGCTGCGGAGCTTCACACGGCAACTCGAACAGTAAGGAAAGGAAGAAGAACGATGAGCGCAATGAGAACGCCGGGCACGATGAATACGATGAGGGCCATGGCCATCCGCGGTTTCGTCATCTGGGCCGTGGCCACGCTGGCGCTGCGCTTAGGCGGACAGCACGTGTTCCGCGGTGACGTCGCTTCGGCGGTTTCGCTGCTGCTCGTTTCCCTGCCCGTCATGATCCTCGTGGGCGTGGCGATGTTTCGCCCGTTCCGGATCCCGCAGGAGCGCGCCGTCGCCGCCATCGCCCTCGTCGCGCCGGGCATGCTCCTGGACACGATCAGCTCTGCGTGGTTCCCGGCCCTCTTCCCCAACATCCGCGCCGACGCCGCGGGTGTGTTCGGAGGATGGCTGCTGTTCTGCAATGTCGTCGTGCTGCTGACGGCGATCACATGGGGCCGAAGGCGCAGCGTGGCGGAGAGCCAAGGCTAACGCGAACCGTGGACGCTACTGCTCACCCGGCCGAGGCGCGTCCGGCAGAGCTCTCGCCGGTCGTGTCGCCATACGACTTGCCGCCGCCGTAGTAGCGGTACGACTTGCCGTAACCGTAGCCATAGCCGAAGGCCTGCTCGCGGAGCTTGTTGATGATCACGCCCAGCACGTTGACATTGCTCTTGGCCAGCAGGTTGCGGACGCGGAGGACGCGGTCGCGGGCGGTGCTGCCGCCTTCCACGCAAAGAACGACGCCGTCGGTCTGGCTGCCGATGAGCATGGCGTCGGCCACCGACTCCAGCGGCGGGCTGTCGATCAGGACGTAGTCGAAGTTCATCTCCGCGAACTCGAGCAGGGTGCGCATCGCTTCCGAGGAGAGGAGGCCGGAAGGGTTGGGTGTGGGAGGGCCGGAGAAAATGGCCGCCACGCCGGGAATGTTGGTGGGCTGGATGGCGCGGGTCGGCGAGACATTCTCGACGAGGATCGACACGAGGCCGGTGCGGTTCGGCATGCGCAGCGTATCGTGGAGCCGCGGCTTGTGAAGGTCGGCGTCGACGAGCAGCACACGCTTGCCGAGCTGGGCCAGCACGATGGCAAGGTTCAACGCAGTCGACGTCTTCCCCTCCGCCGGCAGGCAAGAGGTGATGACGATTGAACGGATGCCGCCGGCCTGGGACAGCAGCAGGGCGGCACGCACAGCGCGATAGGCCTCGGCGACGGCCGAGCGTGTGTGCGTATGCGGCAGCAACTCGATCTTCGCCTCGTCCGGATTGGCGTTCTTCTGTTTCCGCTTCTGCGAGCCGCCGTAGCCGTACCATGAACGGCTGACCGCGCCTGCGCCCACGGCCGGGATGATCCCCAGAGCGGGAAGGCGCAAGTACCGTTCGACGTCTTCGATCGTACGGAGGCTCCGGTCGAGCAGATCGCGGAAGAACGCCAGCCCGATACCGCCCATGAGCCCGCACATCAGGCCGGCCCAGATGTTACTGGGATAGGACGGGCTGAAGGGCCGGCCGGGAACGAGAGCCCGGTCGACGATGCGGATGTTCGAGACACGCTGGCCGCGGAGGCGGGCCGTGACTTCCGTCTCGGCCTGGCGTTTCTGCAGCATCTCCAGCAGGTTCCGTTTCGTCTCCACCTCGTTGCGGAGATTGTTGAACTCCACGGCATTGCTGTTGAGCTGCATCGCCTCCTGCTTCTGCGTCCCAAGCTCGGTCTGCAGTGACTGCTCCCGGCGTTGCGCGGTGAGGAACTCGCGCCTGGCTTCCTCGCGGACGCGCAATGCCGCCTCATGCGTATCGCGGAAAAGGCTCTTCTGCGCTTCTTCGATCTGGACGCGAAGCTGCTTCATGGCCGGCCACTCCGGCTTGTAAACCTGCAGCTTTTCGTTGTACTGCCGCTGGAGCGCGCTGATCTCTGCCTTCAGCGTCACCACGGTCGTACTCTCCGGCGTTCCCTGCAGGATCGCGTCTTCCGGAGAGCCAGCCAGCTCGTAATAGTGCGCTCCTTTGGCAACGCGGTCGGAGACGGCGGCGGCGTAATCGTGGTTCAGCGCCTCCAGCTTCTGCAGCGTGACGTTGGTAGTCGGGTCGACCGAGACAATGTCTTTCTGCTGCCCGTAGGCGTGGAGCTCCTCTTCCTTCTCGCTGACGTCGCTCTTGAGTTGCTCGATCTGCGTGGAGAGGAACTTCGAAGCCTGGCCGACCACCTGGAACTTCGACTCGAGGCTCCAGTCGATGTACGACTCGGCCAGAGCGTTGGCGATGTCCGCGGTGGTCTTCGGATTGCGGCCGACGTAGGCCAGCTCGACCAGATTCGTGCCGGAGAGGGTCGCGGCGGTAACGTGCTCCTGGATGCGGTTCGCGGCCGCGGACATGTCCCGCGTCCCGGCCGGCGAGCGGCTCTCGAAGTAGCGGAAAAAGCCGCTGCGCGGCGGACCCACTTCCGGATTGCCGAGGAGGTTGAGCCGTGCGATCACGCGCTCCGCCACCTCGCGGCTGCGCATGAGGCGGGTCTGCGTGACGAGGAAGGTCGGGTCGAAGAACGTCATCCCCTGCGCGTCCGAGCTGACTTCGAACAGCCGGCTGGCGTCGCGCTCGACGTTCACCACGACCACGGCCCGGTACTGCGATTCGGCGAAGAGCGAGACGAGCAGGCCGGCCACGAGACCGGTGACCGCGCAGAAGGCGATCAGCCGCCAGCCCTTGACGACGATGTTCCACAGCTCGGACGTGGCTGGGGTGCCTCCCTCGTCGTGAAAGAGCGAGGCAAGCGTTCCCCGCGGCTCCTGAGCGGGGGTCGGAACGGAGAAGCGGCCGGCGTCGCGCACGATCAGGGCCGGGCCGGTGAGGGCGGTGTGCGGTTGTTATTGGAGCCGGAGATCAGGCCGGCGGCGATCCCGCCCGCACCGAGGACACCGGCCGTTCCGAGGACACCCGGTTTCTCCCACCACGGCTTCGTCTTGCCGGCCAGGACGAGGCGACACTCCTCGTTCGGCTTCAGATCGCCGGAGACGGTGATGACACTGACGACGCCGTTGCATTTGAAGTGACACGGCGCCCCGTGCTGGGCGGGCTGGGTCAGGCCGAGAGCGATGGCGCTCGCGGTGTGCAGGTCATCGGGAGTGAGGGGCGGCGCCACACAGTTGCCGCTCACGGGGGCGCTCATGGCATCGGCGAGCGTCTCCTTGCCGCCCGGGCTCAGGACGTGGACCTGGTAGGTGACGGACGTTGCGTCAGCCGCAACGAGGGGAAGGATGCCCGTGTAGAGGGTCGGATCCTGCGGGCTGGGATGCATGTCGACGTAGTACTCGCCGCAGGGATCCCCGGTCTGATGAAAGTAAACGCGGACGGAGGTCGGCTTGCCCTCGACGTGGGCGGTAACCTTCGTATTGGCATCCCGCGGGACGCAGGCAAGTCGCCCTTGCGTGACTGCCGGCGGGGCAGCGAAGACCCAACCCGTCCCCCACAACGCGACAACGAATAACCAATGACGTAATGGCATGTTCCAGAGAGAAGAGAGGACGCCATAGTGGGCTACCCGGGCCTGCCTAGTCAATCCCTGGGACTCCCAAACGCCGGTATCGGATAATCTCCGTCCAGTTCGAATGACGACAAGTGAGAGGCCCCGAGACGCCGCCGCTCCGGGGCGGACGAAGCGAATTCGTCTGCTCGAGGAGCTTGGCGCGCAGTCCCGCACGGAGAGCACGGCCCTCCTCCTCCTGCTTGTCTACGTGGCCGTGGCGCCTCTACCGTACGGTGCAATCACCTCGGAAGGCGAGCTGGCGCTCGAGCTCTTCGCCTTCGTCACGCTGGCCCTTCTCTTCCTCGATGATCCCCGCCTGGGGCGGCTGCGGGGCGTAGTGCCGACCATCAGCCTCCTGGCCGCCCTGACCCTGCTCGGCCTTGCCCAGTGGACGCCGATGCCGTCGTTCGCGCTGCGGCTCATCTCCCCTGTCAGCGCGCGCATCTTCGAAGATGCCGGCCACACGCTGGAGTTGTTCGGCCGGAGTGCGCCCCTCCCCCGCATCTCCATCGCCCCGGGGGAGACGCTGGACACGATCCTGCTCACGCTCGCGTACCTGGCCCTGTTCCTGGCCGCATCGCTTCTCCTGCGCTCGCGGGCGCGGCGGCGGCTGTTCGTGGCAGTCCTTCTCGGCAGCGCGGTCGTGCAGATCATCGTGGCCACGGTGGCCCGCAGTATGCCGGCGGAGCCCGGTGACGAGCCGGTCGTGGCGGGGCGGCTGCACGGAGCGTTCGTCAATCCGAACCACTTCGCGGGGTATCTCGAGATCGCGTTCTGCATCGGCTTCGGCGTGCTGTGGCGGGAGATCCTGCATTACCGCGAGTCGCTCGGCCGCCCCTCCCGCCGCGCCGCCCAGCGTTTCGAGAGCACGGTCATGCGGATGACCCTCCGCGTGCTGCTGTGGTTCGTCCTGGCCGGCGGTATCGCCCTCACCGAATCGCGGGGCGGCATCCTCGCCGCGGCGATCGTGACGGTGCTGCTGCTCTGTCTCGCCCCCATCCACCCGCGGGTGAAGGCCCGCCGCTGGAGCTTCACCGCCGGCGGTGCCGGCGTCATCGCGGCCGCCGCCGGCCTGACGGCACTCGCCGTCCGGCAGCAGCCGATTCTCCGTTTCCTCAGCTCCGACCCCCGCGACCCTGCCAGCGATCTGCGCTTCACGCTCTGGCAGCTTTCCCTCGACGCATGGAAGAACTTCCCTATCCTCGGCTCCGGATTGGGGACATTCCGGGAAGCGTTCCGCCGCGTGCAGCCGCGCGACCTGCACTTCCTCGTGGAGTTCGCCCACAGCGATTCGCTGCAGCTCCTCGTGACCGGCGGCATCGCCGGCCTTGCCCTCGGTGCCGTCGCCCTCATCGCGCTCGTCATGGCCCTCCTGCGGCGCTGGTACGCCGAACCGCGCCGCGAGGAGAGCGCCTACATCCTGGCCGCGGCCGCCGCGCTCATCGCCCTCCTCATGCACGGTCTCATGGAGTTCAACTTTTCCATCCCCGCCATTCCCGCGACGCTCGCCTGCGTGGCCGGATTCGGATGGGCGGCCACCCACGCCGAAGACGAAGAGCAGGAGCGACGGCAACTGCAGCTCGTGCGCACGCCGGGACCGCACGGCTGAGTGTTTTTCATGATCGCCTGCTTCGACGTCTTCTATGGTCACTCCGGCGCCACAGCGGCGTGCGTGCTCTTCCACGACTGGCCCGACCCCGCGCCGGCGCAGGAGGTGGTGCGCACGTTCTGGCCCGTCGCTCCGTACGAGCCCGGGCAGTTCTACCGCCGCGAGCTTCCGCCGCTCCTCGGCATCCTCGGAGAATTGCCGGAGCGCCCCGGCATCGTGATCATCGACGGCTACGTCTGGCTCGATGCGTCCGGCAGGCGCGGCCTCGGTGCGCACCTCCATGACGCCCTCGGAGGACAGACCGCAGTCATCGGCGTGGCCAAGTCCCCGTTCGAGGGCGCTCCCTCTGTGGCCTTGCTCCGCGGCACGAGCCGCACTGCGCTCTTTGTCACGGCTGCCGGCCTCTCCGCCGAAGAGGCCTCTCAGCACATCGCCGCGATGAGCGGTCCGTTCCGCATCCCGACGCTGCTCAAGCGCGTGGATCAGCTCAGTCGGAAGCGCTAGCGATGCCGCCCCACCCACGGGGTTCGGCACGATGCGATCGTGCCGTACACCACCTCCCAAGCAACGCGAATGTAGGGCACGATTGCATCGTGCCGAACCCCCCGTGGGCGGGTGGGCGAACCCGCGATGCACTCCCCTACCGCTCCGCCGGATATCCCGCGTCGGCGTCGCGGCGGAAATGCACCTTGCCGAGGGAGAGGCGCTTCTGGAGGGCCACGACAGCGAAGAAGATGTTGTTCAGGAAGCGGGTCTTGAGGCTGGCGTTCCAGCGGCCGGCGAGGATGGTCACGACGGCACGAAAGATCCCCTTCGGCGGGTCTGGGGAGAAGAAGATGTCGCGGAACTGCGGCGTGTAGAAGCCGACGACAAAACGCCGGAACGTCGTGAAGCGCTTGCGCTGGCGGCGGGAAAAGGCTGCAAACGAGCGGGAGGAAAAGTCGTTGCGCGCCTTGGCGCGATCCAGCTCCGCCGCGGCTTCCATTCCCGATTCCAGGGCGATGGTGACGCCGGTGGAGAAGACGGGGTCGAGGAACGAGCCCGCGTCGCCGGCCAGGATCCAGCGGTCGCCCGCATACGCGGCGGCGCTGTAGGAGAAGTCCTTCTCCACGCGGACGGGCCACTCCCGTTTCGCGTCGCGCATCAGCTCGGCGACCACGGGCGTGTCCGCGATCGCCGAGGCCAGTACCTCTTCGGGCGAGCCCTGCGGGCGCTGCAGGTAGG
This sequence comes from uncultured Thermoanaerobaculia bacterium, assembly GCA_964650405.1. Taxonomy (GTDB): domain Bacteria; phylum Acidobacteriota; class Thermoanaerobaculia; order Gp7-AA8; family Gp7-AA8; genus CAZYTO01. The sequence goes on along the minus strand of CAZYTO010000223.1, from coordinate 2,548 downwards.
CGCCCTTCGGCAGCACGACGCCGACGCTCATGAGCGTCTTCGAGATCGGGATGAGCCAGAACCATCCGGCGTCGCTGCGGGCAATGAGGCGGATGTCGTCGGGACGGTTGCCCGGCAGCCGCGGAACGCCGGTGAAGTGCGAGAAGACGGCGATGTTGGACAGCTTCGGCTCCTCGGTCCGCAGCCCGAACTTGCGCGCGATGAGCCCCTCCCGGCCGGTGGCATCGACCATGGCCCGCACCCGCACGCTCTCCACCGCGCCGCCGTTCCGTGCGAAGTCGAGCAGGACGGCATCGGCGGCGAAGGTGACTCCGGTGACTCGGCAGGACTCCCGCACGTCGGAACCCAGTTCGCGCGCCCGCTCGAGCAGGATGCGGTCGAACTCGGCCCGCGGCACCTGGTACGTCTGCGGTCTCCGCACCTCGGAGACGTCAGTGAAATCGACGGTGCGGCCGGACTGGCCGTCGTGGGTGAAGAGCCGGGCGCCCCACTTCTCCGGGAACTCCGCCGCCGCCACCTTCCCGGCCACACCGAGCGCTTCGAGCGGGTCGTTCGTCGTGGCCAGGAGCGATTCGCCGATATGAAAGCGCGGAAACGTCTCGCGCTCGAAGAGCACGACGGAGTGGCCGCGCTGGGCGAGCGAGATCGCGGCCGCACTCCCCGCCGGGCCGCCTCCGGCCACGGCGAAGTCGAAGTCGTAGGGAGCAGGGGATTCGGGCATTGGCTGGTTGTCCGTCCTCACGGCGCCGGTTGCGCCGGGAGGCGCATGATACCGGGAACCTCCGCGCTCAGCGTGCAGAGGCTGCTCGCGCCGCAGCAACGGTTGCCACGTACTCCTTCGCCTTCGCCGTAATTGCCGCCGCTTCGCCGCGACGCAGGGCGGCCAGATCGACGAGATCGGCGCCGACGCCGAGAGCGAAGGCACCGGCGGCGATGAAAGCCGCCGCGGTCTGGAGGGAGACGCCTCCCGTCGGCAGCAGCTCGATCTGCGGCAGCGGCGCCTTGACCGACTTGAGGTAGGTCGCGCCGCCGACCGCATTGGCCGGGAAGACTTTCACGGCGTCCGCTCCCGCCTTCCAGGCGGTGACGATCTCGGTCGGCGTCAGCGCGCCCGGAAAGATGGGGACTCCGGCACGCCGGCAGGCATCGATGGTCGAAACGTCGAGTGCGGGACTGACGATGAAGCGCGCTCCGGCATCGATGCAGGCCCTCGCGGCATCGGCGTCGAGGACGGTCCCTGCACCGATCAACGCCTCGTCTCCAAGCCGGCCCGTGAGATCGCGGATGATCTGCACGGCGCCGGGAACCGTGAGCGTGATCTCCAGGACGGAGATTCCCCCCGCCCGGATCGCTTCGACCGCGTCGAGTGCCTCGGCGGCCGACGTGGCACGAACGACGGGGACGATGCCGATCTCACGGATGCGCTGCATGACACTCACTGATTCACCTCCGCTCGGTTACTGCGGTCATTGGTTGCTTGACTGGATTCCTGGTTGCTGAGACCCATTTGCCCGCCGACGGCCTCACCGGCTGACACGCGCCGTGCCGCCCTTCATCACGCGCTCCACCTCGGCGAGCGTGGCCATGCTGGTGTCGCCGGGGGTGGTCATGGCCAGGGCGCCGTGGGCGGCGCCGCATTCGACGGCCCACTGCGGCCCCTTGCCGGCGAGGAATCCGTAGATGAGTCCGGAGGCGAAGGAGTCGCCGCCGCCGACGCGATCGAGGATCTCCAGGTCGGGACGCGGGGTCGCTTCGAAGAACGCGCCGTCCGCCCAGCAGATGGCGCCCCAGTCGTTGCGGGTGGCCGTGCGCGCCACGCGGAGGGTCGTGGCCACCACGCCGAGGTTCGGGTACTCGGTGCGCACGCGGCCGATCATCTGCTGGAAGGCCGCGGCCGGAAGGGCGGCGTCCTGCTCGTCGATGCTGCCGATGCCCTCCACGTCGAAGCCGAGGGCCACGCTGAAGTCCTCTTCGTTGCCGAAGAGCACGTCGACGAGAGCGGCCAGCTCGCGGTTCACCGCACGCGCCTTCTCGGCGCCGCCGATGCCCTTCCAGAGCGAAGGCCGGTAGTTCAGGTCATACGAGACGATGACCCCGTGGCGGCGGGCGGCCGTCATCGCCTCTTTCGCCACCAGCGGCGTCGTCTCGGAGAGCGCGGCGAAGATGCCGCCCGTGTGCAGCCAGCGCACGCCGGAGGCGAAGAGGGCCTCCCAGTCGACGTCGCCTTCCTTCATCTGCGAAATGGCGGTGTGGCCGCGATCGGAACAGCCCAGGGCCGCGCGCACGCCGAAGCCGCGCTCGGTGAAATTGAGACCGTTGCGCGCGCGCCGGCCGACCCCGTCGTCGGCCACCCACTTCAGGTACGACAGGTCGCAGCCACCCTGCAGCATCAGGTCTTCGATCAACCTGCCGACGGCGTTGTCGACCAAGGCCGTGACGATGGCGGTGCGCAGCCCGAAGCAGCGGCGCAGGCCCCGCGCCACGTTGTACTCTCCGCCGCCCTCCCACACCTGGAACGTTCGCGTCGTCGCGATGCGTCCATCGCCGG
>CAZYTO010000222.1:0-9774 GCA_964650405.1 uncultured Thermoanaerobaculia bacterium | reverse complement strand
TCAGATTTCCTGAGTTTCTGTTAAAAAGTAAACGAACAGGCATCCGTCCGAACGCCAGACCTCGTAATTGATATACATCCTGATCCCCGAACCGAATGGCGGTCGACTCCAGCTTGGTCAGGCTCTCATTGGAATGCGTTGCCAGATACAACACGTCTTGTAATCGGACTTCGTCGAATTGGTATTCTCTATTGTCGCGAAAGTCGCCGTACCCATCGCCCACAACGGCCTGATCAAGTACCTGATGGGCAGGGCCATCAAGCACGGGCCGTCCCTCAAGCCGCGCTTCCACAGCGCGCAGACCGGCATCACCGGCATGCAGGTCAAGTCGAACGGTCGCGCGGGGCTGCAGTTCTTCAACGACACGCGCCACCTCACTCCGGACCGCGTTGCCGCCGGCCGGGGGGCTCGGCCCGGTGCGGCTCCTTCTGGCGGTCACGGCTCTCGCCGTCGTGCGGCGCAAACGAGCGCCATGGCTCATCACCGGCTGGCTCTGGTTCCTCGGCACGCTCGTACCGGTGATCGGGATCGTCGCCCTGGGAGCGCAGTCGATGGCCGATCGCTACAGCTACTTCTCGTACATCGGTCTTTTTCTGGCCGTCGCATTCACGGTCCTGGCGTTGCCCGTTCCGCGCCGCGTGCTCGCCGCTGCAGGTATCGTGGTCGTTCTGGTCAGCGGCGCCGTCGCCTTTCATCAGACAAGCTATTGGCGCGACAGCGAGACGTTGTTCACGCATACGCTCGCCGTCACACCGCCGAACGCCGTCGCCGAGTATTCATTAGGACAGGCGCTCGAGCTGACGAAACCCGACACTTCAATCGCCCATCTCCGCCGCGCCATCGAACTGACGAATGAGGCCACCGACGGCCGCCTCGAAGCCAGGCCCGACTGGTACGCCGAGGCGTACGTCGGCCTCGGCACGGCACTACTGATGAAAGCGCGGCAGGAGCCGGATGCCGCCACGCGTGTGGCGGAAATCCATGAGGCACGGGCACAGCTCCGGTCGGCACTGACCATCGACCGGCATGCTCCGCAAGCCGTCAACAATCTCGCCTTCGCGCAGGTAATGCTCGCGCAGACTGCGGTTGCCATACCCACGCGCAGCGAGTACGACCTCGCCATCGACCGCGGCGTGACGCTGATGAACGGCAACGACGTCGCCGGCGCCACCGCTGCGTTCCGGCAGGCCATCGACCTGCAGCCCCGATCCGTTGCCGCGCAGATCTATCTCGCGCTGGCCCTCCTGCGCGCCCGTCATGGTGCCGAGGCTGCGGCCGCACTACGGGCGGCGAAGGCCCTCGATCCGAAGCAGGCCAATGACTACCTCACCCGGGCCTTGCACATGGCTCCGGGCCCGGACAACCTCGACATGGTCATCACACAGGCGGCCGGACAGTGACCGAAGAGCGCGCCGTCACGATCGTCGTCCCGATGTACAACGGCGCTCGCTTCCTGGCCGCGGCGCTGCGGTCTCTGCTCGAACAGACCTTCGCGGATTACGCGATCCTCTGCGTCGACGATGCGTCGACCGACGACTCCGTCGCCGTCGCCGGCTCCTTCTCCGGCGATCGGCTGCACGTCCTCCGGAACGAGCGGCGGCTCGGTCTCGCCGGTAACTGGAACCGCGCCTTCGCGCTCGCGACGACGCCTTACCTCGTCATCGCCCATCAGGACGATGTCTACGACCGCCAGTACCTCTCCGCCGTGCTGGCGCTTCTCGTGTCGCATCCGCAGGCGTTCATCGCTCACACCGGCGCGCGGTACGTGGACGACTCCGGTACGGCAATCGACTCCGCGGCCGCAAGCTACAAGCAGAGCTTCTGGCCGCGCGATGAGCCGTATGAACGACCGGCGGCGGAGGAGCTGCGGATCCTGCAGCGCGGCAACTACCTCGCCTGCCCGTCGGTGATCTATCGCATGTCTGCTGTCCAGCGCCTCGGGCCCTTCAACGAGGAGCTGCAATTCGTAACCGACTGGGAGTACTGGATTCGAGGACTCAGCGCCGGGTTCACGATCGCGGGCTCCCGGGAGCAGCTAGTCTCCCTGCGACGGCACACGGCCTCGGCGACCGCAGAGGCGGAGAGCTCGCTGCGGAGGTACGACGAAGAGCTCGCCCTGCTGACCTCAATGGCCGGCAAAGGCGGCCTCCCTCTCCGTTTCGAAGCTCTCGAGCACACGCTCCTGTCGGATTTCACGTCCCGTCTGGCCGGAGGCGACCGGCCTGGCGCGATCTCACTGCGTGACTACGCGAGGAGGACATCCGTCCTCTCACGCCGCGTACTCGCGATCATGAACCTCGGACTGGCGGGCGGACGCGCTGTGGGTCATGCGCTGCGGCTCGCCGAATCGCTGTATGTCCAAGCCGCCGGGCGCTTTCGACGCCGATGACACGCACCTGCGACTGGTTGCGGGGGCCCGGTGCCCGAGTTACTCGGGCGGCAGCGGTTCCGCCGGCGAATTCATCGCCACCGTGCGAACGAGCTGGGTCAGATTCTCTTCGATGCGCCGCAGCCGCAGGAACACCAGGAAGAAGCCGACCGCCATGCTCACCACGGCCAGGTAGAGAACGAGGTCGGCGCCGCGCCCGATGCCCGCAATGCGTGCCGCGCGCACGGTGACGTCGGGCCACCTGATGGCGGTCGCGGCAGCGGCCCAGAGGAGCGACCAGAACAGGCCGGCCCGGAATCTCATCCGCCGCCGCACGCTCGCTGCCACCGTGGCGATGAAGAAGAACAGCAGGAACGGAATGGTGATCCATTGAAACGCGCTCATCCCAGCCACCGTCCGAGAAGATAGTCGGCCGCCACGCGGAACGCCCCGAGACTTCGCTGTCCTTTGCTGCGGGAGTAGTCGGAGTAGCGGATGCGTACCGGCACCTCGACGTAGCGCAGCCGCGCCGCGGCGATTTGATCGAGGATCTCGCTGGCGTGGGCCATGCGGTCCTGCCGCAGGGCGATGCACTCGGCCGCATGGCGCGTCAGCGCGCGGAGTCCGTTGTGCGTGTCGGTCACGCGCATGCCGGTCATCAACCGCGTGAAAAGCACGGCCGCCTTCAACGTCAGGCGGCGGAGCAGGGGAACGCGCGTCCGGCCGTCGAGAAAGCGCGAACCGAGAACGACGTCGGCCCGCCCTTCGCGCAGCGGCTGCAGCAGGTCGGAGACGGCTTCCACGCCATGCTGCCCGTCCGCATCGAACGTGACGATCTGTTCGGCGCCCCGCCGAAGCGCATACCCGATCCCGGTCTGCAGCGCTGCTCCCTGGCCGCGGTTGATGACGTGGCGCAATACCGTAGCGCCGGCGGCACGGGCCACGGCCGACGTCTCATCCGTCGAGCCGTCGTCGACGACCACCACGCGCAATGCCGCCGCGGTGAGCGCCCGGACGCTCCCGGCCAGCACCTGCGCTTCGTTGTAGGCAGGCACCACGGCAAACGCGGTCCGCTCCATCGCCGGATTCGCCGCCATGTTCGACAGCGTACCACTACCGCGCGGGCCTGACATGCGCGCTGCTTTCACGAAGGACGCTTCACGCCGAGGACGCGGAATCGCGGATGTCGAGCTCTTCTCCGCCTCCTCCGTGTCTCCGCGTGAGGCCATTCAAGGGCGCCGCGCTTACCGCTTGCGAACCTCGAAAAGCGAGACCGGCGTAACGCTGTCCGCGAACGAAGCCACCGGCGTGAGCACGTCATCGAGACCGCGTACGAAGGCGCAGCCGCGCTCACTGCGATAGATCACCACGTAGCCGACATGCAGCTTGTCGAGCATGATCCGCGTCCGTTCGGGAGACACGCCACAGTCGGTCCATTGCATCGGGTTGTGCGTGTAGACCGAGAGGATGTGCGCGTTCGTCGTGAGCACGACTGCGTGTGGATCCCGCCTCGTCAGCCAGGCAACCAGGGCCCGGTCGCCGGCGGACAGTCCGTTCCCCATGGGCGGCGGCGTCGTGGCGATCGCCACCCCACCTTGCACCGAGCCCAGGAGAGCGAGCCCGATCGCCAGCGTGCGCACCGTACGTCCTCCCCGCGTCACGGCCCAGACGAGGGCGGCGAGGAGTGTGTAGAGAAACAGGAGCGAATGCCGCTCGCCGAACAGCCAGCGCTCAAGCCGCGTCGACTCGTAGTGCGCCAACATTACCGTCCCGAGGATGCCCGTGGCGGCCGTAACGGCCGGCAGCAGCGGCAAACGTCCCCGCGTGAAGAACGGCAACGGCAGGAGCAGCAGCAGCACGCCAAATGCGCGGAAGTATGACGCCGGCGAGAACGGATCGAAGGCGACGGCCACTCCGCGGACGAGCTGCCAGATGGTGCCGGCTGCCGTCGGCATGTGGATCCATTCGTCCCATGGCTCGATCCCCGCCCGCAGCCTGAGCAGCGAGTGCGCGTAGACCATCCACGGCAGCACCACGACCGTCGTCGCGGCGCAGTACAGCGCGAAGGCCTTCCATCGCCGCAGGCAGAAGAACAGGAGCGCCGCCGCCAGGGGCAACGCGACCATCTGGTAGCGGGCCAGACAGCTCAGACCTCCCAGGACGCCGGCCAGAAGCGGCATCGCGAACGCGCCGGCCTGCCGCTCTTCAGCCGAGTCCAGCACCAGCAGCGACACGGTGCCGAGGGCGAAGGCCAGTCCTTCCGTGTACGGGTAGACCGTCGATTCGAAGAAGATGAAATTGAGGCCGCCCAGGACGATGACCAGATGACTCACATCGAGCGCATCCGGCCCGATCCTCCATTCGATCGGGCCGCCGAGGCGTCTGGACATCCGCGCGGCAAGCAGAGCCAGAAACACCAGGTCGAGTACGTAGAAGAGCTGCGGCAGCAGATTGGCGGCGGCAACAAGTCCCGTCGCCTTGGCGACGAGGCCCAGGACGAGCGGCCAGAGCGGTGCGGTGTTCCATGGCGACGGCAGCACGGCCAGGCCCTCGTGATACAGCGAGAGGCCCGTCATGAGCCGGTTCTGCTCCATGACGTAACGCGCGCCCTGGAGGTAATAGCTGCCGTCCAGACTGAACGGGCCGCGGCCCGGGACATAGCGGGCATGAAGGGCGATGAGGGGCGCCAGAACGAGAGCGTAGATGGCGGCGCGTCGCATGCCCGCTAGATCAGCGCGAAGTGCGGCGCCGGCACGATGAAGCGCCCTCCCGCACGGAGATAGGCGTGCTCGCGCTCCTGAAACTCACGCAGAAAGTGCCACGGCAGCACGAGGAAGAAGTCGGGCTTTTCCGCCCGGGCCTGCTCCTCCGAGATGATCGGAATCCGTGTACCGACGGTCACCCGCCCCCACTTGTCTCGATTGCGCTCCGCCGCCGCGGCGATCAGCGTGTGATCCAGGCCGTAGTACTGCAGCACCGTGTTCCCCTTGGTCGACGCGCCGTAGACGTGGACGCGCCTGCCGTTGCTGACCTGCTCCCGGATGAACGAGACCACGTCCTGCTTGATCCGCTCCGCCCAGAATGCGAACTCCTCGTAGGGAGCAGCTTCGCCGAGACTGAGACGGGCCTCCTCGTCGCGCACGGACTGCACGCGGACCTCGGCCAGTTGCCGGTATGTGCCGTCCGCGAAGCTCTCCGGGTTCGCGTCACTGCGCCGGATGTAGGCGCGGAGACTTCCGCCGTTCACCGAGTTGATCTCCACGTCGACGATCTCGAAGCCTTCCAGCCGCAGCAGGTACTCGAACGACTGCATGGAGTAGTACTCGAGGTGCTCATGACAGATGTTCCCAAGCTCGTGCTCGCGGAGCATGAGCGGCAGCCAGCTCATCTGCACGATCCAGAGCCCCTCCGGATCCATCACCTGCGCCACATCCCGCACGAACGTCCTCGGCTCGTCCAGGTCGTAGAACATGGCGATGCTCGTGACGATCTTCGGCCGCAGCCCGCGGAGCGGCGCCTCACGAGCGAAGATTCCAGCCTCGAAGAAGCCGGTCACGACGTGGTCCGCGACGCTCCGCGAGAACTGAGCCAGGTTTTCGGCCGGGTCGACACCGATCCGCTTGATCCCGGGCGTCTCGTACGCCGCCAGCAGCGTGCCGTCGTTGCAGCCGATGTCGAGGACCGTGTCGCCCTCCTGCAGGTGGATGAGCGTCTCCGCCTTGTGTGCGATATCCGCCAGGGCATCGCGCATGGTCTGGTTCGTGCCGGAGCGGTACCAGTAGTTCCGGTACATCAATTCACCCGGCACCGAGTGGCGAAGCTGCACCAGGCGGCAGCGGCGGCAGAGCACGAGGTCGAGAGGCGACGCCGTCCCGTCGCCGTCAGCGGGCAGCGGGAAATCCGAAACGTAGTGGTTGCCGAGGGAGAGAACCGGATCGAGCTCCGCCTCGCACACACGGCATGCAAGTCTGGTCAGCATTCCAACAGTTCCCCCAGGCCGTCAGGGAAGACGCAGTGTCGCATATCCGTGAGCATCACGCCGCGCCGCCCCCACCGTAGAAGCGGCTCGTCCGCAAGTCCCATCGCAGCAGCGGCAGCAGGCGCGCCGGCATCAGGCGCAGCACTCCTCGGGCAAAGGCGTTGAGCGCTCGACCGGGAATGGCGGCGATGGCCTTCGCCAGGAGACGGAGCGGCATCCACGCCGGAAGTGGCGCGATGAGACGCTTGTACTCCTCCATCGAATACGCCCCGATGGCCCGATGCCCCAGCAGGAGCACGGGATTGCGCCACCGTTGCCGCGAGACGACGGTTCGCTTCGCGCCTTCGGAGCGCGGCATCGACCAGACCAGGGCCGGCCATCGGAACATCCAGATCTCGAAGCCGCGCGCCGTCCACATCGCGTTCCCGTACCGGATCTCGACGAGGGGATCGCCGAGGACGAGCGTCGACGCGGGAAGGTCAGCCTGGAAGATCACTCCGAAGTGAATGAACTCGCTGCCGAAGTAGCGCTCCTTCGGCCGCTCCATCCACAACGCCCGCTCGATGATGACACCCCCGATGAACGAGAGGTACTTGGCGGTATCGGCGTAGAGGCGATCGTCCTCTCCGACCGCATAGACCCGGTCCTCATGAATGCCGGCACGGTTCGCTTCGAGTACCCCGCTCAGGTCTGCGTTGCGTACTTCCGCGTTGGCGATGATCAGGCCATGCCCCTCGTGCAGATGACCGAGGACGCGGGCGATTGCGCCCGGCTTCAGCATGTCGTCGTCGGAGAAGAGCCAGCAGTAACGGCCGCCGGCCAGCTCGACGGCCGCGGCGAAATCGCGGTCGACGCCGCCATTCGCCTCCTGCCGCTGGAAGCGCACACGCGGATTGCGCCGCGCATACTCGGCGCCTATGGCCGCGGTGTCATCCGTGGACGCGCCGTCGACGAGGACCAGCTCCGTCTCCTCGGTGAGCTGCGCGCAGATGTTGTCGAGCGTTGCGGGGAGAAACCGGCTGCGGTTGAACGTGGCGATACAGACCGACAGGAGAGGACCGCTCATCGAAACGAGGGCCTGATTATAGAGCGCAGCATCCGGCCCGCTGCCGGCGACGCAAGCACGCTTGCCAGCAGCGACGCGGCGGAGATCACGGCGATGACAGCCGCGGAGCCGATTCGGGACGAGGGAAGCGTGATCCACATCCTCGCCAGCGCGACGGGAATGACCGCCGCGAGCAGCGGCCGGCCCACGTCCTCGAGCAACCACTTCCGCTGCGCGCCGGGCAGCCACCGGCGCAACGTCAGGATCGAGCCTACGCCGAGGTACAGCGCATTCATGGCCGGCCACGCGCAGGCAGCCCCGAGGGCACCGCGCCAGTGCGCCAGCAGCAGGACCGCCGGCACCTGGAAGAGGAGCGCCCCCGCCGCCAGTTGGAACGGCAGGCGCGTGGAGCCTGACGCGAGCTGCAGCGCGTGCGGCGGTTGCATCAGGCCGTTGAACGTCATGCCGATCACCAGCAGCGTGGCCAGGGGCGCGGTCCGGGCGGCGATCATGGCATTGCCGCTCCAGGCAAAGAGCAGCGGCTGTGCGAAGAGTGCGACGACGCCGGCCGCCGGCAACAGCAGTGCGGACAGGAGCTGTGCGCCTTCGTGAAACGAGCGACGGAGCTCGCCCTCATCTCCGAAACGCGCCGAGAGCTGGGGAAAGAGCGTGGCGTGCGCCGGCCCGAGCACCAGTATCAGGCCACTGGCAACCACCCAGGCCAGCGCGTAGCAGCCGAATTCATCGAGCGGCACGATCCGGCTGAGGACGAGGCGATCGACTTGCGTAGTCAGCACGCCGAAGAGCGTGATCCCGGTCATTCCCGCGGCGAACCGCTGCGTGCTCCGCAGCGATTCGGAACGGAAGCGTCCGCGCTCCTCCGCAGGCGGAAGGGCCCGCCAGAAGAGCGCCCGGAGCGTGACGACGTGGAGCACGGCCACGATTCCCTGCACAGCAAAGTAGGCAGGCAGGGTGGGCGATACCTTGACTAGCACAAAGGCCGCGCCTGCGGCCGAGCAGGTCGCGGACACGATCTTCGCCGCGTTCATTCTCCCGGCCAGCCCGAGGCCCAGAAGCCCGGACTGGTAGTACGTCACCGGCCACTGGGCGATGATCGTGATCGCCATGAAGAGCAGTGAGCGCTCCACCGGCACCGGCGACGCAGCCGCGGTTCGGAACCACCAGCGGCCGAATCGCATGGCCAGCACGGCCAGGACGCCGCCGGCCAATGCCGCCAGCGCCCAGGACATCACTTCCAGCGTCCTGGCCAGGTCGCGCGTCTCTCCGGGCTCTTCGGAACCGGCGCTGACGCGAGCCAGCCTGCGGTTGATGGTCGGCCCGAACCCGAAGTCGAAGATCTGCAGCACGGCCTGGAGGGTGACGAAGAAGCCGATGAACGCGTACCCCTCCACGCCCACCGCCCGCAGAAAGAGCGGCGTAAAGCTCGCCTGCATCACCGCAGTCCAGGCCACTCCGGCCATGTTGCTGGCCAACCGCCGGGCGTAAGAAGTCACGGCGTTTCACGATCCGCGGCGTTTGCGCGCCGGAGGGTAAGCCACGCGAACGTGTACGCCCAGGGCCCCCACTTCACCACGCGGTCGCCGGCCTCGAGCTCGAGCGCGTCCACCGGTGTGAGACCGTGGCGGCCCGCCGTCTCGACCATCTCCAGCGTCTCGGCATGGGAAAAGATCCGCCAGGTCATGTCATACATCAGCGTCCCGGTCGTGTCGATCTTCTCCGGCCAGTAGTCGAAGGAGAGTACGAGCAGGCCGCCTGGGCGCAGCAGCCGCGCGCATTCGCGGAAGAGGGCCGGGCCGTCGTAGCCGTGCTCGATAGAGGAGATGGCCGTGATCGCGTCGAACGACTCCGGCTCGAACCCCGTGGCCATGAAATCCTTGCAGAGGTAGCGGATGGAATCGGCGTAGGGCATGCGGGCGATCTCCGGGGCGAGATCGACGCCGGTGAGATCCGTGTAGCCCAGGCGGTGGAGGATGCAGAGGATTTCGGAGGTATTGGCGCCAATGTCGAGCACACGGGCATCGCGGGGCAGCCGGGCCTCGAGAAAGGCCACCGTCCCGAGGCCGTCCCAGCTCTTGATGCGATAGCCGATCGTGCCGGGGATGAGGACGCCGGACTTACGGCCGAAATAGCGCCAGGGGGATGCGGGTGGAGAGGCAGTCGAGGCCGCGGCGGCGGAGCTCGGAGCGGGCCTGATCGACCTGCCGGCGCTGGAGCAGGACGCGGGCACTCACGGCAGGCGGTCCATGCGGAGGGGATGATACAGGGTCGCGGTTCGCTTATCGCGGATCGCTTATTCGCTGGTTGCGGGGTTTGCGGGGTTGCGGGGTTGCGGGGTTGCGGGGTTGGGGGGTTTCGGGGTTG
>CAZYTO010000221.1:0-9798 GCA_964650405.1 uncultured Thermoanaerobaculia bacterium | reverse complement strand
CCGGCCATCCGCCCCTCATCGTCCGCGATGCCGCGGCCACGGCGGCCGTCGATCTCTTCGCCCCGCCGCTAGGCGTCCGGCTGCCCATGGACATCGCCCAGCACGACATCCCCTTCGCTCCCGGGGATGTCTTCGTCCTCCACACCGACGGCGTCTACGAGTCGGTCAGCCAAGGGGGCGAGAGCTACGGCATCGACCGCATCGTGTCCGTCGTACGGGAGCGGTCCGCCGGCGACGCCGCCACGATCCGCGACGCCATCCTCCGCGACGTCGAACAGTTCCGCGGCGGCGAGCCCGCCAGCGACGACGTGACGGTCGTTGTGGCGAAGATCCTGGGGGAGAGAGTGAGTGGTTAGTGGTTAGTGGTTAGAAGGACAGTAGTTAGAAGTTGAGCGGTCAGAGACGGCCAGCGAACATCCCTAACCCCTAACCACTCACCTTCCAACCACTAACCACTTCTCCTGGCTTCGAAACTGCGCGATCATTTCCGGAATCCAAGTACTCATCTCAACCGTAGACGCCACGGAGGAATCGCATGCGCCTGGTAGCCCTCGCATCCCTTCTGCTCCTTGCTCTCTCCGCGGCCGCTGCCGAGCCGGCGAAGGAAGTCACCCTGGATCCCGGGCTCGGCAATCTGCACTGGACCGTCTCGACGAAGAACGCGAAGGCACAGGCCTACTTCGATCAGGGGATGAAGTACGTCTACGCCTTCAACCATGAGGCGGCCATCCGCTCGTTCAACGAGGCCACCCGCCTCGACCCGGAGCTCGGCATCGGCTACTGGGGCACGGCCCTCGCCCTCGGACCGAACATCAACCTGGACGTCGATCCCGACCGCGAGAAGCAGGCCTATGAGGCCGTGCAGGGCGCGGGAAAGCACCTCGAGCATGCCTCGCAGCAGGAGAAGGATCTCGTCGCTGCCCTGGCCACGCGCTACTCGGTCGAAACGAACGCCGACCTCAAGAAGCTGGCCGTCGACTACAGCCAGGCCATGGCCGCCCTGGCGAAGAAGTATCCGAGAGACTCCAACGTCAACGTCCTCTACGCCGAGAGCCTCATGGACCTTCGTCCCTGGAAGTTCTGGACGAACGACGGCAAGCCCAACGAGGGGACGGAAGAGATCGTACGCGTGCTGGAAGGCGTCTTGAAGCGCGACCCGAATCACCTCGGCGCCAACCACTACTACATCCATGCCGTCGAGGCCTCGTCGCATCCGGAGCTGGCCCTGGCCAGCGCCGCCCGCCTGCCGAAGCTGGCGCCTGCGGCCGGCCACCTCGTCCACATGCCCGCCCATGTCTACCAGCGCACCGGCAACTACGCCGGAGCCGCGGCCGCGAACACGGCGGCGGCAACAGCCGACCGCAAGTACATCGCCAGGAACGGCGAGGCCGGCGTCTACCCGATGATGTACTACAGCCACAACCTGCAGTTCGGTGCCGCCTCGTACACATCCATCGGCGACCTGGCCCATGCGCGCGCCATGGCCGAAGAGCTGGCGAAGAACGCCGGTCCGATGTTGAAGGAGATGCCGCCGATCGAGGTTGCACTCGCCTATCCGACGCAGGTGCTGACGCGCTTCGGGCGCTGGGACGACGTTCTGAAGACGGGTGCCCCGGATGAGCAATGGCCGATCTCAGCGACGCTCATCCATCTGGCGCGCGGCTCGGCGCTGGCCCGCCTCGGCGACGTGGCCGGTGCGGATTCGGAGCTGAAGGCCCTGGAAGCGGCGCGGGCCAAGCTGGGCGACGACCCTGGCGTGATGCAGAACTCCCCAAAACCCCTCGGCGAGATCGCCTCGCTCGTCCTCTCCGGCCGCATCGCCGAGGTCCGCGGCAACACCGGGGAAGCCGTCAACCAGTTGACCAAAGCGGCGGCGGTGGAGGATTCGCTCAACTACGACGAGCCGTCCGACTGGTGGCTCCCCGTCCGGGAGACGCTCGGCGGGACCCTCCTCCGCGCCGGCCGCGCCGCCGAGGCCGAGAAGGTATTCCGTGCGGACCTCAAGAAGAACCCGAAGAATCCCCGCTCGCTCTACGGCCTGGCCCGGGCCCTCGAGGCCCAGAAGAAGAACGCTTCGTCGACCATGGCCGCCTTCCGGAGCGGGTGGAAGGGTGGTGCGCTGACGGTAGCGGCGTACTGACGACGGCGAGAGCCGGTCTTACGGCGTGATCTCGGCGCGCTGACCGGCACCGCGCGCGAACAGGCTGAGCAGCGGCCGTTCGCGCGCCTGTCTGCGCATGGCCAGCATCAGCTCGGGGCGGTCGCTCTGCAGGATGTCGGCGCCGCTCCGTGCCGCCTCGGCGTAGGCACTGCCCTCTCCCGTGATGCCGGCCAGGCCGTCCTCGTCGAACACGTTGGTGAGCACGCGCGCACCGAGGGCGTGGACGATCGGCGCGCCCGCACGCACGACGCCCTTCCCCAACTGCACGATCGAGGGACGGCGAGTCACGGCCCGGAACTGCGAGACGATGGTCTCGACGCTGTCGGGCCGGATCATCACATCCAGTTGCGGATCGATGGCCAGGGCGTCATGGATCCGGTCGAGATTCCGGGCGTCGAGAGTGACCCACTCCCGCGCACCGGCCCGATGAATGTCGCGAACGATCAGGTCGACCCTGTCGGTCTTCTCCATGTCGATGAGAACGTGCACCTGTCCGCGACAGAGCCGCAGGACGTCCACGAACGTCGGCACACGCTCGCATCCGAAGTCGCCGGGATAGTCGTCGGACCGGATGCGCAGCCCGCGAACCGCCGCAAACGTCATCTGATCGACCTTCCCGTGGCCCGACGTCGTCCGGTCGACGGAGGCATCGTGCAGCACGACGAGAACGCCGTCGGCCGTCGGCCGCGGATCGACTTCCACGTAGTCGAGACCGTAGGCGATGGCGGCCCGGAATGCCGACAGCGTCGACTCCGGCGCCACGCTCCCTTCCGATCCCATGCCGCGATGCCCGACGAGCAGCGGAGTGCCGCACGCCCCGCCCCGCGAACAGGGAAGGTCCGGGCCGCGGGCGACAGCGAAGTCGCGGGCCCGGCAGTCGAAGGCCCGGGGTCCGAGGGGCAGCGCCGGACCGTTGCGCGTCCGCCACCAGCCGAGAGCGTGTAAGTCGTCGTAGCGATGCCGGAGTGACGTGATCTCGGCGCTGCTCAGGGAGCCCTGCACGACGGGCCCCGAGTCCGCGAATTCCACGATGCCGCTCACGGTCATGGCCGCGGAGCAGCCCAGTCCTGCCTGCACGGGCCCGGGTTGCAACAGGTCGCGGCCCAGCGCGGGATAGGAGAAGTCCGCCGGCGCCGCGAGATCGACGATCGTTGGAAGGATGTCGAGGTGACTGCCTACCGTCTGTGCCGCGCTGCCCCGGCCGGGAAGAACGGCCGGCCCGTAGAGCACGAACGGAACGGCCAGCCGCTCGAACAGCGTGGGATGGGCATTGGGAAACTTGCGGCCGTAGTGATCTCCGGTGATCGCGAAGAGAGGCGCGGTCAGGCCGCCGGCCGCCGAGCGCACGAACCGTCCCAGGCAGTGATCGGCGTACCGGAAGTGCCCGAGCACATTGAGATCGACGGAGCCGTCGAAGCGTCCGGCCAGTTGCGGCGGGACGTGATCGATCCGTTCTCCGCGGGCGGCCAGGTCGACGTCGTACGGCGGGTGATTGCTGACGGAGAGGATGACGTCGAAGCTCGGGACGTTGTCCGTGATGGTCTTCCGGGCGAAGTCGAACAGATGCTCGTCGTCGACGCCCCATTCCTTTCCGTCACGCCAGTTCCCGATCTCCCCGCCGCCGTGGACTTCGTCGAAGCCCTGCCTCCCGGCCAGCTCGCCGATACGCTGCCAGCTCAGGTAGCCGCCGTAGAAGAAGCGGGTGCGGTATCCCATCCGCCGGAAGATCACGGCCGCCGCGGTCGGAAACGGATTTCGCGCTCCGCGCTCGTAGCTCATGGGGAGGCCGGCATCGGGCAGTCCCGTCAGGAGCGTGCCGAGCGACGGCATCGTTCCCGGTCCCGCGGAGATGAAGCGCGGCACCGAGATGCCTGCGCCGGAGAGCGAGACCAGCTCGTCGGCCAGATGCAGGGGGCGGTACTCCGGCAGCGTGGGCCATGCGGAGTAGCTCTCCATGACGATCAGCACGACGTGCCGTGGCGGATGCAGCGTGCCCGGCGCGTGGCGCATGGCGCCGGCGTCGATGTCGGGCACTTCTGCCGCGGTTCCGAAGTGCCGCTGGGCCGCGAGGCCGATCTCTCCGTGATGCAGGAAGCGGTCGAGGCCCGTGGCCCGTCCCAACTGCACGTAGTCCGACACGGCCGTGGCCAGCATGTCGAACGGGTTGACCACCATCTTGTTGAGGAACTCGTCCGCCGTCACCGCGGCGATCTTCATCTGCGCCGGCCGGCGGCCCATCGAGCCGCGGGCGCAGCAGACGATGAGGGAGAAGGCCAGCAGAAGCACGAGGGCATTGCTCCAGCGCGGAAGGCGCTCGAACTGCCGCGGAACGAACGGATCGGCGGCGAAGAGGCGCCGCGCCAGCCACCATGCCGGCACGGCCACGGCCGCCACGGCCACGGCGATCCGGATCACCGGATAACCGTTCCAGATGGTCCGGAAGATCGCCTTGCGATCGTCGAAGACCAGCCCGAAGAGAAAGTGATCGAACTGGTTTCCGAACTCCTTGAAGTAGGCGATGTCGACGGCGATGAGGACGGCCGACGCCGGAGCAAAGACCGCGGCCGTGTAGATGCGCAGCCTGCGTCGCAGGCCCGCAAGGTCGAAGCGGAAAGCGAGCAGGGAGGCCAGGATCGAGGGAAGCGCCGCCAGCGTGGCCGCGCGCAGGTCGAAGCGAAACCCGTTGAGAAAGACGGAGGCTACGGCCGTCGCTGTCGCGTTCGGCCCCAGATGACGGTGGAGGGCCGCGATCATGACCGCTCGGGCGATGACGAACAGGGCGATGAGCCAGACCACGAGCAGACTGTCGCAGGCCAGCGACGAAAACCCGCGTCCCCACTGCCAGCCTCGGGCTGAGCCTGCCGGTGTGTCGATAGAACTCACGGCGGGTTAGATGCGAACTGTTCCGAAATCGTTCGCCGGCGGGCATTTCCATGCGGTCCAGAGGGGCTAAAATGGCCGGACGGGCCTCGAGGGAAGGCTTCCGGTCACGGATTCACGTTCTGGGAGAGAGGCTTCCATTGCTCCGGGCAGCGCCTAGGATCTCGTTGCACGACCAACCCCCGACGACGTGGGAAGCGGCGCGAACCGCCCTGCTTTCCCTCCTGTTCGCCGCGGCCGTGGCTGCGTCGGCACCCGCTCGTATCCAGCGCGGCATGCCGCTGGCGGACGCCCTCCGCCAGCTTCAACAGGCCGGGGTGAACCTCATCTTCACCACGCGCATCGTCACCCCGGAGATGCTCGTGACCACCGTGCCGCCGGGCGGCGACGCGCGCGCGGTCCTCGCCTCAATCCTCGCCCCCCACCGGCTGGCACTGCTGAACGGGCCGAATGGAAGCCTCATCGTCGTTCGAGCCCCCGGCGAGGCGGTCGCGCCGAAAGAGAAGCCGCCCGAGCCGCCGCCGATCACCATGAGCGGCCAGATCGTCGTGGAGTCGGAGGCGCCGGCGTCACCGCCGGCGATGGAAGCGGAGCCCGGGCTCTCGTCCGACGAGATCGCGGTCCTGCCGCATATCGGCGACGAGCCCTTCCGCGGCCTTGCCCTCTTTCCCGGTACGACCACGCAGGACGCGTCCGCAGAAGTGCAGTTGCGCGGCGGCCGGCGCGACGAGACGCTCATCCGCCTCGACGGCCAGGAGCTCTACCGGCCCTTCCACCTGCGCGACTTCGACAATACGCTCAGCATCGTCAACGCCTCTTCCCTCGACCGGATCGATCTCATCACCGCCCCTTCCGCCGGCTTCGGCGACCGGGCGGCCGGCGTGATCGACATGACCTCCCGAAGGCCGTCGAATCAGCCCCACCTGCGCATCTCCCTGAGCATGATCGACTCCGCCATCCAGGCCGCCAAGACGACGGACTCGGGCCGCCTCGGCTGGACCGCGACCCTCCGCCGCGGCACGACGGACATCATTGGGCGGGTCCTCGGCACCATCTCTCCGAGCTTCTCCGACGCCTTCGTCAAGGTCGAGTACCTGCCCACCGCCAATCAGACGGTGGTCCTTCACGAACTGGCATCGCACGACGAGGTCCGCCTCTCCGAGAGCGACGAGTCGAAGCAACTGCACACGGACTACTTCGGCCAGTACCTCTGGCTCTCCCACGCCGTCACGTTCACGCCCCGGCTCACCGCCGAGAGCACGGTGTCCTTCACCCACACCACGCAAGGCCGGACCGGCAACCAGGCGGACACCGAACGAAGCTTCGCGGTGAGGGACGACCGGCGCCTCGCCGCGACCAGCCTCTCCCACCACTGGACCCTCGAAGCCGGACCGCGGCAGACGCTGGGAGCCGGAGTCGAATACGACCTCTTCCACGCCTACTACGACTATGCCGACGCACGCCACTTCGAGACCCCGCTGGTGAGCCTGCGCAGCGACGACGGTCTGGAGGCCTTCGCGCTGAAGAATCATTTCGATCAGCAGCGGCTGAGTGCCTACGCCTTCGATCGCTTCCGGCCGGTACTTCCGCTGACGATCGAGCTCGGCGTCCGCTACGACGAATACAGCGTGGACCGGGACAGCCGGACGAACCCCCGCTTCAGCGCCGCCTGGTCGCAGGACCTCGACATGTTCCACTTCGAGTGGGGGCAGTACACGCAGAGCCACCGGCCGTACGAGCTGATGGTGGAAGACTGCGACGCGCACTTCTACCGGTCCGAGCAATCGCGGCAATGGACGGCCGGATACGAGCGGATCCTCTCCCCGTTCTCTTTCCTCCCGTTGGAGTCGGTGGGCGCGGACGTCTATGAGCGGACAGTGTCGTCACCGCGCCCGCGCTATCGAAACCTCTGGGACGGCTTCGAGCCCTTCCCGGAAGGACAGCTCGACCGCGTCCGCATCGCGCCCGACGAGAGCCGGTTCGACGGCCTGGAGCTCTCGCTGCGGGGACGCGGAACGCCGCGTATCCGGTGGTGGCTCAACTACACCCTCGCTTCGGCGCGCGACGAGATCGCCGGGCGCCAGGTGTCACGGGAGACGGACCAGCGCCATGCCCTCAACGCCGACGTCAACGTGGCCGCCTTTCACAAGTGGAACGTCAACGCCTCCTGGACGTTCCACAGCGGCTGGCCGACGACGCCCCTCTCCCTGCACGGCAACACTCCCGTGATCGGAGCGCTGAACAGCCGGCGCCTGAAGAACTATCACCGGCTCGATCTCCGCCTCAGCCGTGACTGGACCGCGTCCGGCGGAGTGCTGACGTTCTACGTCGAGGGCCGCAATCTCTACGACCGCCGCAACCCCTCCGGCCGTGACCTGAAGCTCACGGCGAGCCGGCTGATTTTCGCGAACGAGCGCGCCCTCGGCGCTCTGGCCATCGCCGGCCTCACGTGGCGCTGGCGGTAGCCCGTGATTCCAGGTTGAATCTCACGCGGAGAGGCGGAGAAAACGGAGAAACCACGGCACTCTTCCTCCCCGGTCTCCGCGTCTCCGTGTGAACCGTTTTCTGCGAGCTCTTGGCGAGACGGTAGGTATCAACCCCTCACAGCCCTTCGACGCGCAGCACCCCGTTCTCCACGTGATACGTGAAGCCGGATCCGGCGGCGATGGTCTGCAGCGCTTCGTCGAGGGTCATGTTCGCGATCGAGCCGTGGAGCACGATCGAGCCGCTGATCGCCGGGCCGCGATCACCGGAGAACACCAGCGTCCGTCCTTGCTCATGGGCGATCCATTTCAGGAACACCAGCAGCGGCTTCCCTTCGATGTCGAGCATTGGGGCCACGCCTTCCACCCACTGCCAGGAGGCGTCATAGGGCAGGATCGTGCCGCGCTGCAGCGCGCCGCCGGGTGACACGAGAACCTGCTCGCCTGCATGCGCGCTGGCCGTCGCCGCGTTGCCATTCCGCTTCAGCGTCACCACGCCCTCGCGTACGCGCAACTCCGCCTGCCCGCCGTGCGCGGCACGCACCTCGAACTGCGTACCCGCCGGCACGAAGGCGCCGGCAGCCGTGAGCACGGAGACGTCCGAGGCCGTGGGAGGACAGTCCAGATACACCGCGCCGTACTCGAGCCGGGCGGCGCCCGCGGAGACGAGCTGCACTCGTGAACCACCGTGGAGCCGCAGGCTGCTGCCCCCGGTGCTCAGGGTGGCGGAACCGCTCTCCGGCACGTCGATCCACGAGCCCGCGGCGACTCGCGCGCCCGGCGCGAGGGAGAGGCCCTTCGCGCGGATCACCGTCGCCACGAACGTTGGCGGTGCGGTCACAGGATGCGTCCGCGGCCAAGAGAGGACGAGACCGACGGCCAGCGAGGCCGCGAGGGGCAGCGTCCATGCCAGGGCTCTGCGGATCCGCCGCCTCCGAACGCGCGCCTGCCACACCGCCCGCGTCGCGCCGATGATCCCGGCCATCGCCTCCGCCGGGACATCCGGGCGTTTGCCGGCCCGCTCCAGCAGCTCGCTCACGAACGCTTCGTCATCGCGCTCAGTCATGAGGAGCCTCCGCGAAGCCCTTCGAAGACGGTACGAAAGCCGGCCCGCGCCCGTGTGAGCAGCGAGGCCACGGCCCGTTCGCTGAGATCCATCCGTTCGGCGATCTCCCGCACCGACAGGCAATCGATGTACTTCCACTCCAGGACGCGGGCATGGCGCGGCGGCATCGCATCGAGCGTGAGGTGAACCTGCTCCACGTCTTCGCGGGCCAGGTACTCCAGTTCCGGATTCTCGGCGGCGCCGGATTCACGTCCGTTGGCCTCGTCGAGCTCCACCTCGCGGCGGCCGGCGCGGCGGAAGTACCCGGCAATCTCGTTGAGGCAGACCGCGCACAGCCAGGTGAAGATGCTCGATTCGCCCCGGTATCCGTCCAGCTTCTCCATGAACCGGCAGAGCGTGGTCTGCACCACGTCGCGCACCAGCTCCGCCTCTCCCCGGACGCGGGACGACGCGAACCGGTAGAGCGCCGGGGCATAGTGTTCCGCAAACCACTCAAACGCTCGATCATCTCCCGCTCGCATGCGCCGGACGAGGCTGCGCTCCTCCTCGGCGGAAACCGGATCCAGGACCACCATGCATGTACTTTACCGGCTTCGTGTCTCGATTCTCATCGCGCAGATAGTTGGTTGGATGCCGCCGCCCCCGAAATCCTTCGCGTCCCATCAAGTATCTCGAAACGCGCGGGTTGGGCGCCACCTCCTTCCGTCTCACGCAGCCAAGGCAACCCAATCCGCCCGGAACCGTATCCAAAGCGCTAACCGACGACCCGGCAAACGCGTCCATATAATGCCGATCGTTCAAAAACGGTCACACGCGCGGAGGAAATGACATGTCCAAGACCCGGTGCGCCGTCGTTCTGGCGCTGCTCCTTGCCACCCCCCTGCTCGCCTTCGCCGCGGACACACCGCCGGCGCCCGCCGCCAAGCCGGCGGAACCACCCAAACCGGAAGCTCCTCCCGAACCGGTGAAGTTCGTCTCGAAGCACCACCTGCAGGCCGGCGCCACGGACATCAGCTACACCGCCACTGCGGAGGAGCTCTACCTGAAGGACGGCGCGGGCAAGCCGACCGCCGACTTCTTCACCATCTCTTACGTCAAGGACAGCGTGGCGCGCCCGGAAGACCGGCCCATCACTTTCGTCTTCAACGGCGGCCCGGGCTCGGCCTCGGTGTGGCTGCACTTCGGCCTGGTCGGGCCGAAGATCATCG
>CAZYTO010000220.1:8329-9815 GCA_964650405.1 uncultured Thermoanaerobaculia bacterium | reverse complement strand
CGTTGTTCGGGATGAACGTTACCGTCCGCTGGTCACTCGGTCCGACGATGGTCGCGTACGGGATGACCCACGAATACGACGGATAGCCGGCGGATGCCGACGCCGTATGCTGCGTGGACGTGCAGAGGTAGTCGGCGTCGGTCGTGACGACCGGTGGCGCCGCCGCCGGGAGGGCGGTCAGAGTCACCGGGTCGCTGGCAGCCGAGCAGCCGCCCGCAAACGTCGCCGTCACCGTGTACGTGCCCGGCTGGCCGAAGTAATCCATGCTGCCATTCGTCCCATCGGACCAGTGATAGGAGACGCTGGAGAAGCCCGGCGGCACACTGGCGATGAGGGTGGCCGATGTGTTCGGACAGAGCGCCGTGCTTCCTCCCACCACCGTGATGACGGGCTTGAAAGTGCCGATGGTGACGGTAGTGGGCGCGCTCGTGGCGCTGCAACCGTTTGCGTCCGTTACGGTGACGCTGTAGCTGCCCGAGACCGTGGCGTTGATCGTTCGCGTCGTTTCGTTGGTCGGCAACCAGCGGTAGCTGGCGAAGCCCGCAGGCGCTGCGAACGGGATGCTCTGTCCGGGGCATGCCGCAACCGTTCCCGCCGGCGAAATGACCGGGGTGGCCGGGTTGGCGGTGACAGCGACGGCAACCGGTGCGCTGGACGCGCTGCAACCCGCTGCGTTCGTGACCGACACACTGTAGCTGCCGCCGGCGCTGACGGTGATGGCCTGCGTCGTGGCGCCGTTCGACCAGAGGTAGGACGCGCCGGCACTCGCCGTCAGCGTCACGCTGCCCCCTGCGCAGAACGTCGTCGGACCGCCGGCCGTGATCGTGGCGACGGGGTTGGCATTGACCGTCACGACGGCCGGCGCCGAGGACGTGCTGCAGCCGTTCGCGCCGGTGACTGTCACACTGTAGCTGCCGCTGGCATTAACGGTGACGGACTGCGTCGTCGCACCGTTCGACCAGAGGTATGAAGAGCCGCTGGACGCCGTCAGCGTCACACTGCCACCCGCGCAGAACGTGGTCGGGCCGCCGGCCGTGATCGTGGCCGTGGGATTGGCGTTGACCGTGACTACCGCCGGCGTGCTGGACGCACTGCAGCCGTTGGCATCGGTGACCGTCACGTTGTAGTTGCCGCCCGCGTTGACGGTAATCGACTGCGTCGTGGCGCCGTTCGACCAGAGGTAGGACGCGCCGGCGCTCGCCGTCAGCGTCACACTGCCCCCTGCGCAGAACGTCGTCGGGCCGCCGGTCGTGATCGTAGCAGTGGGGGTGGCATTGACCCTCACGGCGGGCGGGCGCGTTGGGTGCGGGATCCGGCGGGACCATCTCGCGCCGGATGGCCCGGTCCTCGGCGCGCGGCGTCTCGGTGAGACCTCCGGTGCCGGCGTACGCGATGTACGCCGGCAGGCCGTGTCTACTCTGGAGGAACTGCGCCACCTCGTTCTGGTGGCATCGGGCGCACATCGCCGTGCTCGGCTGCGGGAGCA
>CAZYTO010000220.1:7159-8319 GCA_964650405.1 uncultured Thermoanaerobaculia bacterium | reverse complement strand
GCCGCCGGCCGTGATCGTGGCGACGGGGTTGGCATTGACCGTCACGACGGACGGCGCCGAGGCCGTACTGCAGCCGTTCGCGCCGGTGACCGTCACGCTGTAGCTGCCACTTGCATTGACGGTGATGGCCTGGGTCGTGGCGCCGTTGGACCACAGGTACGACGCGCCGTTCGAGGCCGTCAGCGTCACGCTGCCGCCCGCGCAGAACGTCGTCGGGCCGCCGGCCGTGATTGCCGCAGCTGGGTTCGCGTTGACGGTAACTGCCGTCGGGGATGACGTCCCGCTGCAGCCGTTCGCATTGGTCACAGTCACGGTGTAATTGCCGCTCGTGCTGACGGTGATGGCCTGCGTTGTGGCGCCGTTGGACCATGCATAGCCGGAGCCGCTGCTCGCCGTAAGCGTCACGCTGCCCCCGGCGCAGAAGGTGGTCGGACCGCCGGCATTGATCGAAGCCGCCGGCACGGTGACCTGGACGGTCACCGGGACATCGGCCGCGCAGGAATTGCTGTCCTGGAGATGGAGCGTGACCGCGACCGGCTGGCCGCTGCCGTCGGCGGAGAACATGACACCGCCGCTGCCGGTGGCGGTCACCGTTCCGTGCTGCACAGTCCAGGTAACGCTGCGCCAGTACTGACCGCTGTCGTCCTTCGACAGCGGGTCGATCGACGCCGAGTTCGTGCCGTTCGCGCACATGGTCGGCGTGCCGAGCTGAATGGGAGGAGGCGTGATGACGTGGACGGGAATGATCGCGGCGCTGTCCACTTCACATCCGTTGACGTCCCGGACGTGCACCGAGACCACGGGGGCCTGGCCGCTGCCGTCCGCCGTGAAGGAGACGCTGGTGGTGTCCTGCGTGTTGACGGTGCCGTTCTGGATCGTCCATACGACGCTCTGCCATGGAGAGGAGATACCGTTGACGTCAGGAGCGGGGGGATCGACCGTCACCGAATTCGTGCCGTTGCCGCACATGGTCGTGATCGCGGGGTGCAATGCGGGCGGAAGGAGCGCACGAACCGGAATCGTGACCGGGTCGCTCGTGGCCGTGCAGCCGAACGTGTCCGTCGCCGTCAACTGCACGACCACTGGTTGGCTGGACGTATTGCTGTTGAACGAGATGCTGGGATTCGAGTCACTCGACCACGACGCCAGCGTCCCGTTCG
>CAZYTO010000220.1:345-7059 GCA_964650405.1 uncultured Thermoanaerobaculia bacterium | reverse complement strand
TCACCGTCCAGTGGAAACTCGACCAGGAGGAATACTGCTCGGCCGGCGGATTGACGCCTGCTCCTCCGGAGGAACCGGCGCAAAGCTGACCCGGCCAGGTGTAGATCACCGGCTTGGCGATGGTGCGCACCGGGATCGTGACCGGGTCGCTCGTCGCCGTGCAGCCGAACGTGTCCGTCGCCGTCAATTGCACGATCACCGGCTGGCTGGACGTATTGCTGTTGAACGAGATGCTGGGGCTCGACTCACTCGACCACGATGCCAGCGTCCCGTTCGTCACCGTCCAGTGGAAACTCGACCAGGAGGAATACTGCTCGGCCGGCGGATTGACACCCGCCCCGCCTGAAGAACCCGGGCAAAGGCGATCCGGCCACGTGTAGATCACCGGCTTGGCGATGGTCCGCACCGGGATCGTGACCGGGTCACTCGTCGCCGTGCAGCCGTACGTGTCGGTCGCCGTCACTTGCACGATCACCGGCTGACTGGATGTGTTGCTGTTGAACGAGATGCTGGGGTTCGAATCACTCGACCACGACGCCAGCGTGCCGTTCGTCACCGTCCAGTGGAGGCTCGTCCACGATGAATTTGGATCGGCAGGGGGATTGACGCCCGCCCCGCCCGATGAACCGGGGCAAAGGTGATCGGGCCACGTGTAGATCACCGGCTTGGCGATGGTTTGGATCGGCACGTCCATGGAAGCAGCGGCCCGACACTGCCCGGAGTCCTGCACCTGGACGTTCAGCACGGGAGCCTGCCCGCTACCGTCGCTGCTGAAGAACACCGAAGTGGTCCCCTGCCCGCCCGTGATCGTGCCGTGATCGATCGTCCAGGTAATCTGTTGCCAGGTCCCTCCGGCGGCGGGGTTGTCGACGGAGGCATCATCCGTGCCGCCCGGGCACATGGCTGGATAGTGCAAGTGAATGGCTGGGGGTTCCGGCGCCGCATTCACCACGACCGTGTACGGCGTCGAGGTCACATTGCAGCCGTTGGCGTCGGTCGTCGTCACCATGTAGGCCGTCGTCACCGACGGGGTATCGGAGATCATGCGGGTCGTACCGCCGCCGGGAGACCACAGGTAGCTCGTCCAGCCCGAGCCGGCATCGAGCGTCACCGGCTGCCCGGGACAGGTCGGATTCCGCCGGCCGATCAACGTAACTGCAGGCCGAGGACAGGTTTACGCCTGTTCGAAACGTGCCAGGACAACGAAGACAAAAAGAGCCACAGCGGGCGTCAAACGCCGAATGTAAGACCTCCAGCGATCACGGGGGCGGTGATTCGCGATTGGATTTTTCCTGTACTTGAATTCGACCGGGCGGAAAGGACCGAGCCGTAACTTATCCGATCCTGCCGGTCGGAGCAATGAGAATGTCCCGAACGACCGTTCGGTCAGATTGCCCCGAAACCGGGGAAATCTTTGTCTTTTCCGTGCGTTGACACGGCCGAATGAAAGAACGAGTCACCCGCGGAGTCCGCATCGGCCGCATCACCATCGGCGGCGACAACCCCATCGCCGTGCAGTCCATGGCCGCCACGCGCACCCAGGACGTCGCCGCCACCATCCGCCAGGTCGAGCTCCTCGAGGCGGCGGGAGCGGACGTCATCCGCATCGCCGTCGACAATCCGAAGGACGTGACCGCCCTCGCCGAGATCCGCGCCGCGAGGCCGAACGCCAACCTCGTCATCGACCTGCAGGAGAACTACCGGCTGGCCGAGAAGGTCGCGCCGTACGTGCAGAAGCTCCGGTACAACCCCGGCCATCTCTACCATATCGAGAGAGACAAGAAGGTCGAGGAGAAGGTGAGTTACCTCGTTTCCGTGGCCCGTGCCCACGACTGCGCGATCCGTGTCGGCGTCAATGCCGGCTCGGTCGACCCGGAGAAGGTGGCCAGGTACGATCGCGAGGACTCGATCACACCCATGCTCGACTCCGCGCTCGAGCATTGCGCGATGCTCGACAGTCTGGGGTTCGACCAGTACTGCGTCTCGCTGAAGGACTCCGACCCGAACAAGGTCATCGACGCCAACATCCGCTTCGCCGAGGCTCGCCCGGACGTGCCGCTCCACCTCGGCGTCACGGAAGCGGGGATGCCGCCCGACGGCATCATCAAGACCCGCATCGCCTTCGAGCAGCTCCTCACCCGCGGCATCGGCGACACTCTCCGCGTATCCCTCACCCTCCCCTTCGACGACAAAGGCGAGGAAGTCACAGTTGGACGGCAGATCCTCGACGACATCGAAAACGGCCGCTTCCGCTCCGTCCCGCGCTTCGAGCACAAGGGACTGAACATCATCAGTTGCCCATCGTGCTCGCGGGTGGAGAACGAAGCGTTCATCGACCTTGCCCAGAACGTCCGCACGATGACCGCGTACGCCAAGGAGCACGACATCACCATCGCCGTCATGGGCTGCCGCGTGAACGGGCCGGGCGAGACGGACGACGCCGATCTCGGCATGTGGTGCGCCCCCACCTACGTGAACCTCAAGCGCGGCCCCGAGTCGCTCGGGCACTACACGTACGACGAGATCCTGGGCAAACTACGGGTCGAGCTGGATAAACTGATCGACGAGAAATCGCTGGTCGCCGGCCGCTGATCGCCACGACCAGCGAACAACGAACAGCGAACAACGACCACCGAATAACGGATGAAGCGCTCCCACTACCTGGTCATCTCCCTCATCGTCCTGGCCCTCGACGCCTGGACGAAGTGGCTCGTGGCCGGCCACATCTCGCCGCACGAGTCGATTTCCCTCATCCCGAATCTCTTCGAGCTCGTCCACGTCCGCAACACCGGCGCCGCATTCGGCATCGGCGCGAACAGCAGTTCCCGGATCGTGCCGCTCCTCCTCAACGGCGGCGCGCTGGCCGTCTTCCTCACGGTCGTCATCTACGCCGTGCGCGCGGCCGTCACCGACCGCGTGCTCCAGGTCGGCCTTCACCTGATCCTCGGCGGCGCCATCGGCAATCTCCTCGACCGCTTCCGCCTCGGCTATGTCGTCGACTTCCTGGACGTCTACGTCCGGGACCACCACTGGCCGGCCTTCAACGTGGCCGACTCCGCCATCTGCATCGGCATCGCCCTGCTGTTCCTCGACATGCGGCGGAAGCCCGAGGGCGCTGTGGAAGTGGCCGGATAGCAGCCTTTCCTACGAGGGCTCGTACGTCCGTCTCCAGTTGGCAACACTGAGAAGAAGGAGGACGGACACGATTGTCCGTCCTCCACTCCGTTTTCAGCACGCCACCAGGAGCAGCATGAGAAAGACGCAGACGTACTGCATCGTCTCCGTCATACCGCCGCTTCTCCGGTGATGTCGGTGAGCTTCTCCTGGCGCATGGCGGCCGCGCCGAGCAGGCCGCCCATGCCCATCGACTCGACGGCGCTCGACGGCACGAGCATGAGCGCGCCCTTCTCCTTGAGCCCTTCGTAGAGCATGTTCATGGCCCGGAGGTGCAGGGCGGTGGGGTTACCCTGGTACGAGACCGACGCGCTCTGGAAGAGTTTGGCGATCTCCACTTCCGCCTCTCCGAGGATGATGCGGGCCTGCTTCTCGCGGTAGGCCTGGGCCTCGCGGGACATGGCGTCCTGCAGGGCGTCGGGGATGATCACGTCGCGCATCTCCACCGACTGGACGGACACGCCCCACGGGTTGCAGCGCTGGTCGATGAGGTCCTGGAGCTGGGTCTCGATCTTCTCGCGCCCGCGGAGCAGGTCGGTGAGGTAGGTGCGGCCGATGATGTCGCGGAGCGCCGTCTGCGCGGCCCAGCTCACGGCGTCGCTGTACTGCTGCACCTCCAGGGCGGCCTTCTCCGGGTCATAGACCATCCAGAACAGCACGGCATCCACGTTGACCGGCACGGTGTCCGACGTCAGCGTCTGCTCGGCGGCGAAGCTGGTGGTGATGACGCGCTGGTCGATCCAGGTCGAGACCGCGTCGAGCAGCGGCACGATCCAGAAGAGTCCCGGCCCCCGCAGCCCGACAAACTTGCCGAGGCGCAGCACGACGCCCTTTTCCCACTGCTTGGCTACCTTCGGCGACAACGAAGCGATGATGCCCAGGGCTACGCCGGCCAGCAGGAAGAGCGGGTTGTGCGCGAGGACGGTGACAATCACGCCGGCCAGGATGAAGCCGAGCAGCAGGAGCACGGCGATCACGTTCACCCGGGCGTTGATTTGCGGGTTGTTCCGGCCGCCCGTGGGGGGAGTGAGGGGAACGAATACCATTTCAGTCTCCTTCATTGATCCGCTGCGCCAGGTGGCGCAGCACTTCACGTGGCGAATAGCCCAGTGAGGTCGCCTCCGTCAGAAAGCGGCCCGCGAGCGCCGCCAGCCGCCGTTCGCGACTGGCGCCGTGCGCGCGCTGCTCCACGCCCTCGGCGATGAAGCTGCCGACTCCGCGTTTCGTCGACAGCACCCCCTCCCTCTCCAGCGCCAGGTAGACCCGCGCCACGGTGTTGGCATTGACGCGCAGCTCGACCGCGAGCTGGCGCACCGTCGGGAGCTGGTCCCCGGCCTTGAGCTTCCCCGTGGCGATTCCCACGCGGATGGCGTACTCGAGCTGGGCGTAAAGGGGCGTCGGGTCTTTCGGGTCGAGTGTGATGGGGGCGGCCATGCCGCACGTCCTCTCGTCAATGCTGTTGTACTACAACATTGGTACAAATGGACGTTTTGTCAAGACCTCCGGTCGAGAAACGGCGCGATCGCGACCATCGCCAGGAAGCCCGCTGCCGCCGCCAACTGCGTCACGATGCGCTCCCAGCTCCAGCGCACGTGCCAGGTAACGTCGTGGGGGGTAATGAGATACGCGCCGATGAAGAAGAGGAGCTGCACGACGATGGCCGTGGCCAGGAAACGTTCGCGGCCGACGCGGCGCACGCCGAGGAGGAGCGCGGCCACCAGCGAGGTCCAGAAGAGCGGCTTCCCCAGCGAGTAGATCTGCATGGCCCGCAGCATTGACCCCGCGTCCTGCAGGTGCTGCACGATGCGCGGCCCGATGGCGCCCGTGGCCAGGTCGGTCCGGAGGTCGAGAACGTAGCGCATGATCACCCACGGCGCGGCGATGACCGCCGCCGGCCAGAGGCGTACCACGCTCCGGAATGCTCCGGCCACGAATAGTCCGAGGAGCGCGGCCACGATCAGGGTCAGACCTTCGTTCTTGCTGCACGCGGCCAGCCCGAGCAGAACGGCGCCGGTCTGCACGTCCCCGCGCCGCACGAAGAGCAGCCCTCCCGTTCCATACGCGACAATGGCCACCTCGGCGAGGCCGATCCACGGCGACAGCACCGTCCACGCCAGGGCCAGGGTGGCCAGGGCACGCAGCCACGGCGCCGCCAGCACTTCGTCCAGGAAGCTCCTCAGCAGCAGGAGCGCGGCGATGCCGAAGCCGGCGTTGACCAGCCCCAGCCACCGGTCCGGCCATGCGCCCGTCATCAGCGTCTGCGCATCGAATACGAGAGGCATGAGCAGCGGATAGTCGACGTGGGCGAAGGCGTTGAACGGAGTCGCCAGCCACGTCCAGTCGATCCCTCCGGCCACCCAGAACTCCTTCGCCTTCACACCCCAGATGCCGATGAAGTCGTATTCGGGCGTCGGCGCGATCACGGCCAGCCGCACATATCCCGCAACGAGAACGAGCGTGGCCAGGTCGACCCAATGGCCGCGGGGGCGATCGATGGCAAGCTCGCGGCGGTGCAGGACGCCGGCGATCAAGGCGATGGCGACCAGCGGCAGAACGACCGACGCCCATGACCACGGCACGTGCAGCAGCGATTCGAGCAGGAGCACCCCGAACGCCAGGCCCGCGCCGAAGAGATACGCCAGTCCGAGGCGGCGAAAGGCGTCTCGCGTCGTGGCCAGCGGCCAGCCGGCCGCGACGAAGAGCACGGCCGTGAGCAGCCCGCCGGTCACGGCGTACGCCTCAGCAGCGTGCCGTCGGGTGTGCTCCACACCACCGTGAACCCCGGCACCTGCCACCGGCCGTGCCAGACCACCACATACCCGGCCAGGGCCACGCTCTGCGGGCTAGGCTCATTGCGGTCGGGCACGAGCAGCGGAACCACCTGCTTGCCCGGCAGGAGGTAGCTGGCGCGGTAGTAGCCGTAGCCGTAGCCACCTTCCCACTCACGGAATGGCAGGGCGATGGCGATGCGCGCTCCGCGGGGCGTGGAGCGATCGACGTCGAGGATGAGGCGGTGAAAGCCCGCCAGCTTGCGGTACGGCAGCTCCGTCATAGCCGCGCGCCATCGCTCCGGCTCCATCCCGAAAATGCGGACGTACATCGGCTCGAAGCCGCCGGCCACGAGACCGGCCAGCACGATGCTCGCGGCGGTGCGAAGAAGAAGCGCGCGACGATCCACTCGAGGGCGATGGTACCCCGGGAGGGTCTAGACGTTCATGACCGGCACGTCCGCCGGCAGGAGGAGCCGGGGCTCGGTCATCTCCTGCACCTGTTGCGGCGTGACTCCCGGCGCGACCTCCACGAGCTTCAACCCTTCCGGGACCACGTCGAGCACGCAATAGTCCGTGATGATGCGGTTCACGCACTTCACGCCCGTGAGCGGCAGCTTGCACTGATTCAGGATCTTCTTCTCGCCCTTCTTCGTGACGTGCTCCATCGTGACGATGAGCCGGCGCGCTCCGGCCACGAGGTCCATCGCCCCCCCCATCCCCTTTACCATCCCGCCCGGGACCCTCCAGTTGGCGAATTCCCCCCACTCCC
>CAZYTO010000220.1:0-335 GCA_964650405.1 uncultured Thermoanaerobaculia bacterium | reverse complement strand
CCGCTTGGGGCGTCGGCCGCTCACTGACACCTGAACCGCACCGAGGATCGAGAGATCGACCTTCCCGCCGCGGATCATGGAGAACGAATCGGCCGAGGAGAAGAACGACGCGCCGGGCAGGACGGTGACGGTCTGCTTGCCGGCGTTGATGAGGTCCGCGTCGACCTCACTCTCGGCCGGAAACGGACCGAGGCCGAGAATGCCGTTCTCGGACTGAAGGATCACTTCCATCCCCGCCGGAATGTTGTTCGCCACGAGCGTCGGCATCCCGATCCCGGAGTTGACGTAAAAGCCGGCGCGAAGCTCCTGCGCGGCACGTTGAACCGACTTAACGC
>CAZYTO010000219.1:0-9852 GCA_964650405.1 uncultured Thermoanaerobaculia bacterium | reverse complement strand
TCAAGCAGCGCCTGGCGGCCATCGAGGAAGAGAGCCGCAACTACTCGGCGCGCTATGTGGAAGTCGAGCAGCAGAACACCAACCTGGCCAACCTCTATGTGGCCAGCTACCAGCTCCACGGAACGCTGCAGCGGGAAAACGTCCTGGCCGCGCTGAAGGAGATCATCATCAACCTGATCGGCTCGGAAGAGCTGGGGATTTGGGAAGTAGACCGCGAGCTCGGCGCCCTGGTGCTCATCGACTCCTTCGGCCTCGAGACCGGTCCGTGGGCGGCGGTACCGCTCGACTCTCCCAGCGTGCTCGGCCTGGTCGCCGCCACCGGCGAGCTGTTCGTGAAGGACAAGTCGCTCGTGCAGCCGCAGGGCCGGGAAGAGAGCCTCACCGCATGCATTCCCCTGAAGCTCGACGACGAAGTCATCGCCGTCATCGCCTTCTTCTCGCTCCTGCAGCAGAAGAGCGGCCTAGAGCCGGTGGACTTCGAGCTCTTCGACCTCCTCGGCTCGCACGGAGCGAGCGCCCTCTGGTGCACGCGCCTGGCACCGCAGAAGGCGGAGGCCGCTTCGTGAGCGCACTTCCGATCGATCCCGACGCCGCTCGAACGATGCGCTTCCTCCAACCGGGGCAGTTCGTCGTCTCCACGACCCCGATGCAGGTCACGACCATCCTCGGCTCCTGCGTCGCGGTGTGCCTGTGGGACATCCGCCTGCGGGCCGGCGGGATCAATCACTTCATGCTGCCCTACCACACCGGGAGCGCCGCCGCGTCGGCCCGCTTCGGCGACGTGGCCATGAAGGAGTTGCTGGCCGGCCTGCGCAGGCTCGGCGCACGCCTGCCGTTCCTGCAGGCGCGCGTCTTCGGCGGGGCCTGCATGTTCACGCATATGAAATCGTCCGCCAACCTCGGACAGAAGAACACGGAGCTGGCCCTCGACTTTCTCTCCCGCAACGGCATCGAAGTCGTGCAGGTGGAGACGGGCGGAAACCGCGGCCGGAAGCTGATTTATCACACCGATGAGGGGAGCGCATGTCTGATCTCGATCTGAACCTCGACGTCCTGATGGCCACCTTTGTGGAAGAAGCGGCCGAAGACATCGCCGCGCTGGAAGGCGGCCTGCTGACCCTGGAGACCTCGCCCGACGACGCGGAAGTGAAGAGCGAACTGCTGCGCCTGGCGCACACGCTGAAGGGCAACGCTTCCTGCGTCGGCCTGACCAGTGTGACCGCATTCGCTCATGCCTACGAAGAGCTGCTGGAGCGGATCCACGAGAACGCCATCCAGGCCGATCCGGCCATCGTCACGCTCCTGCTCTCCGGCATCGACACGTTCCGCCGGCTCATCGCCGCCCCCGGCTCGGGCGCCGCGCAACGCACCGCCGCGCGCTCGCTCCGCGTGGCCGCGGAGAAGCTGGACCGCATGCTCGACCTGGCCGGCGAGATCGCCATCGCCCGCGGCCGCGTGCAGCAGCTTCTCGGCGACGGAAGCAGCAACGCCCTGGAGTCGCTGGTCGAGGTCGAGCGGCAGATCGACACGCTGCAGACGCAACTGCAGGAGCTGATCATGCGGGCCCGGATGGTACCCATCGGGCCGCTCTTCCAGCAGTACGCCCGCACGGTTCGCGACCTCGCCGCCGCACACGCCAAGGAAGCGAAGCTCGTGACCCTGGGCGACGACGTGGAGCTCGACACCACCGCCGTGGAAGTCCTGCGCGACCCGCTCACGCACATGATCCGCAACGCCATCGACCACGGCATCGAAACGCCGGCCGAGCGCGAAGCGAAGGGAAAACCGGCCGAAGGGCACATCACCCTCGAAGCAAGACACGACGCCGGCAACATCATCATCCGCATCTCCGACGACGGCGCCGGCATCGACCGCAACGCCATCCGGGCTCGCGCCAACAGCGCAGCCGACACCGATGCGGAGCTCTTCGCCTACATCTTCGCCTCCGGCTTCTCGACCTCCGAGGCGGTCACCGACCTCTCCGGCCGCGGCGTGGGGATGGACGTGGTGCGGCGCGCCATCGAGTCGTTGCGCGGCTCGATCGCCGTCGAGTCCCGCGAGAATGAGGGAACCACCTTCACCATCCGCCTGCCACTCACCCTGGCCGTCATCGAGGGCTTCGGTGTGGCGGTCGACGACGAGACCTACGTCGTGCCCATGGACCACGTGGTGGAGTGCGTCGAGCTGCCGGGCGACACGTCGCGCGGCGCGACCGGCGTCCTGCTCCTGCGCGACGAGATCGTGCCGTTCGTCCGGCTGCGCCACCACTTCGGCCTGGCCGGCCAGATCCCGGCGCGCGAGAACGTCCTCATCGTGCAGCACGACGGGACGAAGGCCGGCCTGGCCGTGGACGCCCTGCACGGCGCCCGCCAGGCCGTCATCAAGCCGCTCGGCGGCTGCTTCCGCGAGGTTCCCGGCGTGGCCGGCTCCTCGATCCTCGGCAACGGCCGGGTGGCCCTCATTCTCGATACCCCGGCCATCCTCCGCGGACTGGCGGCAGGAGCCGGCTCATGAAGCTCTTCCGGCGCATCGCCGCCTGTTTCCGATTCCGCCGCAGACGCCGCCGCAACTACGACATCTACCCGCTTTGGTGACCTGGAAGGAACTGACATGAACCTGAATCTCCGCCGCCGGCTCGCAGCCGGTATCGCGACGATGGCAGCCGGTGGCTCCATCGTCATCCAGATGGCCCGGTCGGCCAGGCGCGCCGTCCTCGGCGACCTGAACGAGTTGCTCGATCTCGACCACCGCAGTGACGAGCTGGGAGAGCTCAACCGATCCATGACGGCCTTGTACCTTCACCTGCAGTCGATGGTCATCATGGCCGACCGCATGGCCGCCGCCGAGGGGACTGCGGAAAAGAAGCCGCGTTCCGAGGCCGACAGCTTCGGCACCGCCTTCCGCATGATGATGCACAAGCTCACCGAGAGCAT
Organism: uncultured Thermoanaerobaculia bacterium; assembly: GCA_964650405.1. GTDB lineage: Bacteria > Acidobacteriota > Thermoanaerobaculia > Gp7-AA8 > Gp7-AA8 > CAZYTO01. The sequence continues at coordinate 6,919 of CAZYTO010000219.1, read as the reverse complement.
GGGCGAGGTGCGCTCGGCCGCATCGGCGCTGGCCGCAGCGTCCGGGCAGGGGCCGTCGACGCCGCTGGCCATACTTCAGATCGTCCCCGTCCTAGCCACTCCCACGTCCCTGCGCGGCATCCACCCCCACAAAGTGATCGCCTACATGAGCTTCGAACATCCACTGACGAGGTCCGGCAAATGAAAGAGCAATACCTCACCTTCTTCATCCGCGGCGAGGAATACGCCGTGGGCATCCTGCGCGTGCGCGAGATCATCGAGTACGAGACCGTCACGCGGGTCCCGACCATGCCCTCGCACGTGCGGGGCGTGATCAACCTGCGCGGCGCGGTGCTGCCGGTGATCGACCTGGCCGCCAAGTTCGGCCATGGCGAGACCGTGCCCTCGCGCACCACCTGCATCGCCGTCGTGGAGACCGTCACGGACGACGAGCAGCTCGTCGTCGGGCTCATCGCCGACAGCGTCTCGGAGGTCCTGGACATCGACGCCGCGCAGATCGAGCCCCCGCCGGCATTCGGCACCAACGTCCGCGTCGACTTCCTCACCGGCATGGGGAAGCTCGACGGCCGTCTCGTCCTCGTCCTCGACCTCGACCGCATCCTGACCCCTGTCGAACTGCAGCAAGCCCTGGAAACCGCCGCCGTTGCGGCAGAAGTCTGAACTGAAAAGGAAATGACCATGCTCCAGCAGATCACCATCGGAAAACGCCTCTTCGCCGGATTCGGCATCCTCCTCGCGTTCGTGATCGTCGTCGCCGGTGCAGGCCAGTGGGGCCTGACCACTTCCGTCGACACGGCCACCCGCGTCATGAACATCGACGTCGAGATCTCGGCCAAGGCCAACGACGCCGAGATCGCCACTCTCGACATGCGCCGCTACGAGAAGGACCTCTTCCTCAACATAGGCGACGCCACCAAGGAAGCCGACTACCTCGGCAAGTGGGAAAAGGCCCGCCGCGCCACGGACGACAACCTGGCCGCGCTGGAAAAGCTCGTAGCGGATGACAAACAGTTGGACCTGATCCGCAACACCCGCTCGGACGTGAGCTCTTACAGCAGCGCCTTCCTGGCCATCGCCAAGCGCATCAACGCCGGTGAGCTCAAATCCCCGGCCGAGGCGAACAAGGAGATCACCCCGATCAAGGACGAGATCCATCGCGTGGAAGGCGCCGTGCAGTCGCTCGACGACACCGCGGCGCAGAACGTCCAGGAGAAGAAGAAGGCCATCCTGGCCGTGGAGAGCAACGCCCGCACGATCATGATGTTCGTGACGGCCCTGGCCCTCTTCGCGGCCTTCATCATCGCCATCGCCATCACGCGCAGCATTACCTCGCCCATCGCCACGGTGGTCGACATCGCCGAGAAGCTGGCCCTCGGAGACAGCGATCAGCGGGTCGACGTCCGCGGCAAGGACGAGACCGCCCAGCTTCTCGCTTCGATGCAGCGGATGATCCAGTCCAATGCCGCCATCGTCAACGCCGCCTCCAGCATCGCCGGCGGCGACCTGGGCGTGACCGTGACCCCGCGCTCCGAGCGCGACACGCTCGGCCATGCCCTCACCAAGATGATCGCCCGCCTCGTCGAGATCATCGGCGAAGTCCGCTCCGCCGCCGGCGCCCTGGCCACCGCCGCCGGCCAGGTCTCCTCCACCGCGCAGTCCGTGTCCTCCGGCAACAGCCAGCAGGCCGCGGCCGTGCAGGAGACAACCGCCAGCCTTGAGCAGATGAACGCTTCCATCGCCCAGAACGCCGACAACAGCCGGCAGACCGAAGCCATGGCCAACGCCGGCTCGCGGGACGCCGAGGAGAGCGGCGGCGCCGTCAAGGAGACCGTCCAGGCCATGAAGTCCATCGCCCAGAAGATCTCCATCGTTGAAGAGATCGCCTACCAGACCAACCTCCTGGCGCTCAACGCCGCCATCGAAGCGGCCCGCGCCGGCGACCAGGGCCGCGGCTTTGCCGTCGTGGCCACGGAAGTCCGCAAGCTGGCCGAGCGCAGCCAGTCGTCTTCGCGGGAGATCAGCGCCCTGGCTACCGACAGCGTGCGCCTGGCCGACCGCTCCGGTGAGCTCCTGACCGAGCTCGTTCCCTCCATCCGCCGCACGGCCGAGCTGGTGCAGGACGTGGCCGCCGCGTCGAGCGAACAGGCTTCCGGCATCTCGCAGATCAACCAGTCGCTGGCCCAGGTCGACCAGGTCACGCAACGCAATGCCTCGGCCGCCGAAGAGCTGGCGGCAACGGCGGAGGAGATGGCCGCCCAGGCCGAGGGTCTGCAGAACCTGGTCAGCTTCTTCCGCATCGGCAACGAGCGCGGCGGGTCCGCGGCCCATCTGCCTCACCAGGCCACGCGTCCCGCAGCGTCGCACTTCGCTCCCGCCGCCGCCAAGAGCCGTACGTCCCTGACCGATTTCCATTCGTTCTGAGTTTTCGCCGATCATGCACACCACCCTCTCCACGAAAGAGTTCCGGCTCTTTCAGTCGCTCGTGCACCGCGAGGCGGGGATCTCGCTGTCCGACCAGAAGCGTGCCCTTCTGGTCGGGCGGCTGGGCCCGCGGATGCGCGAGCTGGAGATCACCTCGTTCGGCGCCTACTTCGATCGCGTCAACAACGACGGCCACGAGCTCGTCCGGATGATCGACGCCGTCTGCACGAACGAGACGCACTTCTTCCGCGAGCCGAAGCAGTTCGCCTTCCTCCAGCACGACGTCCTGCCCCGCTGGCGCACCGCCGCCGAGCGCGGCGAGCGCCGCCGCGACGTGCGCGTCTGGAGCGCCGGCTGTTCCACCGGCGAAGAGCCCTACTCCATCGCCATGACCCTGGCCGCGCACCTCCCCGACTGGAACATCGAGATCCTGGCCTCCGACCTCTCCACCAAGGTCCTCGGCCGCGCCGCCGCCGGCATCTGGTCCATCGACCGGGCGGAAGAGATCCCCGCTCCCTATCGCAAGGCGTTCATGCTGCGCGGCTCGGGACCGCAGGAGGGGAAGATGGCTGCCCGTCCCGAGCTGTCGGCGCTCATCCGCTTCGCCCGGGTGAACCTCAATCACGAGTCGTATCCGATCGTCGGCCGGTTCGACCTCATCTTCTGCCGCAACGTCCTGATCTACTTCGACGCTCCGTCGAAAGGGCGGGTCATCAACCGGCTGCTGGACCGGCTGGATCCGCACGGATACTTCTTCCTCGGCCACTCCGAGAGCCTCAACGCAGTCGATCGCGTCCGGGCCGCCGGGCCCACCATCTACACACTCGCGGAGGGACGATGACCCTTCCACACGTTCTCGTCGTCGACGATTCCGCCGTCGTGCGGCAGGCCTTCTCCCTGCTGCTGGCGCAGCAGTTCACCATCGAAACGGCCGCCGATCCCATCATCGCCGAGCGGAAGATGCAGAAGAAGCGGCCCGACGTGGTCGTGCTCGACCTGCAGATGCCGCGCATGGACGGCTTCACCTTCCTGCGCCAGATCATGCGCAGCGATCCGCTGCCCGTCGTCATCTGCTCCGCCGCGGCGGCGCGCGGCAGCGACACCGCCATGCGCGCCCTGGAGGAAGGGGCGGTGGACGTGATCATGAAGCCGCCCATGGGGGTGCGCGACTTCCTCGCGGACTCCTCCGTCCTCATCGGCGACACCCTCCGCGCCGCCGCGCAGTCGCGCCTCCGGACACGCCGCGCGCCGCATCGCGTACCACTCCCGCCGCCCGCTCCCGTCCTCGCTCCACAGGGCCGGATCATCGCCATCGGCGCCTCCACCGGAGGCACGGAAGCGCTCCGGGAGATCATCGAGGCGCTCCCTCCCAACGCCCCGCCCATGCTCGTCGTCCAGCACATGCCGGAAGGCTTCACCGCCGCCTTCGCCAAACGCCTCGACTCGCTGTCCGCCGTCGAAGTGCGGGAGGCCAGGCCCGGAGACGCCGTCATGGCCGGCCGCGTCCTCATCGCGCCGGGCAGCCATCACATGCTCCTGCGCCGGCTGCGCGAGGGCTACGTCGTGCAGCTTGATGACGGCCCGCTCGTCTCCCGCCACCGCCCCAGCGTCGACGTCCTCTTCCGCTCCGTCGCCCAGGCCGCCGGCCAGCACGCCGCCGGCGTCCTCCTCACCGGCATGGGCGACGACGGTGCCGAAGGTCTCGCCGAAATGCATACCGCAGGCGCCCGGACCATCGCCCAGGATGAATCGACGTCCATCGTCTTCGGCATGCCCAAGGAAGCGATCGCTCTTGGCGCAGTCGACGAGGTGCTGCCGCTGGGGCAGATCGCGCGGGCGATTCTGAAGAGGTAACGCTCACTCCTCCCCGCCCGCCGGCTCCCGCTCCCCGTCTCCTGCTCGCCCGTATACTTACTCACCCACATGCCCACCGTCGGCAGGAACATCCCGCACGACTCGGCCCGCGGTCACGTCACGGGAGAGTCGATCTACATCGACGATATGCCGTTCGCCAAGAACGAGCTGCTCGCCGACTTCTTCTGGTCCCCGGTTGCCCATGGACGCATCCTCTCACTGGACCTCGACGCGGCGCGGAAGGTGCCGGGCATCGTCGGGCTCTTCACGTACCGCGACCTGCACCACAACCTCTTCGGGCCGATCCTCCAGGACGAACTGCTGCTGGCGGAGGACGTGGTCACGTTCATCGGACAGCCGATCGTCGTCATCGCCGCCGAGTCGCGCGAGGCCATCCGCGCCGCGAAGACAGCCATCGCCGCCGACATCGAGAAACTCGAGCCGGTCTTCACCATCGACGAGGCGAAGCGGAAGAAGCAGTTCATCGGCAAGACCCTGAAGATGGAGCGCGGCGACGTCGGGAGCGCCTTCGCCCGCGCGCCGCATACCATGCGCGGCGTCTTCATCAACGGCGGCCAGGACCATTTCTATCTCGAGTCCCAAGCCGCGCTGGCCCAGCCGGGCGAGGACGACCAGCTCGTCGTGCACTCCTCGACGCAGAACCCATCCGAGGTGCAGCACGTCATCGCCCACCTCCTCGGCCTGCCCATCAACAAGGTGGTGGTCATCACCAAACGCATGGGCGGCGGATTCGGCGGGAAGGAGTGCCAGGCCACACATCCCGCCGCCATCGCCGCACTCGTAGCGCAGAAGACGAGGCGCCCGGCACGGCTGGTCAACAACAAAGACGACGACATGCGCGTGACGGGCGGCCGGCATCCGTTCCAGAACGACTATGCAGTGGCGTTCGACGACGAAGGCGTCATCGACGGCCTTCGCGTCGATTTCTTCTCCGACGGCGGCGCCTTCGCCGACCTCTCCACCGCCGTCCTCGGCCGCGCCGTGACGCACTCCGACAACGCCTACTACCTGCCGAACGTGCGCATCACCGGCACGGTCTGCCGCACCAACCGCCCGCCGAATACGGCCTTCCGCGGCTTCGGCGGCCCCCAGGGCGCGATCAACATCGAGAATCTTATGGACGAGATCGCGGCGTTCCTCGGCAAGGACCCGTTCGACGTGCGGCGCGCCAACCTCTACGGCATCGGGGAACGCGACGTCACGCCCTACGGCCAGGTCGTGGAGAACAACACGCTGCCGCGCCTCTTCGACGACCTCGTCGTGCGCAGCGACTACCGGGCCCGCGCGGCGGCGGTGGCGGCGTTCAATGCCGGGTCGAAAACGCATCTGCGCGGCATCAGCCTCACCCCGGTGAAGTTCGGCATCTCCTTCAACACCAAGTTCCTCAACCAGGCTAACGCCCTGGTCAACGTCTATCTCGACGGCAGTGTGCAAGTCTCGACTGGCGCCACGGAGATGGGGCAGGGCGTGAACACGAAGATCCGCCAGCTCGTAGCCGACGAATTCGGCCTCGCGCCGGAGCGGGTGATCCTCATGGCCACGTCGACGGAGAAGAACAACAACACCTCCGCCACGGCGGCATCGAGCGGCGCGGACCTCAACGGCAGCGCGGCCGTCGATGCGGCGCAGAGGATCCGGGCCCGGATGACCGAGGTGTTTTCCGGCGAGCGGGTCGCGGCGAGCGGCGAGCGGCCGCCGGACGTCGTCTTCGCGAGCGGCCAGGTCACCGACGGCGTCACGCGCATGACGTTCGAGGAGCTCATCCGGAAGTGTTACCTCCAGCGCGTCTCCCTCGGCGAGCGCGGCTTCTACGCCACGAAGTACCTCGACTGGAATGCCGAGACCTGCACCGGCACGCCGTTCCTCTACTTCACCATGGGGGCTGCCGTGAGCGAGGTGGAGATCGACCGCTTCACCGGCATGATGCGCGTGCTGCGCAGCGACCTCCTCCTCGACATCGGCCGCTCCATCAACCCCGGCATCGACCGCGGCCAGATCACCGGCGCGTTCGTTCAGGGGATGGGGTGGCTGACCAATGAGGAGCTTCGCTATACGCCGGACGGAGAGCTGCTTTCACATTCGCCGACGACGTACAAGATCCCCAACATCCAGGACCTGCCGCCGGAGTTTCACGTCGACTGGATCGACAACCCGACGAACGTGAAGAACATCCGCGCCAGCAAGGCTGTCGGCGAGCCGCCTCTCCTGCTGGCCATCTCCATCTTCTCCGCCGTCAAGCACGCCCTCGGTTTCGTCAGCGGCAAGGAGATCCCGAAGCTCAACGCCCCCGCCACCGGGGAAGAGATCCTGATGCGAATGCACGCGTACCGCCGCCGGGCAGGAGGCGCGGGCGAAGTGCGCGAGGTGGCGGCATCGGCGCGGTAAGAGCTACGCATGATCCTCCGCTCCCAACGCGTCGCCGCGGGTGCTGCTCTCACCCCCGCGACAATCCACATCCACGACGGTCGTATCGATCGGCTCTCTGCCTTCGACGACGTCCCGGCCGGTGCACCGATTGACGACTTCGGCGACCTGGTGCTTCTGCCGGGAGTGGTCGATTCGCACGTTCACGTGAACGAGCCGGGGCGGACGGAGTGGGAGGGATTCGAGACCGCCACGCGCG
>CAZYTO010000218.1:0-9898 GCA_964650405.1 uncultured Thermoanaerobaculia bacterium | reverse complement strand
AAAGAACGAGGCGTGCAGCACCCCCGGCCTTTCCCTTTGCAGCATCGGCCTTCGTTGTGGGGGGCGTCGCGCGGCCGGCCGTCGGCGCGGCGGAGCCGTCCGCGACCGTCTGCGCCGGAGCGCTCACCTTCGATTCCTGCTTCACTCTCTCCATGGCATCCTGGACGATGTCGGGAATGTAGTTGCTGCAGATGCCGAAGTACGTGAGGGCCACGGCCAGGACCTGGTAGCCGCGGCCGCCGCGGTTGCCCGAGGCGCGCCGTACGACCATGCCGACGCAATAGCCGATGGCGATGGAGAGGAGCGCCGCCTCGACCTCGAGGTAGCGGCGGACGGCCCACCACGCCGCGCCGCCGAGCAGCGCCACGCCGAGGCCCTGGAAGAACGCCTTCAACATCCGGCCGCCGCCCCCGCCCGCCGTCCCCTGCTGCATCAACTGATCGCGGCAGGCCGAACAGATCACCCGGCCGTTCGCCTCGTAGTAGCTCTGAACCACCGGCTTCTTGCACGCGGTGCAGGTCACGCCGGTGGCGGTGGCGCCGGGGTTGTACTCAGGACGATCGAACTGCAGCGGCGGCAGGTCGGACATGGGGCTGGCTCCTCGATGATGGAACGGGATTGGATGTGGATTGATGTGGATTGGACGGGGACATGCTACACGACTGTGGCATCATTTCCGTCCGCAGCGCCGCCCCCGCCCTGCACGTCCGATCCAACGATCTCAGTGATCCTGTCGAGGAGGAAGTCGATCCATGAAGAAAGCACTTGCAGCGCTGCTCTTCGCCTGCGCGCCGTTGCTGTTCGCCCAGCAGCCCGGCCAGAACCCCGGCCGCCCGACGATCGCGTCGCCGCCGTCCACGGCCCTCGCTCCGAAACCGGCCACGCCGGCGCCGGCGACCCCCGGTGCGGCGGAGGGTCACGGCGACAAGCACGATGAAAAGCACGACAAGGAGCCGGCCAAGGACCGCATCGTCACGACGCACCACACGGTCACCATCGGCGGGCAGGTCATCAACTACACGGCCAGCACCGGCACCATCGTCATGAAGGACGAGGAAGACAATCCGCTGGCCAGTTTCTTCTTCACCGCGTACACGAAGGACGGCGCCGATCCGGCCAAACGGCCGGTCACGTACACGTTCAACGGCGGCCCCGGCTCGTCGTCGGTCTGGCTGCACATGGGCGCCTTCGGTCCCAAGCGCGTGGCGTATGGGGACGACACCGGCCACGCCGCCGCGCCGCCCTACCGGCTGGTCGACAACGAAGGCTCGATCCTCGACGTGACCGACCTCGTCTTCATTGACCCGGTCACCACGGGTTTCAGCCGGGCCATCCCGCTGAAGGACGACGCCCGCTACCACGGCGTCAATGCCGACGTGCAGTCGGTCGGTGAGTTCATCCGCCTGTGGACCTCGCGCAACAACCGCTGGGCCTCGCCGAAGTTCCTGGCCGGCGAGAGCTACGGCACGACGCGCGCGGCGGGCCTTTCGGGCTGGCTGCAGGGACAGGGGATGTACCTCAACGGCATCGTGCTCATTTCGTCGATCCTCAATTTCCAGACCTCGGAGTTCGACACGGGCAACGACCTGCCCTACATCCTCTTCCTCCCCACGTACTCGTCGATCGCCTGGTACCACAAGCGCCTGGCGCCGGAGTGGGAGAGCCAGCCGGTGGAGAAGGTGGCCCAGGCGGCCGAGCAGTTCGCCCTGAACGACTACTCGCGCGCGCTCATGCACGGCGACACGATGACCGAGGCCGAGCACCGGAACGTCGTGACCCAATTGGCGGCCTTCACCGGGCTCTCACCGCAGTACCTCGAACAGACCAACCTGCGCATCGACATCGACCGCTTCGACAAGGAGCTGCTGCGCGACCAGCGCCGCACGGTGGGCCGCCTCGACGGCCGCTTCCTCGGAATCGACAAGGACGCCGCCGGGGAGACGGCCGAATACGACCCGTCCTACGCGGCCATCTTCGGCGAGTACACGGCCGTGCTCAATGACTACGTCCGCCGCACCCTCAAGTTCGAGAGCGACCTGCCGTACGAGATCCTCACCGGCAAAGTGCGGCCCTGGAGCTACGACCGCAACCAGAACCGCTACCTCGACGTCGGCGAGACCCTGCGCAGCGCCATGACCGAGAACCCCTACCTCAAGGTCTTCATCGCCAACGGCTACTACGACCTGGCCACGCCGTTCGCCGCCACCCGCTACACGTTCAACCGCATGCAGCTCGACCCGTCTATTCGCAAGAACCTGTCCATGGACTATTTCGAGGGCGGCCACATGATGTACATCGACCGGGTGGCGCACGCGCGGCTGAAGAAGGATGTGGCCGCGTTCATCACGGGGGCGTCGAACGTACAGTGACGGGCCACGCGTCGTGCGAGTTTTGAGTGTTGGGTGCTAAGTGCTCTTGCGCGCCGAGGCCTTGCCGCCGTATGCGAATCACTGAAGGCGTGGTGGCCCGCTCGCTGCGAGAAGCGCATGAAAGTCGGCGTCCAACGTGACCACGATCCGCGCTGTCGAACGAGCCAGCTCCAGGATCGTTGCGTCAGGCGTCGAGAGCGCCTCGACGTCCGTAACGTGTTGAGCATCGATGCCGTCCTCGCGAAGCAGCGCGGCTGCACGAGCAGGGAGACCTTCATCGAGCAGCACACGCACTGCCGGTGTCAGTTCCCGAGATCGTCAATGCGATCATCGACGGACGCGGCGGCATAGAGCAGGGCCTGCCGGATATCCTCGTCGTCCAGACGTGGATAGTCGCGGCGAATCTCCTCGCGGTCGTTTGTTTCAGCGAGGATGTAAAGGACGCGACGTACCGTCAGACGGGTCCGGCGGATGCACGGCTGCCCGTTCATCACAGCGGGGTCGATCGAAATGCGCTCGAGCGTCATCGTGCCTCCTGTCGATGCGATACATCAGAACACGTGCCTGCTGCGGATGTTATACCCGCTCGCCGCTCGCCCCCTCTGCTATCCTCCCCCGAAATGCCGCCCCGCATCCTCGTCACCAACGACGACGGGATTTACTCCGAAGGTCTGCTCAAACTCGCGGAGGCGTTGCGCGAGGTGGGGGACGTCGTCATCGTGGCGCCGGACCGGGAGCAGAGCGCGGCCTCGCATGCGCTCACCCTCAACCGGCCGTTGCGCATCATCCAGATCGAGGAAGACCGCTACGCCGTCGACGGCACGCCGAGCGACTGCGTCAACCTGGCCGTGCTCAAGCTCTTCCGCGACAACCGGCCCGAAATCGTCGTCTCCGGCGTGAACTTCGGCCCGAACCTCGGCGACGACGTGACCTACTCCGGGACCATCTCCGCGGCCTTCGAAGGGGCGCTGCTCAACATTCCGTCCATCGCCCTGTCGTCGCTCGTCGGCAAGCACATGTCGTTCGACCGGTGCGCGGCCTTCGGGGCGTCGCTGGCGAAGTGGGTCCTGGACGGCGACCGCGATCCGCAGGTCATCCTCAACGTCAACTTCCCCGTCGCGGCGCCGTTTGCCGGCGTGCGGGTGACGAAGCTCGGCAAGCGCATCTACTCGGAAGGGGTCATCGAGCGCCTCGACCCCCGCGGCCGCAAGTACTACTGGATCGGCGGCGAGCCGCCGCACTGGCATCCGGGCGAAGGGACGGACTTCGAGGCCGTGCAGAACGGCTTCGTCTCCATCACCCCGCTGCACCTCGACCTCACCCACCACGAATCGATCCGGCGGCTCAAACCGCTCGAGGAGCTCCTTGGCCACACGCCAGGCGGGGAATGACGCCGCGGCCGCGCAGCAGGAGCGCGAGTACGCGCACCAGCGCGCGCTCATGGTCGAGCGTCATGTCGCCAAACGCGGCGTGACGGACGCGCGCGTCCTCCAGGCCATGCGCGACGTCCCCCGCCACCTCTTCGTCCCGGCCATGTACGCCGCCAAAGCCTACGGCCCCGGCGCCCTCCCCATCGGCGCGAAGCAGACGATCTCCCAGCCCTGGATCGTGGGCCGGATGATCGAGCTGCTCGGCCTCACGGGAAAGGAGAAGGTCCTGGAGATCGGCACCGGCACCGGGTACCAGGCCGTGGTCCTCGCGCGGCTGGCGGCGAAGGTCTTCTCCATCGAGCGCATCAACGACCTGGCCCTGCGCGCCGCGGAGCTCATCCGCACGCTCAAGGTCTACAACGCCAGCGTGAAGGTCTTCGACGGCACGTACGGCTGGAGCGACCAGGCGCCGTTCGACCGGATCATCGTCGCCGCCGCCGCGCCGGAAGTGCCCGAGCCGCTCGTGCAGCAGCTCGCACGCACGGGCCGCATGGTGATCCCCATCGGCCCGGAGGGGAACCAGCGCCTCGCGCGCGTCACGAGGGTCGGCACGCGGGTGCAGATCGAAGACTGCGGGACCGCCGAGTTCGTGCCGCTGGTGGGGAAGTTCGGCTGGGCGGCAGACGGGTAACGCACGCGGTTGCAGTGGTTTCACACGCGGCGACCAGGCTGTGAACAAGGTTGGTGCCGGGCCTTCACGCTACGAACGATCACGATCCGTGATGAAAGGACAATAATCCTTTCGTAAAAGATTTAGAACTTTAGTATCAGGATTATCTACCTAAACTACAGAATTAGACACCATATCTATAGGTTTGCTAACCTTAAATTTCAGAATATGATCATGATCTGCAGGTCTTTGATCCAATATTGATCAGATTAATATCCTTTAATACAGGGTCATAGTCTGTTAATATAGGACTATCACCTGCATGATCAGGTTTATGATCGTTAATGATCAGGTTTGAATCCTGTCAAGACGGTTTATCATCGTCGACCGTGTTTGAGGTCATGCACACGTTAGAGAGAGGACGCCACGAAGGTCAACGGAGGTTCGCCATGAAAACAGGCACCGGAAGGATCGGCCGCCAGATTCTCAACGCCGTGGACGAGGAGATGCTCGATGCGCAGGGGGCGGCCGAGGCGTTGCAGGCCCTGCGCCAGCGGATTCCGCAGGTTCCGGCGCTGAGCAAGAAGGAGCGGAAAGCGATCTGGCAGCGGGGCGACGTCCCGATCCCGGTCACGCAGGCGTCCATCAACATCATCGCCGCGAACGACACCGTCGCGGAGGCCCTGAAGATGCCGGCGGACGACGTACGCAGTATGGTCCTGGAAGCCGACCACTGGGATGGATTCATCAACGACGTGCGCGGGCTGCTGGAGGGTGTCTCCGACGCGAATCTCATCCGCCGCGAGCGCATCGCCATCCTCACCGCACAGGCGTACAACATCGCGCGGCAACTCGTGCGCGATCCCGAGCATGACGAGCTGCAGCAGCACGTCGCCGAGGTCCGCCGCCTCAAGCACCTCGGCCGGCGCCAGAAACGGACGGCCGCGGCCGAGGAAGCAGTGACGGAGCCGCCGGCGGAGTAACGAGGGGAGTAGATCGCAGCCGTCAGTTGGAACGAGCAAGAAGCATCACGCGGAGCGCGCGGAGGACGCGGAGAAGAAACTCAGCTCTCCGCGATCTCCGCGTCTCCGCGTGAAACCGTCCTCCCATGATCGTCGCAATTCATGTGCAGGGCTGTGAAGCGCTGGCACAGGCTGTACTCCTTCCAGCCTTTCAGCCTTCCAGCCTTGCAGCCCTCGTTCGCCGGGGTTGGCCTCCTCCTTGAACTTGCTGTTCTCGTGCGTCTCCGTCCGGCACTGTGGCTGACTGCGCTGTTCGCTTCCCTTCTCGGGGCGGTGGCGGCGTATCTCGTGCTCACCGTCCCGAACGACCGCGAGGCGGGAGCGTTGCTGCGGCAGGCGCGGGCGGAGGTCCGGAGCGGCGACAGTGAGCAGGCCCGGCAATCGCTCCAGCGCGTCATCCAGCAATACCCGCGGACCGATGCGGCGGCAGCCGCGGCCGTGGCCCTCGCCTCACTCGAAGCCGATCAGCGGCAGCAACTGGCTCGCAAAGTCGACGTCCTGCAGCGGACGCTCAGCGCCCAGACCCTCCGCCTCGACCAGGTCCTGCAGAAAGTCAACGCTCCCCCACCGCCACCGCAGATCGTCATGATGCCGCCGCCGGCAACACCACCAACAACATCCAGCAAAAAGCCAGCACACCCCGCACGCAAACCCGCCCATCGCGCCCGGCACGGCAGAAGGTAGAATCCCGCAACGCAGAAGGCAGAGGTCAGAAGGCAGAAGGCAGAACCAGGGACTCCCGCAACCTCGTAACCCCGCAACCCCGTAACCCGCGACCTGCGACCAGCGATCAGCGATCAGCGAACGAATGAAAGAACAGCGTCACATCAAGATCCACGGCAAAGTCCAGGGCGTCGGCTACCGCTTCTTTGCCACGCGGGTGGCGCGGCGGCTCGGGCTGCGCGGTTGGATCCAGAACAACCGCGATGCCACGGTCGAGGCCCTGGTCGAGGGGGAGAAGGACGCCATCGACGAGTGGCTGGAGGAGCTGAAGGAAGGGCCGCGCTACGCCGAGGTGACGAAAATCGACCAGGAGACGAAGGACTTCAGCGGACGGCTGGGGGACTTCGACGTGAAATTCTGATGATGGATCTGCGCGACTACATCCGAGACGTGCCCGATTTCCCCAAGCCCGGCATCCTCTTCCGCGACATCACCCCGCTCCTCCGCGACCCCAAGGCCCTCGACTACACCCTGGCCGCGCTGTCCGAGCCGTTCGAAGGCCAGGGCATCGCCACCGTGGCGGCCATCGAGTCGCGGGGCTTCATCTTCGGCAGTTGCGTAGCCCAGCGCCTCGGCGCCGGCTTCGTCCCCATCCGCAAACCGGGCAAGCTGCCCTGGACGAAGAAGCGCAACGAGTACGTCCTCGAATACGGCACGGACGCCCTGGAGATCCACGACGATGCCGTCTCGGCGGGCGAGAAAGTCCTGCTCATCGACGACGTCCTGGCCACCGGCGGCACCGCCGCCGCCGCCAGCGCCCTGCTCAAGGACTGCGGCGCCGACGTCGTGGGAACCGGTTTCGTGATTGAACTGAACTTCCTCGACGGCCGTAGCAAGTTGGACGGAGTGCATGTGCACTCGTTGATTCGGTACTGAAACAAGAAACAAGGCTGGAAGGCTGAAAGGCTGAAAGGACGGCTCGTCCCTTCCAGCCTTTCGACCTTTCCGCCTTACAGCCTTGCATGTACGATCTCATCGTCATCGGCTCCGGTCCCGCCGGAGAGAAAGGCGCGGCGCAGGCGGCGTACCTCGGCAAGCGCGTGGTGCTGCCCGCGCGCGAGCCGGCCTACGGCCGCGCCTGCGGCAACGCCGGAACCCTCCCCTCCAAGACCCTGCGCGAGTCGGCCCTGCACCTCTCCGGATTCGACGTCCGCGGCTACGGCGACGCCGTGGCGGTCAACGTCCGCAGCGAGGTCTCCGTGCACGCGTTCATGCACCGCAAGGAAGTGGTGGTGGAGCGGGAGTGGGAGCGGATCGACTGGAACCTCCGCCGCCACGAGATCGAGCGCATCCGCGGCACGGCCCGCTTCCGCTCCCCGAACGAGGTCGAGATCGGCGACCAGGTCCTGCAGGGGGAGAAGATCCTCATCGCCACCGGGTCGTCGCCGTACCGCCCGGACCATGTGCCGTTCGACGACCAGTTCGTCTGCGACAGCGACTCCATCCTCCACATCGACCGCATCCCCAAGGTCCTGGCCGTCGTGGGGGCCGGCGTCATCGGCTGCGAATACGCCTCGATCTTCGCCGCTCTCGGCGTGGAGGTGCACCTTGTCGACGGCCGCACCACCCTGCTCGGCAATCTCGACCGGGAGATCGTTCGCGTGCTCCTCGGCGAGTTGCAGAACCGCCTCGGCGTGACCCTGCACCTCGGCGTGGATGTGGACACCATCGCCAGGGTGGCCGAGGACGGCGTGGAGCTGACGTTGAAAGACGGGTCGAAGATCCGCACCGACAACGTCCTCTACGCCGCGGGCCGGTCGTCCAACGTCGGGCAGCTCAACCTCGACGGGGCCGGCGTCCGCACCGGCAACCGCGGCCTCATCCTGGTCAACGAGCACTACCAGACCAGCGTGCCGAACATCTACGCCGCGGGCGACGTCATCGGCTTCCCGGCCCTGGCCTCGACGTCGATGGAGCAGGCCCGCGTGGCCATGGTCCACGCCTTCGACCTCAAGTACAAGACGAAGGTGGCCGGTCTCCTGCCCTACGCCATCTACACCATCCCCGAGCTGGCCATGGTCGGGCTGACCGAGGAGGAGGCAAAGGAGAAGGGCTTCGAGCCGTCCTCCGGGCGGGCCTTCTACCGCAACAACGCCCGCGGGCTGATCGTGGGCGACACGAAGGGGCTGATCAAGCTCGTCTTCGACAAACCGACGCTGAAGCTCCTCGGCGTGCACATCGTGGGCGACGCCGCCTCCGAGCTGCTGCACGTGGGGATGATGGTCATGCAGTTCGGCGGTACGATCAACGCGTTCATCGACAGCGTGTTCAATTACCCCACCCTCGGTGACGCCTACAAGTACGCGGCGTACGATGGTCTCGGCAATCTGGCCCGGAAACCGAAAACGCTCCCCGGCAACGGCGTTCAGGAGACGACGGCATGAGACAGATCGGCGAAGTGATCGCAGGACGTCCGCTCTACCACGTTCCCTCCAGCGAAAGCGTGCGCGCCGCGGCACGGCGCATGGCCGGCTGGAACGTCGGCGCCATCGCCGTGGTGGATGGCGACAAGCTCGTGGGCGTGTTCTCCGAGCGCGACATCATGGCCCGGGTCGTCGCGGCCGGCCTCGATCCCGACGGCACGCCGGTGGCGAACGTCATGACCCGCGAGCTGGTCGTCGGGGACCCCGCCGAGGACGTGCCGGCGGCCCTGCAGAAGATGCACTCGGTAAACTGCCGCCACCTCCCCGTGGTCAAGAGCGGGCACCTGGTAGGGATGATCTCGCTGCGCGACCTGCTGCAGGTGGAAGGCGAAGCGACCCGCGAACGGGCCAACTTCCTCAACGAGCTGGTGACGTACAGTCCGGATTACGACTCGTAGTCGCTTATTCGCTTATTCGCTTATTCGCTGAGTCGCTGTTCGCGGGGTTGCTAGGTTGCGAGGTTGCGAGTATTCAGTTGCCTATCAACCATCTCCTCCAACGATTCGGTGACGAGTCTCTTGCTGTTTCTCGCCTGTTGAACGAAACGGCGCGTGCTACCGTAATGCCCTCATGCGCGCCGTTCTTGCCGCTCTCGCCTGTTTCGCCGCTCTCGGTGCGTATGCCGAGCAGTGGTCGGTCGCGGTCATCGGTCCCGACAACGATCCGCGCGTGGGGGCGGTGCAGGAGGCGGTTGCGCACTGGAACGACGAGCTGGCGGAGCTGGGCGCGTCGCTGCGCTTCGGCCCCGTCACCCGCAGCGACGAGCCCCGTCCCACGGAGGACACCCTCCGCGCCATCAGCGACGACACGATCTCCCATTCGTGGTTCCACGACGGGATGCCCGACCTCCGTCCCTACCACGCCGACGTGGTGATCTTTCTCGCCTCCAGCGACCTGATCTCCGTTGGCTACGCGCCGCAACGGAGACGCCCCGGGATGATCATCCTGCGGGAAGCGGACGATCCGCCGCTGTCGATGTCGAACGTGGCCCGCAACCTCGGAGCCCACGAGCTCGGCCACGTCCTGGGCCTGCAGAACAACGACGACCGCACCCTCCTCATGTGCGGCCGCCCCGCCTCCTGCCGCCCCTTCGTCTACCGCTCCCGCGAACCACGCTGGTTCCCACTCAGCGACGAAGAAAAGGCGTACCTGAAGCGGAGATTCGCGTAACGGGCGCGCGGGAGGACGGTGTAGGCCACGACGCGGTCGAGGCCTACACCAGCGATTCGATGGACCAGGAGAGGTTTCGCCGCGCGTTCGTCTCGAACCGGGCACGGAACGATTCCGTGGCGTAGATCTGCGGGCGGTCGAGGAAGCTCCG
>CAZYTO010000217.1:0-9907 GCA_964650405.1 uncultured Thermoanaerobaculia bacterium | reverse complement strand
TGCCGGGGCTGCACCGGCCGCGGATTTCGGCGGACGTCCCGGGCCGCGGCGGGCCGGTGCGGCGGACGCGCCGCCTGCGGCATTCTTGAGGCTGGCCAGGCGCTGTTCGAGGTCACTGATCTCACGGTGCATGTCCGAGACATAGCGGCTGATCTCACCGGCCGAAATTCGCCGATCCTCGACGAGTTTGTCGATGATGTACGTCGCCTGTCCGGGGCTCAATGATGGTGCGGACAATTGCAGTCCTGGTCTGGGCACGTTTCGGTCCTCCTTCTTTTACAGTGGGTATGATAATGCATTCGTCAACATGAGGACTAAAGAAATCGCATTATGACCAAAAATGGAGGGCGAGCCTGGCCGGCTCGCCCTCGTCACTCCAGACACCTTTGGGAGTGCTCAGTGCTCTCAGGACTCAGCACTCAAGGACTCAGCACTCAAGTACTCGGCACTCAAGGACTCGGCACTCGGCACTCCTCAGTACCGATAATGATCGGGCTTGAACGGTCCCTCTTCCGGCACACCCAGGTACCGGGCCTGCTCGCCGGTCATCTTCGTCAGCTCCACGCCCAGGTGGGCCAGGTGGAGGCGGGCCACCTCCTCGTCCAGCCGCTTGGGAAGGACATAGACGCGCTTTTCGTATTCGCCCTTGTTCTGCCAGAGGGCCAGCTGGGCCAGCACCTGGTTGGTGAATGAGGCCGACATGACGAACGACGGATGGCCCGTTGCGCAACCAAGGTTCATGAGGCGCCCCTCGGCGAGAATCAGTACGCTGTGGCCGTCCGGGAACGTCCATTCATCGTATTGCGGCTTGATGTTCTCCGTGCGGATGCCCGGCACCTTCTTCAGTCCGGCCATGTCGATCTCGTTGTCGAAGTGGCCGATATTGCAGACGATGGCGTTGTGCTTCATCCGGGCCATGTGCTCGGCGGTGATGATGCTCTTGTTGCCCGTGGCGGTGACGAAGATGTCGGCCCTGGACACGACGCTCTCCAGCCGGCGTACTTCAAAGCCTTCCATGGCCGCCTGCAGTGCGCAGATCGGGTCGATTTCCGTGACCACCACCCGCGCGCCCTGGCCGCGCAATGCCTGCGCGCATCCCTTGCCCACCTCGCCGAAGCCGCAGACCACCGCCAGCTTTCCGGCAATCATGACATCCGTGGCCCGATTGAGCCCGTCCACCACCGAGTGGCGGCAGCCGTAGATGTTGTCGAATTTCGACTTGGTCACGGAGTCATTGACGTTGATGGCCGGGAACATCAGCTCGCCCGCTTCCATCATCTGATAGAGGCGATGCACGCCGGTGGTGGTCTCTTCCGAGACGCCCTTGATGCCGGCCGCGGCGCGCGTCCAGCGCTTCGGATCCCGTTTCAGCTCGCGGCGCAGAAGGTCGAGGATGACGCCCCACTCTTCCGGGTCGTCGCTGGGATTGAAGACCGGCACCTGCCCCTTCCCTTCGCATTCCGCCCCTTTGTGCACCAGGAGCGTGGCGTCGCCCCCGTCATCGACGATGAGCGCCGGCCCGCTGCCGTCCGGCCACATCAGCGCTTCGCCCGTGCACCACCAGTATTCCTCGAGCGTTTCGCCCTTCCAGGCATAGACAGGAATGCCCCGGGGATTGGCAATGGTGCCGCCGGTCTCGGAACGGCCCACGACGACGGCCGCCGCGGCGTGGTCCTGCGTCGAGAAGATGTTGCAGCTCACCCAGCGGACGTCGGCACCGAGCAGGTCGAGAGTCTCGATCAGCACGGCGGTCTGGATGGTCATGTGCAGAGAGCCCATGACCTTCGCGCCCTTGAGCGGCTTGTCCTTGCCGTATTTCTCGCGGACGGCCATGAGGCCCGGCATCTCGTGCTCGGCAAGGCGGATCTCGGCGCGGCCGAGCGTGGCCAGGGAGAGGTCTTTGACTTTGTACGGCTCACGGCCTGCGGCGCGCGCCGCTTCGAACGGGTGGGTCACTTCCAGGGTTGCGGTCATGGAAAACTCGTGCTCCTTCGTGGGGACAGACGTCGGGTCTGCCTTCGCGATGTAGGCAGGGCCAGACGGAATTGTCCGGCCTCCGCTGAAAAGACGCGAGATTCTAGCCGAATTCGGGAGAAGGGATGTTGGGGCGGAGCCTCCAACCACCTGCCAATGGCGGAGGCCCGGCGACTCGGCGGCGGCGCCGGTTGCCCGACGCCGCCGCCCGGCACGTTTCCGCAGCGAGCCACCAGGACGTGCCCGAACCCGGCAATCGCTGCGGTTTCGTAGGCCGCAACGGGAACCGACGGAGCTCGGACCGATTGAGCCCCGTCGCCTCTTAGAGTGACGCCATCGCCCAAAATGCCACCCCCCCAACAAAAAGGGCGAAGGAGGAAGGGCGAAGGACAATCGCTCCGCCTCGGCGGTACCGCCTTCATCCTTCGCCCTTCGCCGCCCTTCATCCTTGTCCGGGTACTTTCGCTGGAGTTGTACTAAGGTACGCGCCCATGAAGCGCCTCACCGCCCTGCTCCTCCTCGCCGTCTCCAGCGTCCTTCTGCTCGCGGTCCCGCTCGCCGCCCAGACGGCAGCGAAGCCGGCCCTCCGCGAGCTGACGCTCGAAAACATCTTCGACCCCAAGGAAAAGCTCTCGTTTGCCGGTGCGCCGCAGGGAGGGTTCGTCTGGATCGACGACAAGTCCTTCACCTGGCCGCACACGAACGAAAAGGGCGAGGTGCAGGAGTGGCTCCTCTACGACACCGACTCGGGCAAGACGCGGCCTCTGTTCGACCCCGACAAGCTGCGCGTCTCGCTCAAGGACGTCCAGGGCCTCACGGAAGAGGCGGCGGCCAAGGTGAGCAAGCCGCGCAACTGGAATTTCAGCCCGAACAAGCACACCGTCCTGCTCACGTTGTCGGAAGACCTCTATCTCTACGATTTCGACAAGGGCACGCTGACCCGCCTGACCAGGACGGCCGGCGACGAGGAGGAGGCCAGCTTCAGCCCCGACGGCAAGTCGGTGGCCTTCGTCCGCCACAACAATCTCTATGTCGTCGACCTGGCCACGCAGAAAGAGACGCAGCTCACCCGCGACGGGAGCAACGACATCTTCAACGGCTCGCTCGACTGGGTCTACCAGGAAGAGGTGTACGGCCGCGGCAACTTCCACGCATACTGGTGGAGCCCGGATGGGAAGACCATCGCCTACCTGCAGCTCGACGAAAAGCCGGTCAAGCGCTTCACCATCGTCGATCACATCCCCACCATGCAGGGCATCGAACAGCAGCCCTATCCGAAGGCAGGCTTCCCGAATCCCATTGCGAAGCTCTTTACCGTCCGGCTGGACGGCCCGTCGCCCGCGCCCGTGGAGATCGACACGCGCCAGTACAAGGAGGACTTCCTCGTCGTGGACGTCGACTGGGCGCCGGACGGGAGCCGCGTGCTGTACCAGATCCAGAACCGCGAGCAGACCTGGCTCGATCTCGACGGCGCAGCGCCGCCCGGCGCGGCGCCGCATACTCTCTTCCGCGAATCGACCCAGGCCTGGATCGAGCACCACGGCAATCCACACTGGCTCAAGGACGGCTCGTTCCTGTGGCTGAGCGACCGGTCGGGCTATACACACATCTACCACTACGCCGCCGACGGGAAGCTCCTCGGCCAGGTCACGAACGGACCGTGGGACGTGCGCACGCTGCACGGCATCGATCCCGCCAATCAGTTCGTCTATTTCTCGGGCACGGAGCGCTCCAGCCTCGGCACGGACGTCTATCGCGTACGTCTCGACGGGAGCGATCTGAGGCGTCTCTCCGGCGCGCCCGGCGTCCACAATGCGACGTTCAATGCGGCGTCGACGCTCTATGTCGACGGCTGGAGCGACATCGAAACTCCCACCCGGGTCTCCCTCGTGCGCGCCGACGGTACAGCCGTCAGGGTCGTCGACGCGAACGAGCCGTCCACCCTGCGCCAGTTCCGGCTGTCGAAACCGGAGTTCGTCCAGGTCACGACCCGGGACGGCTTCGTCATGGAGGCCATGATCCTCAAGCCGGCCAATTTCGATCCGTCGAAGAAGTATCCCGTCTACGAGCACACGTACTCCGGCCCGCAGGCGCCGCAGGTGCGCAATCAGTGGGGCGGGGCGACGTACCTGTGGCACCAGCTCATCGCCCAGCGCGGCGCGGTGGTCTGGGTCTGCGACAACCGCACGGCCAGCGCCAAGGGGGCCATCTCGGCCTGGCCGCTGTACAAGCATTTCGGCGATACGGAGCTGCGCGACCTGGAGGACGGGCTGAAGTGGCTGACCTCCCAGCCGTGGATCGACGGCTCCCGCGTCCTGCTCAACGGCTGGAGCTTCGGCGGGTTCATGACGTCGTATGCGCTGACGCACAGCACGATGTGGTCGGCCGGCATCGCCGGGGGATCCGTCACCGACTGGCACGATTACGACTCCATCTACACCGAGCGCTACATGCTGACGCCGGAGCACAACGAGAAGGCCTACCACGACACCGCACCGCGCTATGCAGCCAAGGACCTGCACGGCAGCCTTCTGCTGCTGCACGGCGCCATCGACGACAACGTGCACGTGCAGAACACCATGCAGTTCGCCTATGAGCTGGAAAAGGCCGGCAAGACCTTCCGCATGATGCTCTACCCCAAATCACGCCACGGCGTGACCGATCCCGCGCTCGCCTCGCAGATGCGGAAGACGATGTTCGGATTCATCGAGGAGAATCTGTTTCGCTGATCGCTGTTTCGCTGGTCGCTGCTCGCTGATCGCTGGGTTGCGGGGTTACTGGGTTGCGGGGTTGCGGGGTTGCGAGGTTACGGGTCGCTTGGTTACTGGGTTGTGTCGCTGACGGTGA
Source organism: uncultured Thermoanaerobaculia bacterium (assembly GCA_964650405.1). Lineage (GTDB taxonomy): Bacteria > Acidobacteriota > Thermoanaerobaculia > Gp7-AA8 > Gp7-AA8 > CAZYTO01. The sequence goes on along the minus strand of CAZYTO010000217.1, from coordinate 5,086 downwards.
TCGTTGATCGTGATCGCGAATGACTTCGAAGACACTTCTCCTCATTTGCATCTGAGCGTTCTTGATGGGGGAACTGGCCCTCTACACGTATGACCGCGTCACCCGCCAGCGGCGGATCGAGGCCGTTGCGGCGCGCGTGGCGGAGCTGGAGCGCGAGGCGGCACAGCACGTTCCTATTCTTCGCGAGCTGGACGAATACGAACGGCTCAAGGGCGAGGTGAAACGCCGGGAGGCCGATTGCGCTGCGGCCTCGGAGGGAGCCTCACATGAGTGATTCGCAGAAGGTTCCTCTCGGGGCGGCATTGCTGGCCATCCTTTCGTGCGCGCTCGTGCCGGTCATTCCGTATGTGATCAACGTCGCCGGACGCGACGGCACGCGGCTCATGGCACTGGAGCAGAAATCACGCGACCTTGAGATGCGCCTCGAAAGGGCTCGCTCTGCGGAGAGGAAGCTGAGCCAGTTTCACGCAGTGCTTGCACGCCTGAAGAAGGAAGCCGCGAAGCCGCCTTGCACGTCAACCCAACCAGCGATCAGCGACCAGCGACCAGCGAATAAGCGAATAAGCGAATAAGCGAATCTGCTACTCTTCCCGCGGTCCGATGTTCACGATTCTCATCGTCGATGACAACGCGCCGTTCCTGACGCAGGCCGCGCGTCTCTGCCAGTCGGAGGGCTTCTCCACCGTCACGGCCGGGTCGGTCTCGGAGCTGGCGGGCGTGCTTTCCACGGCCACGCCCGATCTGGTCCTCATCGACATCGAGCTGCCGCAGATCCCCGGCCACCGTCTCGGTGCGCTCATCCGGGCGCGGCGGAACGTGCCCATCGTCCTCGTCTCGGCGCTCAGCGAGGACCGCGTGCGGCGGCTCTTCGAAGCATCGGACGCCGACGGCTGGATCTGCAAGCCCCTCACCCGCGACAAGCTGATCGCCGTCGTCACGCGCTTCGTCACCAGGACGCGCGAGGACGTCAAGCCTGCCGCCATCGACGTCAGCTCCGGCGGAGGCAAGACGCGCGTCCTGCTCGTCGAGGACGAGCCGGTCATCACGGCGCGCATCGAAGGCGTGCTGGCGCAGACGTGCAGCGTCACGGTCGTGGCCGACGGCGACGTGGCCATCGAGCAGGTGCTGACCACGCACTACGACTGCATCCTCCTCGACCTGATGCTCCCCCACCTCAGCGGCTTCGACGTCCTGCGCAACCTCATCCTGCGCAAGCCGGAACTGCTCCGCTCGACCGTCATCATGACCGCCGCCACCGACGAGTCGTTGCAATTCATCGACCGCAACTCCGTGGCAGGCGTCCTCCGGAAGCCCTTCGAGGTGGCCTCACTCCCCGACGTGATCGCTGGGATCGCTGGTCGCTGATCGCTGTTTCGCTGGTCGCTGTTGGCTGATCGCTGGTCGGGCAAACCAGGCACTACCCCCAACCAACCCGCGATCAACGACCAGCGATCAGCGATCAGCGAACAGCCAACAGCGACCAGCGACCCTGTATCATCGAACCATCGGCCGCCGTTTTCGTATCACTCATCTGCGTCCCGTTCGAGGAGGGCCATGTTCGAGACTGCCACGCCTCAAAGTCCCAAGTTCCGTCCCACGTTTCGTTTCCCCACGCTCACCATCCGCGGCGGCCGTTTCGGCAGGCTCGTCTTCCGCCTGGCACTGGTCGTCATTCCCGTGCTCTTCTTCCGGGCCTGTTTCCTGACCTACGTGCCGCCGGACCGGATCGGGCTGCGGCAGATCTCGTACGGCCCCAGCCGCGGTCTGCAGAAGGAGCTGGTCTATCCCGGCTACCGCCGCGCCCTGAGCGGCTATGAGAGCGTCAAGACCTTCCCGCGCGACGTGCAGGTCATCGAGTTCACCAACGATCCCACCGAGCGCGGCGCCGACCACCGCACCCTGCCCGCCCCGGACGTCCCGACAGTCCACGGCTACCCCGTCGCTGTCGATGTGACGGTGCTCTTCCGCATCACCGATCCCTTCCTCGTCGTCTCACGTTTCGGATTCGGGAAGGCGTACGAGGACAGCGTGGTCATCCGCTTCACCGATCCGGCCTTCAAACAGCACCTCGGCGAGTTGCGCGCCGAGGAGTTCTACAGCCTGCACCGCGACCTGAAGATCGCCGAGTTGAAACGGGAGCTGAGCCAGCGTTTCAAGGATAACGGCCTGCAGCTTGCGGACGTGCTGGTGCGCCAGTACGACTACCCGCAGACCTTCCAGCAGCTCACCGAGCAGAAGAAGATCCAGGACCAGTCCGTGCTCGCCAACCGCGCCCTGGCCAAACAGGCGGAGGTGCAGACGCGCCTCAACCAGACCGCGGCGGAAGGGAAGAACCTCATCAACGTGAAATCGGCCGAGTTCCAGGCCCAGATCACCGCCATCAACGCCCAGAAAGACCTGTACGAGCGGTCGAAACACGCCGACGCCGACCTCCTGGTCAAGAGCGCCGAGGCGGATGGAACGGAAATGGTCAACAAGGCGCTGGAAGGGGCAGGCTCGGAGAAGCTGCTCAAACTGCGCAAGGGCCTGGCCGTCCTCAACGGCATCAAGGGTCCGATCTACATCAGCGAAGACCCGACCGACATCGCCAAGCTGGGCTCGGGACATTGAGAGGAAGGAGGACGACCATGCGCAAATCCATCGCACTGCTTCCCATCGCCCTTCTCGCTCTCGCCGCGTGCACGCCGCATACGACTGGCGCCACGCAGGTCGGCGTGAAGTTCAACAAGGCCACACACACCACCGAGATCGCCGAGCCCGGGGCGACGTACTTCTTCGCCCCCGTCATCAACGACTGGACGACCTACGACACGTCCACCCAGAACCTGGTCATGTCGGCAAACGCGCAGCAGGGCGACCGGAAGGAAAAGGACGACCTCCGCTTCAAGACGCGCGATGGCAACGACATCGAGACCGACGTCACCATCCGCTGGCGCATCGACCCGACGCAGGCGGCGCACATCTGGGAGTTCGTGGCCCCGACGACGGAATCGGTGAAGGAGCGCCTCATCCGTCCCCAGGCCCGCTCGTACGTGCGGGACGTCCTCAACCGGCTCGACTCCGAAGAGTTCTACAACCCAGACCTCCGCTTCGCCGCGGCCAACGACGCCACGAAACTCATGGCTGTGCAGTTGAAGCCCTACGGCATCATCGTCGAGCAGGTCATCCTCGGCGACTTCTCTTTCAAACCGGACTACCAGAGCCTCATCAACCGCCGCAAGGAAGCGGAGAAGCAGGCGGAGAAGCTCGAGGCCGAGATCCTGGCCACGGTGGAGGCGAACAAGGCCAACCTGCAGACGAAGGTGGCCGAGCTGACGCAACTGCTCACCACCGCGCAGGGCGACTTCGAGCGCGCCAAGCGCGACGCCGACGCCTACCTCGTGCGCCGGCAGCAGGAGGCCCAGGCCACGCTCGCCGAAAAGACGGCCGTCGCCACCGGCATCCGCAAGGAGCGCGCGGCCCTCAACGGCAGCGCCGGCGACGCCTACGTGAACCTGCAGCTCATCGACGCCCTGCAGAAGAAGGAGATCCGCCAGATCCCGAAACTGCCCAACGGCAACGTCATCATCGACGGCAACAAACTCCTGCAGCAGCTCGGCGTGATCCAGTACCAGCAGCAGAAGGAGCAGAACGACCAGCAGCAATGAAGGGCGAAGGATGAAGGGCGAAGGACACCGGGAAGCGAAGTCGCCGACAACTTGGCGACCCCGTAACCCCGTAAACCCGTAACCCCGCAATCCCGCAACCCATCCGCATCGTTCATACTCTCCACGTGCTCAACATCGCCGGCCCTGATTACGACTATGGCTCCGTGGTTTTCGTCGTGCTGCAGGAGTGCGAGCACCGGCGGCGCGGGTGGGAGCCCGACGAGTTCGAGATCCGGGCCCAGGCCACAGCGAAGGAGAAGCTCGCCCAGATCAAGGGCGCCTACGACGAGTTCGGCGGCTCGGCCAGTTACTGGGAAGCGCTGGAGAAGGAAGTCCTGACCGTCGTCGTCCCGCAGTACGTCGAGCACGCGCGCGACTTCAACGAGAGCGAGAAGAAGACATTCGGCGTGTGGCGGGGCGGCGATCCGGCGGCCCGGGGAGCCTTCGCCCTCATCGGCCTAGTCCTGGGCAGCATCATCATCGCCCTGCCCTGGATTCCCATCGCCGAGGACCTCTTCGCCTTCGCCCTCACCGGCGCCGGCGCGCTCTATCCGGACATCGTCCGCTTCACCCAGGAGCGCAGGCATGCCAAGGTGCTCAACCGCATCGTCGCCGACAGCTCCGCCTACCAGGAGAACGCCCGGCTGCACTACATGACCGCCATCGACATCCAGAAATCGCTCACCCCTGGAGACATGCGCAGCGACGAACGGGAGGAGACGCTGTCCTCTCCGACTGCCGCGCCGGCCCGCGTCAAGACGCCGGAGTGAGGCCGGAGCCGGACACCTTTCGCAAGTTTGCCCTTGACTTACATTGTCCGCAGGCCTGCGTGCGTTGTCCGCAGCGCTGCGCGCACTGTCCGCAGCCCTGCGCGCATTGTCCGCAGCCCTGCGCGCATTGTCCGCGGCCCTGCGCGCATTGTCCGCGGCCCTGCGTGCACTGTCCGCAGCGCTGCGCGCACTGTCCGCAGCCCTGCGTGCACTGTCCGCGGGCCTGCGCGTGTTGTCCGCAGCCCCGCGCACATCGTCCGCAGCCCAGCGTGCGTTGTGCGCATCCCTGCGTACGTCGTCCGCAGCCCTGCGCGCACCCGTGCTCTCCGCGTAAACGTCTACGTTCCGCTACTCCTGGTGCGTTTTAGATTTCGGCGCGGGCAAGAGGCGGTCAACAGGGGGCAGGCAGGATAGGGGCATATCTTCGCGCCGCAACAGGCAGGACCGGGGTCACATCTTCGCTTCGCCAGACAGCGCGTAGTCCGCCGCCCTGCGTGCGTTGTCTGCAGCCCTGCGCGCGCCCGTGCTCTCCGCGTGAAACGTCTTCGTACCGCTACTCCTGGTGCGTTTTAGAACCGGTGCCGGGCAAGAGGCGGTCAACTGGCGGGCAGGCAGGTGTGGACGATCGCGGAAAACCGACGAAAAATGGACCACGAGTCGACCGGCGAC
>CAZYTO010000216.1:0-9978 GCA_964650405.1 uncultured Thermoanaerobaculia bacterium | reverse complement strand
TCTGGCGTGGCTCCTGCTTCTCAACAACGTCGTGGCCGTGCAGTTCACGGCAAAGGCCCTCGGGAACGTCAAGCCGAAGGACGATGACAACATCTTCGAAGAGCTCGTCGTCTCCGGGGTTCAGGTCATGCTGCGCAGGGCGGTCGAGTATCCGATCGCGCATCTCCGCACGGTCGAGGTCCGCGACGGCGTACTGACCATGCTGAACGACAAGAATCAGCCGGTCTTCACCGACGTGAAGATCAACGGTGCGAACGTGCTGCGCAGCTTCGCGCCCGCCGATGCCGCCCGCTTCGTGACCGCATTCCACGCGGCGAGAGGTGCAGCGGGACGCTGACCAGGCTTCACAACCGTTTCAGAAAGCAGCGCACGACACCGGTCTCGGCGAAGCCGACGGCCCGATGTGCCTCAGCGCTGACAGCGTTGTCGACTTCGGCCGCGGACGCCAGCTCCGTGCAGCCCTGAGAACGAGCCCACTCCTCCGAGGCGCCAATGAGGGCCGCGCCGATGCCGCGGCCACGGACTGCCTCATCGACATACCACCCTTCCACGAACGCCACCCGATCGGTGGTGCACCCCTCGGCGTATGCCCGGATGGAGAGCTCCACGAAGCCGGCCGCGCGTCCGCCGTCGTCGAAGGCCAGCAGGACTTCCAGCGGCTCGCGCAGGTCACCTTTGAAATAGCGTTCGATCTCGGCGGCGTGCCTGCCCGGCTCCGAGGGCCAGAGCGCCTCGCGCATGCGTTCCCAATCGCCGGCGTCTTCTCGAACTGCGGCACGGGTGTTCATGAGGGGAGTATCGCACTTGGACGTACGAGGCGAATCAGCGAGTAAGCGAGTAAGCGAATAAGCGAATAAGCGAGTAAGCGAATAAGCGAGTAAGCGAATCAGCGAATCAGCGACCCCATGGCCGCGCGGATTTTTCGGGCCAGGGACGGAAAAACGTCTCGGCCCTTCACACCTCTCCCTCAGCGCCGGTGATCCACACCGGCAGCGGGAAGCGGGAGGTCGTCATGGCCGTGAAACTGACAGCGTTGAGCGTGGCCCGCAGCACCGGCCTCCGTGGCAAATCGGGCCTCGACGTCGTGATCGACGGACCGGGAGAGCTCGACGGCCTCAATGGGAAGGCCGGGCCGGGGCAGGCAGCACACCGCACGGAACGGATCGAAGCCGGGATCGCGCGCCTCTGCCGCGAGGGCCGTCCGCCCCGCCTCCTCGTCACGCTGCACCGGCTCAATGCCACGGCCGAGCGCCTGCCGCGGATGTTCGCCTGGATGCGCGAGCTGGACACGCTCGGCGTCCGCTCCGTGCGGCTGCAGCCGCTGGTCACCGATTCGCCGGCCCTGCGGCTGTATGCCCTCGCCGACGAGGAGTATGTCCGGGCCTTCCTCGGCTTTGCCAGGCTGCAGAAGGAGCTGAACGGACTCCGCTTCGACATCCTCGGTGAGATCGAGCGCCGGCTCCTCGGCCACGACGACGCGCAGACCGCAGGCGCCGTCCGCGGCGGCGATCCCGTCGCCGAGCTCGTAAAGGCCGGCGCGCCCGGCTACGAGCGCTACCTGGCCCTGCAGCAGACACCGCAGGAGGACGGGGGCTGCAAAGGGTGCCGCTTCTTCCTCATCTGTCGCGGCAAGGGTCCCGGCACGGCCATCGACGGCGACTGGCGCAACCGCTCCGCCCTCTGCGGCGTGTGGAAGCGCCTCTTCCTCCACGTCGAATCGGAATTGGTCCTCGCCAACCGGATGCCGCTGACGCTCTCGCCCCTCCGTCCGCGGCTGGAGCGGCATCTGTCGCTGTTGTGGGAAACGGGCCGCAACGCCTCCATCCGGCAACTCCCGCGCAGCGAGCCGCCGGCCCGCGCGCACGACCGCCTCTCCCTCCCGCCGTTCGTCCGGCAGACGTTTGCCGATGAAAGGCAACGGGCCGTGTGGCAGCCGCGATTCGACGCCGTCGTGGCTGCGTTGCCGCGGATGGCCCTGGCGGCAGTCTCGCGCGACACCATCCCGGCGGCGCGCGTCACCGTGGCCGCGTCGGACGTGGCCGTTCTGCGCGCCGAAGCGTCACGCCGCGGCCTTCGGCTCCGCGTTCTCTCCGTCACCGGAGAGGGGGGCCGGTCGCGGCACGCCGTCGTCGGGACTCGGGCGGCCGCGGACGCCGCCGAGCGCGCCTGGAACACCGGCGACCTCGCCGCGTTCGACCAGGCCCTCGGCGTGCCCGCATGCTGCCGTCAGGCGGCGATGGCCCGCCTGGAGCGCGGACAGATCGACGCCGTCTGGCAGGCCGCCGGCGCCGTCTCCGACGTTGCGGACGTGATTCCGGCGACGCCGGCGACGAACGTTCTCTTCCGGCCGCTCGGCATCGACCTTCTCGGCTATTTCCCCTGCTCGCTGGACTGCGAGGCCAGCCGCACGCGCGGCGAGGCCCTGCTCGAAGCGGGAGCGATGCACGAGCGTGAAGCTGAGCGCGAAGCAACCGGGTGGCTGGAGACCATCCTGAGCTGGCCCGCGGAGTGGTCCGCCCTGCACGGCATCGCCGAGGTCCGGACCGCGATCGTGAACATCGCGTACGTCACGGACTACACACCATCGAAGGTCACCTTCATCCGCCGCGGCGTGGCCGTCACGGCGGATGCCGCCCGCGAGCGAACGCTCGCCTACGGCCGTGAACCGGCCTTCGCGGTTCGTCGCGAAGCGGCGCTGGCCTGGCCCACAGGCATTCGCCTGGCCATCGAGCCTGCGTTCGCAGTTCGCCGCGAACCGCCGTTCGCGCATCGCCACGAACGTTCCATTCAGAGAGAGGTACAGCCATGACCACGATCGCCATGACCCCGATGACCGCCGTCCGCCTCGACCTCGACACCGTCGACTGGCAACGAATGGCCGAACCGCAGCTCGATCAGTACGACACGCGCGTCACGCTCGCTGCAGCCACGACGAGCGGCTCGCCGCTGCGGCCGGAGCCGTACGTGCGGCGCGCGACCGCTGGTCTGCCGACGATCGCCGGCACGGAGATCGCCATTCGCACTCTCGACCAGTTGGATCTCCGGCCGCCGCGCTTCACGCCCGCCCCTCCCGATCATCCCAATCTCGGGAAGGCGCTCTGCTATCTCCGGCGCTGGCCCGCGGCGTACGATCAGTTCCTGGCCCTGATCGACTCCGTTCACCCCTGCATCGACCAGCAATTCGACCGGCAGTTCCTGACCGGCACCGGCAGCCTCAGCGTTAGCCTTACTGAGGGCTCATACAGCCGCTCGCAGGAATGGTGGTTCGGAACGCTCTGCGTCACCGTCGACAGCGCCGCCGGCTGCGCGGAAGCATTCGTCCGCGAGCTGGCCCACCAGAAGCTGCGAGCCCTCGGCGTGTCGCAGGAATCGGCCTGGCGGCTGGTCACGAACAGCCCGGCAGAGCTCTTCCCCACTCCGCTCTCGCAGTGCGTGGCCCGTCCCATGACGTCCGTCCTGCACGCGTTGTACTCGCTCCTCTACGTCGTGGAGCTCGACCTGCGCATGTTCGCCGCCGAAGCCGACCCTGCCGTGCGCGAGCGCATGCTGCGGCTCCTCCGGCGGAACGTCGCCCGCGCCGAGAGCGGCTGCGAGACCGTGGCCCGAAACATCCGCACCGACGCCGCCGGAGCACAATTCATTCGGGCCCTTCTCCGCTGGGCCCGCCGCGCCATCGAGCGCGGCTACGTCGCGCTCGATGGCCACGGCTTTGATACGCGGGTGGGGACGCTGGCGATGACGCGCCGGATGGACGTGTCCTACGGATAGACCAGCGTCACATCCTTCCTGTTGTCGCTGACGCGGACCTCGAATCCACATTCGGTCGTTCTGATTCTCGAATTCCAGTCCGCGAAGGACGCGGTGCCGTTGAGATTCTGAAGCTCGTCAATGTGGAACCGGGTGGACCCGCTTTCCGGATACTGCCCCCATACAGGCTGGCCCAACGACTCGAGCGAGTAGGCTTCCAGCGCACCGGCGGCGAGGAACAGGAGCAACTGCGTGAGGCCGGGCACGATCAGCGTCGCACACGTGTCGGACTCGCCAAGCCTGGCCTCGACGGACCAATCGCACGCATCCGGGGTGTGGGCAATCACCTTGATCGTTCCGACGACCGTATCGTGGGGATTCACCCTGACGTGATGCGAATGCCGCGTGCCGCCCGCGGCGACATAGTGCCAACTGGCGATGGTCCAGTACTCACCGCCGAACTTGTTGTTGTTGCCCCACTGCAGCACCGGCTGGAGTAGCGTCGTCAGGGAGGCGTTCTGCGCACCGGGAAAGAGGTAGATGAGCGCTCCGGGCACTTTGGGAGGCTCCGGTACCTTGAAGCTCACCCGCATGGATCCGAGAGGCTCGGACGGCGTGAAGGTGCCGGCCTCGATCCAGCCGCCCAGCCCCATCACATGCGGCGGAGGACCTTTCGGGAAGTCAGGGCGTGGCTCGAGGGTGGACCTGTCATCGGGGGTGACTTCTTTCACAAAATCCTTGTGCAGCAGGCCAAAGGGCGTCAGCACGTGGTCATGCGGTATGGCTTTGGACATGATCGCTCCTCTCTACGGCAGATCGCTCGTCGAGCACGACACGTTGTAGGAAACGGGATCGATGGCGGCGCCGGCAAGCTCCCCGTGGAGCGATTCATTTCCGGGCGGGGGCGGCAAGGCGGAGATGGCACCAAACGCGTTTCCCGGTTCGTCTCCTCGTCTGACCGCAGCCCGCCAGCCACTCACCGTGCCCTGGGTCTCGATCAGCATTCCGAGCGCCTTCAACCTCTCTCCGAGATGGATCAAGGTCAGCCTCGGCGGTTCGTCGGGCATGCCGGGCACGCGTTTGCTCAGCCGCAGCGGGATGCCGTCCTCGGCAACGAGATAATTGAGCAGGAAATCGAAAGACGTATCTTCGACTGCCGGTTCGAGGTCGAGGTTGGTGACCCACAGCTCGCTGGTTTCGATTTCCGGGACCGGGACCGGCAGGATGTTCCCCGGCAGGGGCGTCAAGCGGATCTTCGGCGTTCCTTCGGTCTTGATGCAGACACGGGTGAGGCGAGGCTCGAAGATTCCCGATCCCTCCGTCCAGACCCTGCCACCGAAGATGTCGAAGTACGCCATGGCATTGCCCTCGAAAACGACGCTCGAGGAGAGCTTGAGATCCGGCAGGAACTCATAGAGGCTGAAACCGCGCGTATCACGGCAGAAGGGCTGTGCTTTGGCGTTGCTCACCGTCAGGTGATAGCCCATGAGGGGCAGGGGACTGCCGCCAAATTGCTGATCGCGAGCCTGGGCGACGTGCGGCATCAGGAAGTACTCCGCGTTCCGGATCTGATCGCCGCGCCACGGTACCTGGATCACGCCGAAGCGGATCGCTATGGCGTTGGGCAGGACGGTCCGCATGGGCACACCGGGAACGATGCCGAACAGGTTGACGCAGGCTCCCGAAAACGTGATGTTCAGTTCACCCACGAATCACTCCTTTCTTCGAGTTGGCGCGGGAATGCGCCGGGTCCATGAGGCAACCGCGCGCCATGCGTGGCTGCCTCCGTTCGTTTTCTCCGAGACAATGGCGTCCTGCTGCACGGTCTGTAAGGCGTCCGCCAAAGGCACTCCAGACGCAAGCTGCCGGTGCAGGGCACGGAACAGCGACCGCGCGTCGCGGTCGCCGATCGGGCTCAGCGTGCCGGCCACGCCTGCCGCGCCGGCGGCGGAGAACGCCGCACCGAGGCTGAGTGCGCGCGTGGCCGCGGAGGGAGGAGGCCGAAGGGTCTCGCAGGCCGCCAGCACTACCACCCCGCGATACGGCGCAGGCGACGCGACGACCGCCTTCCACGAGACGCGCTCGATCTTCCCGGACGTGCCGAACAACAACGCCTGTTCGCCGCCACCAGGCTGGCGCTCCGTGTGACCGGCGATGTGTACGACCTCCGTACCCGCGGCCGCGGTGCGGAGTCCGGCCAGGGTGGAAGGCGCGGCGGCCAGAGGCGTCGCGCGCCCGTAAAGGGCGGCGACGTCGTGCACCTCGTTCTCCACCTCCGGCAGTCCCCTCGAATCGGCGCCGCCGCTCGGCAAGGCCATGACTGCCACGGCCGGCGCGGCCGTTCGAGCTTCTTCGGGTTGCAGGGAACCGGCGCTCGAGGCCATCGCCACCGCCCATCGCTCGACGGCGAAGCGGCCGTGGACGGAATCGTAGGTTGCCGCGAACGGCACGGTCAGCAGCGGCGGGTCGGCGACGATCACCACCTCGCGGGCGTGATCCAGAAGGGCGCCGGCCGGCCGGATCAGGGCATCGTAGAGCTTCGCCGCGGCGGTGGTCCCCTGCTCGGCGAGGGCGTCGTCCGCGAGCGACGCGAGCGCGTCCGGATCGGCGGCCTTTCGCCGGATGACAGTGTCGTTCTCCGCGACGGCGAAGGTAACCAATTCGCCAGGTAGGGCCACGATTTCCAGCACGGCCGTGCCGGTGCCGGCCAGGCGATGACGCAACTCGGAGAGCGTGACCGGCTCTCCATGCGAGCGCTCGGCATAGACAAAGGCGGCCGCCTCGTCGCAGTGGTCGAGGCTGAGACGGATGGCGTCGGTCTAGACGGCGCGCCCGGCGTCGAGGAGACTCGGCGCCGCTGCTGCCCCCGGCACGCCGGCCGGGTGGCTCTCCACGATGCTCATCCCCCGCTCGAGGTCGCGCAGGGCGGCCGGCACGTCGCCGGTACGCACGGCGCAGCGCGCGCGGAGGAGCAGCGGATCGAGAAGCTGTCCGGACGTGGCGTGCGAGGCGTAGAAGTCGATGCTCCGCGTCAGCGGCCCGGCCGCGGCGCGGGGGTCCTGCGCGGCCAGAACCGCACCCCTGGCAACGTCGGCGGTGGCCGTCCAACTCGCGCGCAACGCGGGGTCAGGAGTCTGCTGCGCGAGCGCCTCGGCCTGCCGCGCCGTCTGCATCGCCGCGGCCTGGTCGCCGTTCATGGACTGCAGCATGGCCCGGGTCACCAGTCCGCCGATGGCCATCTGCGGTCTGCCGGCATCGGGTGCGACGGACGCCTCCGTCGACATCAGCGCGAGCGCGGCGTCGCGATGTCCGGCTGCCAGCTCGCCCTCCGCCGCCTTGGCAATGGCCGTGGCCAAACGTTGCGGGTTGATCCCTTCCGCGCTGAGGGTGGAAAACGACCGCATGCGTGCCAGCCAGGCATCGTCGTTGCGTCCGAGAGAGGAGAGGGCTTCGGCGAGATTCGTTTCCATGAAGGCCTCCCCTTCCCGCTCGCCCACATGCTCCAGCATCGCCGCTCCCACGGCCAGCACGGCCTCGGCGCCGGACCAGTCGTCTTCCGCGCTCAGGGCCCGGCCGAGGTCCCAGCGTACGTAGGCTCCGAAGCTGATGTAGTCGCGATGGGCATCGGCGGCGGCCAGCGCTCGCTCGAGGCCGGCCAGTGCACTGGCGGTGTCGTTTCCGGCCAGCCGCACGCTGGCGGCGTAATACCCTGCCTGCAGTCCCATCGGGTCGTGTGCGGCCTCGAATGCTGCCGCGGCGCGCAGCAGGTCACGCTCGGCGACCTCATGCTGGTCGTGGCTGTAGGCAGTCCGGCCGCTCAGATAAAGGACGTGCGCCGCGGCGATGGCCTGCTGCCCGGCGGGCGTCGCGGCATCGATGGTCTGCACGGCGTTGCGCAGCAGCGCGTCTCCGGAGAGCTCGACGAGCGCACTCCCGATGCTTCGACTGACGGAGAGCAGCCGCGCCGCCTCGGCCGTGTCGTTGCGCTGCACGGCCTGGCCCCAGTGTCCGAGGTAGATCGGCTCGGCGTAGCGGCGTGCCAGCTCGCGATTCGCGTCGACATAGCGGCGTACGGCGGCAGCATCACCGCGCGCGGCCGCCTGCTCGAGCAGCGGGCGGTCATGTTCGAACTGCGCCTTGTGCGTCGTGGCCGGCAGTTGCGCCAGTCGCGTCTGCGCCTCGGTGGTCCAGGCGGAGGACGTATCCGCCTGGAGGTAGCGCTGCCAGGCGCGTTTGGCGTCGAATACCAGTCCGAGGCGGTCGAGAGTCAGCGCGCGATTGAAGAGCGCTTCGGAAAGATTGGGGTCGAGGCGCAGTGCAGCGTCGGCCGCCGCCAGTGCGGCCGGGTAGAGCGACGCCCGTCCGAGCTGCGAGGCCGCGGCGTAACGCGCCGCGGCCAGGTCGCTCCAGACTTTCGGATCGCTTGCTTGTGCGGCCGCTGCGTCACGCGACTGGCCGGCTGACTGTGCGTGTGACTGTGCGGTCACCGCCGCTTCCAGACGAGCCACCGCCTCGGCCGGCTCCTGCACGAGGACCAGCGCGACGCCGGCGGCGTGTTGTGCTTCCCGGCTGCTGTCGCGGGCAGCCTGCTCGACGATCTCTCCTGCCGCACCTCCGAGCTTCAACTGCCCGGCATCCTTCGCCTCGCCGGCAGCGCGATGCGCACCGGCGTACGCCGCCCAGGGGAAGCCGCCGGTGAGGCGCGGCTCGACCAGGCGTGCGGAGCGCGGCGCCAGGGCGACGAGGCGGTGGATCGGTCCACGGTCGCGCAGCAGAAGCAGCGGCACGGAGAGGACCGCGAGCAGCACCGCCGCCGCTACCGCCAGTGCCCAACGCGAGGGATGCAAGGGTGCGGCGGCGCGCATGGCACGCGCGGTGGTGGTTTCGGCACCATCGTCGGCACTGTGCTCCGCACCATGGTCGCCTGCAGCGCCGTACACCGCGCCGTCCTCCCGGAGCTGTGCATTCGCCGACAGAACGGCGCCCATGCAGTCGCGGCAGTGCTCGATGTGCATCAGAACGTTCCTGCGGGTCATGACTTCGAGATCGCCGTCGACGAACGCCGCCAGGGTGGCGTCGCTCGGGCAATCCGTGCGATGCTGGCTGCTCAAGGCCGGCACTCCACCGTGTTGGAGCCCCGGGGCGCGTCGTTTTTCCCGTCCAGATCGAAATCGATCCCCTCCGTGGCCGCGGCAGCGATCACCTCTTCGACGGAAGCCGCAGTGACCCCTGCCTTCTCCAGCGCAGCGCGAAGCTGCCGCAGCAGCGCTTTGACACGGCGGTAGAGGGGACGCTGCGGTAGGCCGAGCAGGCGCGCCGTGTCGGCGATGCTCAGACCTTCGCCGAAGCGGAAGCGGATGAGCATCCGTTCTTCCACCGGAAAGGCGGCCAGCGTCTCGCAGATCACACGTCCGGCGCGCGCGGAGGTCCGGCGGGCCTCGGTATCGCGGGCCCGGGCGTCCGCCCGTTCGGAAGAAACGAAGTCGTCGTCACCGGACAACCCCACGAAGCGCACCCGTGGCGCGCGCCGTGGCAGGCGCGTCGCCAGGACGTCCACGGCGGCGCGGTCGAGCGAGGGATCGACGGCGCGAACGAGAGGCAGGGCATCGTCGAGCGAGCGCCCGTCCCGCACCAGCAGCTCTTCCAGCAGCACCGCCGCATCGCCGAGACGCCGCGCATCGGCCGAGGCGTGCCAGCTTCCCCCGCTCCGCCGGCGCTCCTCGGCGAGCAGACGCTGGATGACGACGGTCAGGAACGTGGCCAGCGAGGAACGACCTTCGTATGCACGCAGAATCGCGAAGTCGTTCTCCATCAGGGCGAGGTTCACCGCCGACCCGAAATCCTCGGCGTCCGCACCGCGCAGACCGGACCGCCGGCACACGCCGCCGACGATGCGTCCCACGAGCTTCAGGTTCGCCCTGAAGAGCTCCTCTGCAGTCATCTGCTTCCCGGAATGTTCTTGCTGGAGTCCGGAAAGTATAAGCCCAAATGTTTGTATGGTTTTGCGGAACACCGGATGGTTGTGGTGATTGCCGACGGCGGAACGTTGCTGAAGGCCATTGCCCTGACCCTGCGAATTGGAATTCGATAGTGATTCGTACGCCATGTGCGTCTCCCTTTCCCTGCAAACGCAACGCGGCCCGCCGCGCCTGGGGCTCGGCGGGCCAGGAACTGCACGCTGCCATTACGGCGCCTTTTTCAGGCCCACATACGTAAAGCCCTTGTTCGGAA
>CAZYTO010000215.1:0-9980 GCA_964650405.1 uncultured Thermoanaerobaculia bacterium | reverse complement strand
CACCTCTACTTCTTCAACTGGGTCAACGGGCCTTTCCAGGCGAAGATCGACGGCCCTACCAAGAAGGTGGTCAACCCCGAGCTGCTGCCCCGCGCGCTCTACTGGTTCCGCTGGGGTGCTGCCTGGACCTGGTTCTCCGGCTTCATCCTGGCCGGCATCATCTACTACCAGTCGAAGGACACTCTCTTCGAGAGCGACTATCCCGGCGGCAAGAACACCTGGCTCTGGCTGGCAATCTTCCTGATCGGTCTCGCCGTCGGCTTTGTGATCTACAACGCCATCATGAAGGCGCTGGCGAACAAGGTCGTTGCCGCCGGAATCTGCCTCGCCCTCTACGCCGGCTTCTATGCGCTGCTCGAGTTCGTCGGTCACTACGGCGCGCGTTCGCTCTATATCCACGCCGGCATGATCTTCGGCACGACCATGGCGCTGAACGTCTGGATGGTGATCTGGCCGAATCAGAAGAAGATCATCAGCGCCCTCAAAGCCGGAACGCCGCTGGCCGCCGACTCTCCCGAGGTCAAGATTGCCGGTCTCCGCTCCCGCCACAACACGTTCATGTCCGTCCCGCTGATCTTCTTCATGGTCAGCAACGTCCACTATCCAACGATCTACAGCAATGCGTATCGTGATCTTTGGGCCGCCCTCGTGATCGTCCTCGGGTTCATCGTGACGAGGCTGTGCTACGGAAGGGCCGCCAAGGTCCAGGGGTTCTAGTTCGGTTCGTTGACGACTGCATGCAGGGGTTGCCGGGTTGCCGGGCGTATCCATGCCGGGCAACCCCGTAACCCCGCAACCCTCGCAACCCGTACCCCCCCGCGACCAACCCCATGCGCCTTCTCCAGATCGACGCTTTCACCGACAAGCCCTTCCGGGGCAATCCGGCCGCGATCGTCTTTCTCGGCGATCGCGAGCCGGACGACACCTGGATGCAGCACGTCGCGGCGGAGATGAACCTCGCGGAGACGGCCTACCTCCGCCGGCGTGACGACGGCGACTGGTCGCTGCGCTGGTTCACGCCGGCCGTAGAGGTCGATCTCTGCGGCCACGCCACTCTTGCCTCGGCGCACGCGCTCTGGGAGGAAGGCCTGCTGCCGCCCGCCGAGACGGCCTGCTTCCAGACGCGCAGCGGCCTGCTCACCGCCGCGCGTGACGGCGACTGGATCGAATTGAACTTCCCCTCCACGCCGGTCGAGGCGGCCCAGGCCCCGGAGGGTCTGCTGGAAGCCTTCAACGTCAAGCCGCTCTTCGTCGGCCGCAATCGCTTCGACTGCTTCGTCGAGGTCGCCGGCGAGGACGACGTCCGTGCCCTGCAGCCGGACCTGGCCCAGCTCCGGCGCGTCCCGGCCCGCGGCGTGGTGGTGACGAGCCGCGCCTCGATGCCCGGCTATGACTTCGTCTCCCGCTTCTTCGCGCCGCAGTCGGGGATCGACGAAGATCCCGTGACCGGCTCCACGCACTGCGCGCTCGCACCCTACTGGGCGTCGCGCCTCGGACGGAACGAGATGACGGCGTATCAGGCGTCACTACGCGGCGGTACGTTGCGCGTTACTCTGGCCGGAGACCGCGTGCGCATCGCCGGCAATGCCGTGACGGTGCTGCGCGGTGAATTGATTAGCGCCTGATCCGGACTCAACAAGCCGTTCCCACCGGGCGTGCGCGCATCCTCTCTCCCGTCATGAAACCGCTCCCGCCTCTCGCCGTTACGCTCGTCGCGCTGGCCTGGCCGCTCCACGCACAGGTGACGATCACGGTCGACGCCGCGGCGAGCCGCCATCCCATCAGCCCGAACATCTACGGCGTGGCCTTCGCTTCGACGAGCGAGCTGGAGGCGCTCAACGCGCCGCTCAACCGCTCCGGCGGCAACGCCGAGACCCGCTACAACTGGCAGGCCAACGCCAGCAATCGCGCCGCCGACTATTTCTTCGAGTCGATCGGGTACGAGAGCGCCGCGGCCGGCGAGTGGGACGACACGTTCGTGCAGAACACTCACGCTGCCGGCGCGCAGCCGTTCCTTACCGTTCCGATCATCGGCTGGGTGGCCCGGCTCGGCAACAACCGCACAAAGCTCGCCAGCTTCTCCGTCGCCAAGTACGGCCCGCAGCAGTACACCGATCCCTGGTTCCCTGACGCCGGCAACGGCGTGCGGACGAACGGCAGCGAGATCACCGGCAACGATCCCAACGAGGCGAACCTGCCTGCCGACTCACTCTTCCAGCAGAACTGGATCCGGCACCTCGTCAGCACCTGGGGAGCGTCCGGATCCGGCGGCGTCCGCTACTACGCGCTCGACAACGAGCACTCCATCTGGTTCTCCACCCATCGCGACGTCCAGCCCACGGGGCCGGCGATGGAGAACATCCGGGCGAAGATCATCGACTACGCCGGCCGTATCAAAGACGTCGACGCCAATGCTCTTGTCGCCGCTCCCGAAGAGTGGGGCTGGGGCGGCTATCTCTACAGCGGCTACGACCAGCAGTACGGCGCCGCGCACGGCTACTCGAGCTTCCCCGACAGGCAGGCGCACGGGAACTGGGACTACGTGCCATGGCTGCTCGACCAGCTCCACAGCTACGACACGGCGCACGGCCGGCGGCTGCTGGACATCCTGACCTTGCACTTCTACCCGCAGGGAGGAGAGTTCAGCGACGACGTGTCCGCGGACATGCAGCTCCTCCGCAACCGCTCCACACGGCAGCTCTGGGACCCTGCCTACACCTCGGAGTCGTGGATCGGCGATAAGGTGAAGCTCATCCCCCGCATGCGGCAGTGGGTCGATACGTACTACCCCGGCACGTCCATCGGCGTCACCGAGTACAACTGGGGCGCGGAGGCGCACATGAACGGCGCCACGGCCCAGGCCGACATCCTCGGCATCCTGGGACGCGAAGGCGCCGGCCTCGCCACCCGCTGGACGACGCCTCCGGACGGCTCGCCGGTCTTCAAGGCCATGCAGATGTACCGCAATTACGACGGCGCGAAGTCGGCCTTTGGCGACGTCAGCGTCGCGGCCGGCGGCCCGAATCCGGACACCGTCGCCGTCTTCGCGGCCGTTCGCTCCACCGACAGCACGCTGACGATCATGATCGTCAACAAGGCGCTCAGCAGCACAACCGCCGCGACGATCAACCTCGCCAATTTCGCGGCCGCCGCATCAGCGCAACGCTGGCAACTGGTGAACGGTGCGATCACACATGCTCCGGATGTCTCCACGAGCGGATTGACGCTGACGCTGCCCGCCCAGAGCGTCACGTTGCTCGTCGTGCCGGCGAAAACCGGCAGCGGACCTGCGAAGCGCAGAATCGTGAAGCATTAAGAGCCGTCTCCGGACGCAACTGCGTTCATGGAGGGCGTCATCAAGCTCCATGGAAGTCTTCATCAAGCTCCATGGAGGTCGTCATCCATCGGGAAACGCCGTCACTCCAGCGTATGCGCGAACAGCCAGTCCGCGAGGTAAGGCCGGGTGAGGAGCTCCAGGGGGTAGTCGTGGCTGGTGTTGACGAAGCGCCAGAACGTGACCCGCTGGTGGCGGAGGCGCTCGAACGCCGTTTCGTTGGCCTGAACCGCGGCTTTGTCGTCGAGATCGCCCTGGACCACGAGCAGCGCAGTCTGCGGCGAGGCCAGGTAGGCGTCGGCGTTCGGCACTCCGTCGATTGCGGCGACGGCAGCGAAGAGGCCGGGCCGGCGCCCCTGGGCACACCACAACGCCGACGCGCCCATGGAGTAGCCGACACCGTAGATGCGCTTCGGTTCGACCGGAAGCCCGGCAGCCACCTTCGCCACCATGTCCAGTGCCACGTCGAGCAGCTTCGTCGGATTGCCGTGAGGGATCCCTTCCTCGTTCCGGACGTAGTTGACCGGTCGCTCCGGAAACTGCGGCGCGAGGACGAAGGCCGGGTACTTCCGCCGCATCACGGGCGAGGCCCAGCTCTTGGCATCGATGCCGAGCTGGGCGAGGTTGTCCATGCCGATCTGCCCGGACCCGTGCATGAGCACGACGAGGGGATACCGCCGTCCCGGCACGACGTTCTCCGGTCGCAGCAACCGGTACGGCAACTTCACTCCGCCTTGCTCGAATTCACCGGCCTCGAAGAGACGGAGCGGCACCGGCTCCACGGCCCCGCGCAGCACGCCGTTCATTTCCGCCCGTTCGCCAGGGCTCGGCGGCGTGATGAGGTGCATGTTGTTCCGCCCATTGCCGGTAGAGCCACAGGCGGCAAGCAATCCCGCCGTGAAGATCGAAGCCAGCCGCCGGCCGAGCATGCCGCGATTATAGGGGCGCGTCCCGCACCGGACGGCCGGGGCCGGACGCTCCACGAAATGTAGAATCCTGCACCTGCTACCCCAATCCGTGGTAGCCGCCGGACCGGTTCACCACAACCCGCCGCGCGGCCCGTCGCCCTTCCCTAGAATGCGGGCATGAACATCCGCGAAATGCTGGAGAAGATCGAGTCCGACACGCTCGTGGCGCACGCGGCGCGGAGCGCCGAGACGCGCGGCCGCGACCGCGCCGAGGCGGAAGACGATCTACGCCCTGCATACCAGCGGGACCGGGACCGCATCATCCACTGCAAGGCCTTCCGCCGCCTCAAGCACAAGACGCAGGTCTTTCTGGCCCCGGAGGGCGATCACTACCGCACCCGCCTCACCCATGTGCTGGAGGTGACGCAGATCGCCCGCACCATCGCCAAGTCGCTCCGCCTCAACGAGGTGCTCACCGAGGCCATCGGGCTCGGACACGACCTCGGCCACTCCGCGTTCGGGCACGCCGGTGAAGCGGCGCTGAACAAGCTCGTACGCGGCGGGTTCGATCACTACCGCCAATCGGTGCGCGTGGTGGAGGTGCTGGAGAACGACGGGCGGGGGCTCAACCTCACCATCGAAGTCCGCGACGGCATCCTCAAGCACTCCAAGGGCGAAAAAGGCGAGCTGCTGCGCACGCGGCCGAAGTCGCGCGCCCTCACGCTGGAGGGGGACATCGTCCGCATCTCCGACATCATCGCCTACGTCAATCACGACATCGACGACGGCATTCGCGCCGGGATCATCACGGAGAACGACCTCCCGGCGGAGATCCGGGCCACGCTCGGCGACCGGGCCGGCGTGCGCATCGATCGCATGGTGCGCGACGTCATCACGGCCACCCTGGCCTGCGACTACGAGGCCATCTCCATGACCGCCGAGGTTCTCGAAGCGCTCGAGGCTCTGCGGCGCTACATGTTCGACAACATGTACCTGCTGCCGGCCGTGCGGGGGGAGTTCGTGAAGGCCCAGCACATCCTCACGGCGCTGTTCGAGTATGTCGTCGCGCATCCGGTTGAATTCTTCGGCGGGCGCGAAGAGCCGGCCGAGCGCCTGGCCATCGATTTCCTGGCAGGGATGACGGACCGCTACGCGATCAACCTGTACGAGAAGCTGTTCGTGCCGCGGGCGTGGGTGTGAAAGCGAGTGCCGAGTCCGCAGTGCCGAGTGCCGAGTGGGGCATGAGGCACGAGTAACCCCGGGCGTCGTTACGCATGACGAAAACGCCGCGGGCGCTTTCGCCGCTGCACGGAGCTACTGGATTGCGAGGGCTCGCTCAGCGCTTGCGCTTCGGCGAATTGACGGCGTCGCGCAGGTCTTTGCCGGCTTTGAAACGGACGTTCTTGGAGGCGGGGATCTTGATCTTCTCGTTCGTGCGGGGGTTGCGGCCTTCGCGCGCCTCGCGGTGGGTCACGCTGAAGCTGCCCAGTCCCGGAATGGCGCAACGGACGTCGCGCTGGCACGACTCGGTGATGTAGCCGACAAAGGCATCGAACGCCGCTCCGGCCTCCTTTTTCGAAATGCCGGCCTCTTCAGCAATGGCGTTGATGACGTCAGCTTTACCAGCCATGAGAAATCCCTCCTCGCAAGAAACGCCTGCGTTTTTCGAGCGTTTCGACAATCTAGGAGACGGTTCCCGGTTTGTCAACGGCTCGCGAACGGCCGCCGTTTTCACTGCCGCCATGACGAAACCGGCGCAATGAATCGAGATATCCACGGACAACGGAAACCACCTGGGCGTGGCTCCAGGTGAAGGGCGCGACACCGAGCGGCTCGCTGGTGAACGGGTCGACCTGTTCGGGGAGAACGAGGGAGGGGCGGGCCTTGGAGCGCGCCCAGCGCACGAGATCGAGGGCGCTCTGCAGCTCGGCCATGGTCGAGGCGCGGGCCACGGCGTACTCGGCCAGCCACAGCGTGCAGATGATCCACGGATTGCCGCTGATCCCGCTGCCGTTCGACTCGTTCTGCTTCTGATAGGTGTCGTTTTCGTAGCGCGCAAGACCGCCCGTCTCGGTCGGCACCCACAGACGCTCCCGCACCGTGGCCATGGTCTGCTCGACCATGGTGGAGTCGGCCGCGAACGCACCGAGGTAGAACGTGGCGAAGGTCGAGGCATCGACGGTCCGGTCGAGCACCAGGGCATCGTCCTGCAGGACCAGTCCGCGGGCGAACCGCTGCTCGGACTCCAGCCACAGGTGGCGCATCATTCCGTCGCGGATGTCCGCGGCCACCTGCTGGTAACGCGCCCGCCGCTCCGGCTCGTTGAACAGGTTGGCCAGCTCCGCCGCCGCCTGCATGCCGGCGAAGACGGCCGAACAGGTGAACGTGAAGACGCCCTGCCGCTCCTCCCACACATCGAAGGACGGGAGGGGAAGCCCGGTGGCCGGATCGCGATACGCGGCCATGAACTCGGCCGGCTGGATGGCCAGCCGCTCATAGACGGACCGGAGGAGCTCGAGATCGCGCGTCCGTTCATAGTGCCGCGCCAGCAGCCAAAGCGTCAGGGCCGTCTCGTCTTCCTGGATGGGCAACTGCTTCTTTCCGTTGCGCACCCACGGGTTCCACGACGATGCGTACGAGCCGTCAGGGTTGTACTTGTGGAGGAAGTAGCCGTCGTTGCTGATGGTGTCGTGGGCCCACTGCAGGAAGCGGCGGGCGAGCTGATGAAAGCCGGCCCGATCCATGGCGTCGGCGACGAACGCACCGTCGCGCGGCCAGACGTACGAGTAGTGGTCGTTGTGTGCCCACTCGATGTCGGAGTCGTTGGCCGCGAGGATGCCTCCGTCGTGGTCGCACTGCGTCTGCACGATGAGGAGCGAGCGCTGGTAGAGGTCGAGGATCTCCTCCGGCAGGTCGGAAAGGTCTTCGCCGCTCTTGTTGACCCAGGTGTACCAGTACGAAGCCGTCCGGCCGATGATCTTGGCCGGTGTCTCCTCGGCCACCCGCCGGTCGAGGCCGCGCACGGTGCGGTAGCTCTCACCCGTACAGATCCAGTAGTAGGCCGTTGCATTGCCGAAAGGATCGACGTCCATGGTGACGGCGATGGTCGAGTCGACGGCACCCTGCTGGATGGCATTCATCGACAGCACGCCGTCCTCGGCGTCGCGCCACGTCCCTTCGCTGCTGCCGATGCCGCTCCGGCCACAGGCGTACTCGTCGATGCCGTGCTGCCCCTCCAGGCCGGCGCTGATGAGAACGTAGCGCCGCATCTTGTAGTGGATGACGGCGCGCGCATCCGGGTCGAAGAACGCCGTGTCCCCGGTGACGTTGCCGTAGAGGTCGAGGTCGTGATGAAAGAAGAGCTTCACCCGCCGGGCCTGCTCGCGCAGGTTCCGCACGACGATCTTGCGCACGTAGATGTCGTGGTCGGCGTCGACGGTGTCGTAGCAGCGGAGGCGAAGGCCGAGATCCTCGTTGTGCAGCAGGACATCGGAGACGATCGTGTCGCGGAGATAGCCGAGGGAGCGCTGCCAGCGGTCGTCCTCGACCCAGGAGAATGCTCCATCCACCCAGACGCCGAAGCGCGAGGGTGTCCCGGCATGGTTCTCCATCCCGACATGCGGGAAGTAGAGGTCGGCGATCCGGTACTTCGCGTCGATGGCAACCAGCAGCGAGCCGTTGCCCACATTCAGGTCGCGGGGCATGCGAAGGTGGGGATTCTAACGTCAGCAGGGGTGGGAGAAAGCGGCGGACCGACACTCTTCCGGTGAAGAACAGCGAAGGGAGAAGTCATGACCGCATTCAAGATCACGGATATTCGTGCCGGCCGCAGGAACGCGGACGGCTCAGCCTCAGTCATCATTCATGGCCTCAATCAGAATGTGCAAGTTTCGACGGCTGCAACCGATCCCGCACGCGTCGGGCTCATGCTCACCGTCTTCGCGATGGGCCGCGATTGCTATTTCGATGACGCTCACGTCTTCCAGACCACGCTCGAGCCATGGACAACGAATCCATCACCGATCGGCCAGGGGCGTGTCGACTCCTGGGAGTTTCGCATTCCTGAGATGTCAGGCCAGATGCCGGAGCTCTTTCTGCGTCTCGTCAGCGACGCACAGAAGACGCAATCCTCCGGGAGCACGGCGTCAGGTTGGGCGCACATTCAGATCAATGAGGGTCAGATTCCGCTACTCCTCGCACTGCTCAACTCCCGCTACTGCTACTACCAGCCGACCGGCCTGCGGAATACAGACTTCGTCGCTGACTTGGGGTGGGCGGGGTTGCCGTAGCCCTCAACCTTCGCTTCTCGTCGTCCGCCGCAGCACGAACGCCGTGAACCCGTCAGCGCCGCTGTCGGGAGTGAGCCGCAGGACGCCGTTCTCTACCCACGGGCGGGCTCCTTCCGGCGTGAACGGCGTCATGTCGATGCGCTGCCAGCCGCCGGCGGCGATGGCAGTCGCGATCACATCGTCGTTCTCTTCGGGCTCGAGCGAACAGGTGGAGTACACGACATAGCCTGCGGCCAGTTCGAGGGCCGCACGCAGCAACTCTTTCTGCAGAATCGGGAAGGTGGCGAGATCGCTTTCACGCAGACGCCACTTCAGTTCGGGGTTCTTGCGGATCGTTCCGGTGGCGCTGCACGGCGCATCGAGAAGCACGGTCGTGAACCGGCGGCGAAAAGGAGGACGCCTGCCGTCGCCGACGACGATCTTCGACGACCGCCCGAACAGCGGCCGCAGGCGTGTCAGGGAGACGTCGTTGCTGACCACGCGCGCGCCCCGCGCGCGCATGACGATCGTCTTGCCGCCGGGCGCCGCGGCGAGATCGAGGACGTCGCTCGACGTGGCCGCGGCGATGGCGGCGATGAGCGCGCTCCCCTCGTCGAGAGCGTAGCCCTCGACGCCGGCGCTGGAGTGCTTCAGCTTCCAGATGCCCGGCACGAGCGATGACGGCTCGGCATCCGCAGGCGGCGCATCGGTCAGCACATCGGGAAACGACCATTGCTGGTTCGCCTCGGCGATCCGCGTCGCACGCGCCGCGCCGTAGTGCTTCGTCCAGCGCGCGATGAGCCACTCCGGGTGGGCCGTGCGCGTGGCGAGGTCCTCCGGCTCCTTCGCTTTCCCCTCGGCGATCCGCCGCAATACGGCGTTGGCGAAGCCGCGCGCATGCTTCGGCGCCAGGGCCACGGTCTCCCCCACGGCGGCGTACTGCGGCACGTCGCTGAAGAGAAGCTGGAACGCGCCGAGACGAAGGACGTCCAGCAGGTGCGGGTCGACCTTGCGTTGGGCGAACTGCGCGACGGCGTGGTCGAGCCGCGAGCGCCAGCGCAGGACGCCGAGCACCAGCGTGCGCACGAACCCCGTCTCCTCGATGAGGAGCAGCGAGGCGTACGACGACTCTCGCTCGATTCGACGGAGCAGGTCGAGCGCGCGCTGGCGTTCGTTCATGACAGCACGCTGCCGCTCTTCCAGCCGCTGCCGCGCGCCAGATCGGCGGCCGCCACTCGGGGCTTGCCGGGTCGTTGCACGGTCACCAAACGCAGCGCCCCGTCGCCAGTGGCTACGAGCACGCCGCTCTCGTCGACGCCGAGGATCGTACCGGGCGTGCCATGGCCGGAAGCCGGCCGGATGTCGATCAGCTTCAACTCCCCGGCAATCAGGCCAGGCCAGGGGTCGAAGGCGCGGAATCGGTCGTAGATGGCACGGGCCGGCCCGCTCCAGTCGACCTGTCCCTCGCCC
>CAZYTO010000214.1:2874-10121 GCA_964650405.1 uncultured Thermoanaerobaculia bacterium | reverse complement strand
GGCGCTGGGGAAACGGGGGCGCTGGGTAAGGGGATTGGGCCGGTGCACGGGGCGGGTGACCAGGGTGCGATGCCGGCTCGTCTCGGCGACGAGGTTGTGCAGGGGCTGGAGCACGGCGGCGGGATCGGTCAGGGCGTCGCGGAGCAGGGTGAAGCCGCTGCGCAGGCTGGCCAGAACGATGCCGCTGGCCAGGCCGTGGCCCGCCACGTCACCCTCGACGATGGCCAGCGACTCTCCGACGAGGAAGTAATCGAAGTAGTCGCCCCCGACTTCCGTGGCCGGCACGGAGGCCCCGGCCACGTCGACCCAGGCCAGCGCCGGCGCGCACTCCGGCAGCATGGAGATCTGCAACTGCCGCGCGTACTGCAGCTCGTCGCGCATGCGAAGCTGCTCGCGGGCCTGGACCTGCCGCTGCCGCCAGTCGTTGGAGACCTCGCGGCGCAGCCGCGATGAGGCGAAGACCTCGACGGCTGCGCAGAAGGCGTTGACGCTGGCGACCGAGACCGCGACGGCCGTGAACGACTTGTAGACTTCCTTGTTCGCCAGGGCCATCACGGTCGGAACCGCGATCAGGTAGAGGTGCAGGAGCACGATCTCCGAGGTGAGCATGCGAAACCCGAGCAGGAAAAACGGGAAGCAGATCGCCCAACCGATGTAACTCTCGCCGTTGCGCGAGAAAGCGACGAACAGCGAGTACTGCAGCAGCAGATACGAGATCGTCAGCGGCCCGACGTACCGGCGCAGGTAGCGAGCCAGGCTCCACCGTCCCGGCTTGCCGCCGTGCCGTTCCACGCGGATGACGTCCCGCACGACGAAGATGAGCAGGATCACCAGGGCCAGGTTCGGCCCGGCGATGGCCACGTCGATGGTGGAGTGCTTCTCGATGTTGTCGAACAGCTCGACGACCGCAACGAACCCTGCAAAGAAGAGCAGCATCATCAGCCAGCCGAGGTTGCGGGAGGCGAATCGCCGCTTGACGGCGGTTTCATGCGGCGTCGCCGCGAGGTCTTCGATCGAAAGGGCTTCCATCGGACGCGAATGGTAGCGGGTATCGGGTATCTGCGATGTCAGTTCCTCGTTGCAAGATGCCCGAAGTCGGAGTCCGAGGTGCCGGGTAACGGGGTTCGGGTGCTGGGTAACGGCACTCCGTGACCCGGTACGTCGCCCGTCCCGCCCTGGCCCGAAATGTCCGCTCTGCGTCCGCCGTTGACACGGCAAACGGGCCGATCGTGCAGGCATGGAAAACGACACAGCGCTTCTCCTCATCGACATTCAGGACTCGTTCAAGATGGGCGGGCGGTGGGCACGGTGCGGCAATCGTGACTTCGAAGCGAATGTCGCGCGGCTGCTCGAGACCTGGCGCCGGGCTGGTCTGCCCCTCTTCTTCATCCTCCACACCGATCCCGACGCAGGCTTCCGTCCCGGTGACCCCGAGTTCAAGCTCATGAGCTTCATGGGCCGCCTAGAGAACGAGCCGCTCCTCGTGAAGAACACCCGCAATTCGTTCACCAGTACAAACCTGAAAGAGCAGCTCGACGCCCTCGGCATCCGGCGCCTGGTGATGACCGGCATCCAGATGGAGCAGTGTGTCGAGACGACCACCCGCGTCGCCGCGGACCTCGGCTACCAGGTCGATTTCGTCACCGACGCCACGCAGACGTTCCCGATCACCGATCCGCAGACGGGACGGGAGATGCCGACGGCGGCGCTCGTGGAGCGGACGGAGTTCGTCCTGCGGGGCCGGTTCGCCCGGATCGCCAGCACCGCCGAGGTGGTTGCCGAGGTGGAGAAGGGAGTGGCCGTATCGACCCGGTGATCTTCCTGGCGCTGCCGGAGCTCGAGATCCTCGACCTGGCCGGGCCGATGCAGGCGTTCGACACGGCGAACGAGGCTCGGCCCCGTTACGCCCTCCGGACCGTCTCCACGCGCAAGTCGATCCGGACGCACCAGGGCGTCATCCTGGCCGGGCTCGAGCCGTTGCCGGAAGTGGACGAGCGCGCCCTCATCGTCGTCCCGGGCATGCCGTACCGCGCCACGGAGCGTTTCGAGATGATGGTCGTGCGGTGGCTCCGTCGCGCCCACGAGGCGGGAGCGATGATCGCCTCCGTCTGCACGGGCTCCTTCGTCCTCGGCGAGGCCGGCCTGCTCGAAGGACGGCGCTGCACGACGCACTGGTCGCGCATTGGCGAGCTCCAGCGCCGGTTTCCGCGCGCCCGCGTGCTGGCCGACCGGCTCTTCGTGGCCGACGGCAGCGTGGTGACGAGCGCCGGCATCGCCTCGGGCATCGACATGGCCCTGGCCCTCATCGAGCGAAAGCATGGTCCGCTGGCGGCGGCGGAGGTGGCGCGCGAGATGGTGGTGTACCTGCGCCGCGACGGGGGGCAGGAGCAGACCAGCGTCTATCTCGACTACCGCACACACCTGCACCCCGGCGTACACAAGGTGCAGGACTGGCTCGTGCAGAACCCGTCACGCCCCGTGACACTGGATACGCTGGCCGGCGTCGGGGCCATGAGCCGCCGCAATCTCACCCGACTCTTCCGGCAGGCCACCGGCATCACCATCGCCGGTTATCGCACACGTGTGCGCGTGGAGCTGGCCCGCAGCCTCCTGCAAGACCCGACGCTGTCGATCGAGCGCGTCGCGCAACGGTGCGGCTTCACCGGCGCACGGCAGTTGCGGCGCGTGTGGCAGACGACGTTCGGGGCATCGCCGCGGCGGGGCCCACGGGCGCCCGCGCCAACTTGAGGTTGGATGTGCGCAGCGTCACGAGTCGCAGTTCCTTCGACGTCGCGTGGGGCGCTGAAGGGCCGGTGAGTCAGCGTGCGGAGTAGATGCGCACTCGCAACTCGAGGTCCGGAGTTCGGATGTCCACCATCTTGTGGACGAGACGACGCGTCTCAACTGCGTGGTTCAGCGCGGCGTCAAATGTCGGACGGGGAATGTTCGTCGAGTAAACGTTCTCGTAGAGTTGGTCGGCAGTCATGGATGACGTGCCTATCGTGACGAGAATTTGGTCCTCCACCTTTCTCACCTCGCATTGGTGCATGACGCCAATGAGAAGCAGGGCGAGACTCATCAGGGCCAGAAGATACAGCGCTAGCTTGCGGGCGCTGTCACGAGTCCGAAGGCCGGCGAGCGAAACGACTGCGCTGAGCAATCTCAGCGCGATCTCGATGTTCATTGGTTCTTTTTCTTTTTCTTCGCCGGCGCAGGTGTTGCCGGTAGCCGCTCCACCCCGGTAACTGTTGCCGGTCCGTTTTGCGCGCCGAGCGGGTACTGATTCCAGGGGTTGGGGCCGCCGTGAACCGAGATCTGTACGATTGCCGGAGCATCAGACGGCACGACAATCTCAAGAAAACGGTCTTTCGGGACGGTGAAAGGAATTGGAATGACGCCGATCGCCGTCGTGGCGTCACCTCCTTTGGGAAGAAGGCGTACGACAACCTTGCTTGCTGGTCCACCGACTGCGAGCCTCAGGCGTTCGCCTTTCTTGAACGTAACGGGTGCGCTGAAATCGCACCACCCGGAGTTCCAAGTCGGCGAGGCGCCCGGTCGACACGACAGCGTCTGTGCTCCCAGCGGTGGCAAGGCGCAGAGCAGCAATGCAAGGGCGAACAACGAATGTACGCACGAAATAGTGAGCTTCTTCATTTTCGGATCCCTTTTCAATCTTACGCTTCGGCCTACTTCCATAACAGCTCCAGAAATGGAATCAGCGAGCGTGCTGGATTGCCCGGCTTTGGTACAGATCCCCGGAGAGGAGTGTCCACATAGGGTTGCGTTCAGCGCGATTAAGCGAATAAGCGCCTCTACTCGGCCAGCACCTGGTGCACGAGTGAGATGCAGATCGAGCCTTCGCCGACGGCGGAGGCGACGCGTTTGACGTTGCCGGCGCGTACGTCGCCGACGGCGAAGACGCCGGGGCGGCTCGTCTCCAGGAGGAAGGGCTGCCGGACGAGCGGCCACGAGGCGGCGCTCAGCTCTTCCGGCGTCAGGTCCCGTCCCGTCTTGATGAAACCGCTGCCGTCGAGGGTCAGGCAGCCGTCGAGCCAGTGGGTGCTCGGTTTGGCGCCGGTCATGACGAAGACATGGCGGATGCCGTGCCTCTCCGCGGCGTCACTCGCGGCGTCGCGCCACTCGACGCGCTCCAAGTGGTGCTCGCCTCCCAGCGCCGTCACTTCGGTGCGCGTGTGCAGCGTGATGTTCGGCGTGCCCTCGATGCGCCGCACGAGGTAGCGCGACATCGTATCGGCCAGGCCCTCGGAGCGGATGAGCATGTACACGTGCTTCGTGGTCCGGGAGAGGAACACGGCAGCCTGGCCGGCGGAGTTGCCGCCGCCGATGATGACGATCTCCTCGCCGCCGCACAACTGCGCTTCCATGAAGGTGGCTCCGTAGTAGACGCCGGCGCCGTCGAACCGGGAGACGTCCGGCAGCGAGAGGCGGCGGTACTCGGCGCCGGTGGCGATGATCACGGCACGCGCCTGCACCGGCGCGCCGCCGTCGACGACCACGGCGTATGGCTTGCGGCTGCAGGTGAGGCCGTTGACGCGCTTGGCGATCATCACCTGCGCCCCGAACTTCTCGGCCTGGGTGAAGGCGCGGGCGGTCAGCTCCTGGCCGGAGATGCCGGTGGGGAAGCCGAGATAGTTCTCGATCTTGGAGCTCGAACCGGCCTGTCCGCCCGGCGAGCTCCCTTCGATGACGAGCACGTCGAGCCCTTCCGACGCGCCGTAGACCGCGGCGGCCAGACCGGCCGGTCCGGCCCCGACGATGACCACGTCCCGCACGTGCGTGCGATCGATGTCGGCATTGAAGCCGAGGCAGTCGGCGATCTTTCCGTTGGAGGGATTGCGGAGGACGAGGGTTCCGCGGCAGATGACGACGGGGATCTCGTTCACGTGGACGCCGAAGCGATCGAGGATCTCCTGGACGGTGGAGTCGCGGTCGAGGTCGACGTAAGCATGCGGGTGCCCGTTGCGGGTGAGGAACTCGCGGATGCGGAGGGTATCGGGCGAGTACGTCGAGCCGATGAGGATGACATCCCCGAGGCCGCGCGCGATGAGGGCTACCCGGCGGAGGATGAACGCGCGCATGAGGATCTCGCTGATCTCGCTGTCGGTCTGGATGAGGGCCAGCATCTCCGCGCGATCGAGCTCGATGGCTTCGCCGGCCGTGCGCACGCGGGCCGTGGCCAGGGCCGCCCGTCCGGCCAGCGTATTCACCTCGCCGGTGAACTGTCCCGCTCCGTGCACCGTCACCACGGTCTCTTCGCCACCGGTGGTCTGCAGAATTTCGATCTCGCCCGTCCGGACGGCGTAGAAGTGAATGGACTGATCTCCGCCGACGAAGAGCAGGTCTCCGGGCCGGAGCGCGCGGACGCGTCCCCGGCCAGCGATGCGCTGCAACTGCGCCTCGGTGAGGCGCGGAAACATCTGCTCGGCGCGCTGCGGCGGCGGGGACGTTTCGGGAGCCGGCTCGGTCATGCCGGGAGCTTACCGGAGTCCGGCGCCGTTCGCCGCCGCAGCCATCCCCATCCGCCCGCCGCCAGCAGGACCAGCAGAACCGAGCAGGACAAGAACAGGTTGCGCATGCCGAGGCGCTGGGCGAGGCCGCCGCTCAAGAGCAGGCCGAGGATCTGGGCCAGCGAGATCATCGACATGAACGTGCTGCTTACGCGGCCCACCATCTCCGGCGGCGTCTCCTGCTGCGACATGGTCTGGGCCGGCACGAGCACCAGGGCGATGGCGAAGCCCATGAGAAACGTGCTCACGCCCGCCAGCCACGCGTAGTGCGAGAAGCCGAGGATCGCCGTTCCGAGGGCCAGGGCCAGGAGGCCGAAGAGCACGACGTGCGGCGCCGATCCGCGGCCGTGGGAGCGCATGAGAAACATCGTGCAGACGATCAGGCCGACGCCGACCATAGCGCTGACGAACCCGAAGAGCAGCGGGCCCGCGTGCAGCTCGTCGCGCACGAAGATCGAGATGAGGGGGCTGAACGAGCTGAGGACGAACATGGCCGTGGCCATGGCCAGGAAGACGAAGGAGAGGCCAGGGTGGGTGAAGATGAAGCGGTTGCCTTCCACGAAGTCGCGCCCCAGGCCGGAAAGGGTCCGGTCGGCGTTCTCGCGCCGCTCCCGGTTGATGACCAGCGTGGAGATGAGGATGGCCGAGATGAAGAAGCTGGCCGCGTCCAGGTAGAACGTGGCCTTTTCCCCGAGCCTGGCCACGATCGCTCCGGCCACGAGCGGCGAGGCGATGCGGATCAGGTAGAAGGCCTGCGACAGCGCGGCATTGGCGCGCAGCAGGTTCTCCCGCGGCACGATGGTGCGCACCGTGATCGAGTGGGCCGGGATGAAGAGGCAGGAGACGATGCTCAGCGACAGCATCACCGCGGAGAACTGCGGGACGGTGCGGCACCAGATGAGCAGCACGGCCAGGCAGCCCCGGATCACGTCGCTGGCGATCATCGTCTGCTTGACGTTGAAGTGGTCGACGAGCACGCCCGCGAACGGACCGATCAGGGCCAGCGGCACGATGTAGGCGATGTTGACCGTGGTGACCTGCACGGGCGTGCCATGCAGGCGGAAGGTGATGAACATGATGATGCCGAAGAGGGCCAGGAAGTCCCCGAAGATGCTGACGAACTGCGCGATCCAGATCGTGGGGAATCCGGGCACAGTGAAGACACCGGGGGCAGCGGAAGCCGGCTGGGAGTCGGCGGACATACGGGGAGTTACATATCACGAAGGAGCAGGATTCCTTCCTGAAAGGTGTTTCCGCGCCTCAGCTCACTCCGCCCATCCGCCCGACGACGACGCCGATCATCCTGACCTCATGCTCCAAAACGTGGAGCGGCGCGTAGCGCTCATTGCGGCTGAGGAGGCGGATCTGGCCCGGCTTGAGCTCGAGCACCTTGGCGAAGGGCTGGCCGGCGATCTCGCAGACGACGAGCTGGCCGGTGCCTTCGGCCAGCTCCGCGGCCGGTTTGACGTAGAGCAGATCGCCATCGAGGATGCAGGCGCCGCGGAGCGAATCGTCGGTAGACTGGTAGACGAGTCTCGCGCCGGCTTTGGCGAAGGCGGCGGGAATGCCGGAGCGGCGCGCGGGGACGCGAAGTGCATTCGGCGCGGCGGCGACGATCGTGTGCGGCTGCGGCGACTTGAGCAGGGCCGCGTCCAGGAAACGGACGGACTGGTGCAGTTCCCTCCCTTCCGCGGACGAAGAGAGAAAGCCGTTCTCGCC
>CAZYTO010000214.1:0-2864 GCA_964650405.1 uncultured Thermoanaerobaculia bacterium | reverse complement strand
GCTTCGTCGGCCGGGAGAGAGAGGCCGTTCTGGCCGAGGATCCAGCCGACGTTTTCATGAACGGCGGGGGCGATGCGCTTGATCGTCTCGAGGCTGGGCCGCTGGTGCTCGGCGGTGAGGATGCGGCTCAGCGTCTCCGGAGTGATCCCGGCGTCGAGCGCGACGACGCTGTGTTTCATCCCGCTCCGGTCGATGGCCGCACGCAGGCGTTCCCGCCACTCCACGGCCTTCAACACTAACGGGCGCCGGACTAAGGCGACGGATTCTCCCATATGACTTAAGCAGCAACGTTACCTCGGCGCATTGAGGTCGGGAGCAACTGTTAGGTTCCTGCCTGAAAATTTTCTTCAGTGCGCTTCCGGAACACGGAAGAGGAGGAACCCGTCGACGGGGAGGGCCGACGCGGCGGGGAGGTTCTCGGCGATGTCGATGAGGACGGCCACGGTGAGGTTGGCGCCGCTCTCGATGGCGGCGAGATGGCGTTTGCTGATGCCGCAGGCGGCAGCGAAGGCCTCCTGGGAGAGCCCGCGCTGGAGCCGCTCGCGGGCGATGGCGTGTCCGAGGGAGGAAGCGACTCTACGCATTGGAGAGTCAGCCTACACCGTCGAAAAGCCAGAACAGACACTTATGCGAGTCAATTTGCGGCCTGCATCAAAGTTTTTCGCAGTTGTTGACCTGCTATAGCCGTTGAAGAAACGCGCCCACCGCCTCCCTCACGTCTTCGCGGCGGGTGGTCGTCGGCACATGTCCCGCGCCCGCGGCCACGAAGAAGGCCGAGCCGTCGATGGCTTCATGCACCGCGCGCACGTGATGAAGGGGCGAGATCGGGTCGGTGTCGCCGGCCATGACCAGCACCGGCGTGCGGATCTTTGCCAGCTCGTTGCGGAAGTCGATGGTCCAGAGCAGCGGCAGGCCGCTGCGCATCTCGGGTATCACCGGCATCGGCGAAACGAGCACCGCCGGCCCGTGCGTTCGCCGAAAGACGCTTCCGATTCCGGCGACTTCGATCCACTCGGTGGCATGAGCGTCGCCCACGGCAGCATGGGAGGCGGGATCGATCAGTCCTCGCGCGTCGAGCGTGTCTCTCCACGAGGGGTGGAATGGACTGAGGATGCACTCGGGATCGGCGAGCCGGAGACGGAAGCAGGCGCAGACGCTCTCGACGATGGCACCGTGCAGCGAGGATGGATGGTGCAGGGCGTACGCGAGCGCGAGCCAGCCGCCGCCGGACATGCCCCAGAACACCCACTGGCTGACACCGAGCTCGCGGCGCACGTGCTCGAGGCCGTCGACCATCGACGCGAGCGTGGTGAAGCCGGAGTCGAAGTTGGCGCAGATGACGTTCGCGCCGGACATCGCGGAGAGGAGTGCCACGGACTTCTCGTTGAGGACGCCGGCGGGATGGGCGGCGGCGATGAACGGGGCATCCGGTACGAGCGGTTCGCTGACGTAGACGTCGAGCGTGCCGGCGCCGCCGCCGAGCTGCCGTCGTTCGGTCACGCCGTGCCGAACCTCTGCGCCGCGCGGCGGCGGGCCCGCTCGGCTTCGATCTCGCGATCGCGTGGCTCGGCGGTCGTGACGAGCGAGTCGATGAGCTCCCGCGCCACGGCGGCGACGTTTTCCACGGCGCGGTCGAACGCTTCCTCGTTCGCTTTGGACGGCCGGGTGAAGCCGGAGAGCTTGCGGACGAACTGCAGCGACGCGTCGCGGATCTCCTCGTCCGTGGCGGGAGGCTCGAAGTTGAAGAGGGTTTTGATGTTCCTGCACATGGACTCGGCTCCTTACGCGATTCCGTTGAATGCCAGCTCGGAGAATCGTATAGCACCCCCTCTCCATTCTCCTTCGCCCTTCATCCTTCGCCCTTCCCTGCGGTACCCTTCGCGCCGCACACGATGGCCACCCGGAAATCGAAAGACCAACTGAAGCTCACGCCGCCCCCGCCGACGGTCCCCGACATCGAGAAGCTCCCCGTCGCGCAGTTCGCCCAGAAGGCGTACCTCGACTACTCGATGTACGTCATTCTCGACCGCGCCCTCCCGCACGTCGCGGACGGCCTCAAGCCCGTCCAGCGCCGCATCATCTACGCCATGTCGGAGCTCGGCCTCTCCCCGAACCAGAAGCCGAAGAAATCGGCGCGCACGGTGGGCGACGTCATCGGCAAGTTCCACCCGCACGGCGACTCGGCCTGCTACGAGGCCATGGTCCTCATGGCCCAGCCCTTCTCCATGCGTTATCCGCTCATCGACGGGCAGGGGAACTGGGGCTCGCCGGACGATCCGAAGTCGTTCGCGGCCATGCGCTACACCGAGGCCAAGCTCGCCCGCTTCTCGCAGACGCTCCTGTCCGAACTGGAACAGGGCACGGTGGAGTGGGGGCCGAACTTCGACGGCACGCTGAAGGAGCCGCGCCTCCTGCCGTCGCGCCTCCCGCACGTGCTGCTCAACGGCGCGTCGGGCATCGCCGTCGGCATGGCCACCGACATTCCATCGCACAACGTGCGCGAAGTGGTGGCCGCCTGCATCGAGCTGCTGGAGAACCCCGAGGCTACGCTGGCCCAGCTCACCAAGCACATCAAGGGTCCCGACTTTCCCACGGCCGCCGAGATCATCACGCCCCCCTCGGAGATCCGGGAGATGTACAAGACCGGCGCCGGCTCGATCCGCCAGCGTGCCAAGTGGGAAGAGGAAGACGGCGAGATCGTGATCACGGCCTTCCCGTTCATGACCTCGGGATCGAAGGTGCAGCAGCAGATCGCGCAGCAGATGGCCGCCAAGAAGCTGCCGATGGTCGAGGACGTGCGCGACGAATCGGACCACGAGTCGCCGACCCGGCTGGTGGTCGTGCCGCGCTCGAACCGCGTCGAC
>CAZYTO010000213.1:3564-10156 GCA_964650405.1 uncultured Thermoanaerobaculia bacterium | reverse complement strand
CGTGCGACACGGCACGCGGGCGTGACACGTCACGTAAACCGCTCGAATATGGAAAAAGATCAGGGACGCCGGCACTCGTCCGTAACGTTGCGGCCGCTACCCTTGTTATTCGCGACCGAAGTCGCGAATTCCAGCCCGACAGCCAACAGCCAACCGCGAAACGGCGAATAAGCGAATAAGCGGCTAAGCGAATAAGCGAATAAGCGACTAAGCGACTAAGCGACTAAGCGACTCTCACCGTTCCATCTCTTCGGCGATCGTCACGAACTCGCCGATGAGCTCATGCCGGCGGGACTCGAGGTCGGCGTGCAGGGCGCCGCGCGTGCGGCCGACGACGTCGTCGAGCGCCTCGAACACGCGCAGTGCCAGCCAGGCCAGCAGCGGCAGCGCGATGGCGACCCCCGCGCCCCACGCCATGCCCAGGCGTATACCTGCCCAGACGGCCAGTGCGATCCACATCAGCGGATAGAACACCATCCCGCCCACCGCCTTGACCGTCGCCACCATCTCCTCCTCGCCGTGGGTGAAACGCGTGGCGACGAATCCGATGAGCCGGTAGAGCGGATAGTGAATGGCCGCACCGGCCGCCCCCACCGGAAGGAGCAGGAGCAGGGCCACGGTCGCTGCATCGACGCCGCGGCGGGGAGCGAGGGCCTGGGCGTCGAAGCGCGCCACCTGCGACTCGAGCCGGGCCAGCCGGGCCGGGTCGTGAGTGCGGAGGTAGGCGTGCCCGGCCACGAATCGCCGCCGGATCTCCAGCTCGCGTGCCAGGCCGTGATCGTCGCCGCCGTGAAAGATCTGCTCGGCCCGGGCGATGAGGTCGAGCGCATAGTGCGAGTCGGCCTGCAGCGTGACGTCGGCGAGCGCCCGTTCGATGCTCCCGGTCAGCGCCTCCACCGACTCGCCCCGCGGCTCGCCATCTGCATCGACCGGTTCCGGCGTCACGGCCAGGGGCGTGCCGAAGTACATCAGCGCGGAGCTGCGAAAGGTCTTCTTCTCCGTGTAATACAGCCCGGCCGGGACGATGAGAACGTCGATGCCGGCACCGATGGCGATGCGCGCCGCGCCGGTCTTCAACTCGCGCAGCTTCGGATCGCTGTGCGTGGTCCCCTCGGGGAAGATGGCGATCGTG
Source organism: uncultured Thermoanaerobaculia bacterium (assembly GCA_964650405.1). Taxonomy (GTDB): domain Bacteria; phylum Acidobacteriota; class Thermoanaerobaculia; order Gp7-AA8; family Gp7-AA8; genus CAZYTO01. The sequence goes on along the minus strand of CAZYTO010000213.1, from coordinate 9,024 downwards.
CCGCCGCGCTTGAGCACGTCGCGGGCGCGATCGAACGTGGCCCGGTTCGAGGTGCCGAGGTTGTCCTGCTTCCGGTAGACGGGGATGGTGTCGAACGCCCGCACGAACCAGCCGATCAGCGGCATGCGGAACAGCGGCGCCTTCGCCAGGAATGACACCGGCCGCGGCGCGAAGCAGAGCAGAAAGAGCGGGTCGATGAGCGCGTTGGGGTGATTCACGGCGAAGATCACCGGCGCCTCCGGCGGCACGTTCTCCCATCCGACGATCTCGATGTGCCGGAAGAACACCTTCGCCACGACCCGGATGAAGGCGGTGACGAGCCTGCGCATCACTCCTCCGCGATCCGAGGCTTCGTCATTGCCGCGGCCGCCCAGATCACACCCCCGGCGGCGAACGCCACCGGTACGAGCAGAAAGGCCCGCTCCAGCGAACTGCGGTCGGAGAGCCAGCCGATGAGCGCCGGTGCCGGCATATCGCCGACCAGGTGCATGATGAAGATCGACAGTCCCACGGCCGTGGCGCGCTCCGCGGGCGCCACCACATTGACGATCGCGGAGTTGATCGGGCCCGTCGACATGAAGACGAAGATCTCCGCGATGACGAGAGCGGTCAGGTAGACGGAGCGATTCGCACTGGTGAGACCGACGAACGCGAACGGGACGGCCAGGAGGGCCGAGATCGCGGAGACCCAGAGATACGACTGTTTCGTGTACTTGAGGAAGTAGTCGCCGAGACGGCCGCCGCCCAGCGTACCGATGAAGCCCGTCACACAGGCGATCGCACCGAACGTGACCGTTGCCTCCTTCAGCGTCATCCCGCGAGCGCGGATGAGGAAAGTCGGCATCCAGAATGCCAGTCCGCCCAATGCGAAGGTGTACGCGCCATAACCGAGAGCGGACAGCAGATACGTCCGGTTGCGAATGAGATCGAGGTACGCGGCCAGCGAGCCTGCATGCTCGGCCTTGACGACGACCTCGTCATGCTGCCCGCGCTTCGCTTCCTTCACCATGTAAACGAGCACGGCCAGCAGCAGACCGGGCACGCCGGCGATGAAGAACGCCTTGCGCCAACCGAAGTTCGCTCCCGCCCAGCCGCCGAGCATGAACCCCAGCGCCGACCCGATGGGGATCGCGGCGAAGAAGATGGCAAAGACGCGTCCCCGGCGCGACAGCGGAAAGTGGTCGGACAGCAGCGCGGGGGCGATCGTGCCGTACGCGGCCTCGCCGACGCCCACCAGGGCCCGCGAGATGAGCAGCGAATAGAACCCGACGGCAAAGCCGCCGAGGGCCGTGGCCACGCTCCAGATGGCGACGCCCAGTGCGATCAGCGGAGGCCGTTTCCGGCGATCGCCCAGCGTGCCGAAGACCGGCGAGACGAGCATGTACACGACGAGGAACCCGTCCGGGATGAGCCCGAGTTGCGTGTCCGTCACATGCAACGAAGTCTTGATCGGCTCCAGCACAGCCGACAGGACCCAGCGGTCGACGTAGTTGAAAAGGTTGATGAACGTGAGGACGCCTAACGCGTAGCGGGCGGCACGCGTCTCATCAGCAGTCGCGGACGGCATTGACCGCAGAGTGTAACGAAACTGCGCACCGGGTGAGACGTAGAGATGGTCAGTCACAGGTATCATGAGCACGGCCCCATGAAACGATTCATCCCCTTACTGGCCTGCGCCGCAGGCATCGCGGTCGTGGTCTTGCTGATGCCGCGGTTCAATGCCGCGCAGCCGATCGGCGCACGGATCACGCGCGGCCAGGCCGCCGCCATCGCCGACGCCCAGGCGCGGCAGCTCGGGATCCCGGTCGACCAAGCGCAGAAGAACCTCACCTGGACCCGTTCGGCGATCTACGAGAAGGAGCTTTCGGGCGATGCGGCACGCAGGCGGGCGGCACAGGCGGATCCCACGGTGGGACCGCGCCTCGGTTCGTACCGCCGCGCCTACTACCGTGCGGGAAAGGGGAAGTATCTGCCGTGGGGGGACGTGGTCGTCGATGCACACACGGGCGCCGTGTTGACGGCCCGGCGACGACTGTTGCCGGAAGACGTCGGCGCCAGCCCGGCCGAAGCACAGTTGCGCCCGCGGGCCGATGCTTTCGTGCACTCCCGCGCCTTTCCCGGAGCGCCGAATCCGCAGTTCGAATCGGCCCGCCCCACCGCGCAGCGGCATCGTGCGGACTGGATTTTCCGGTACCGCATCCCCGCGGCCTTTTCCGCGGCCAATGTCGTACCGTACCTCTACGTCTATTTTTCCGGCGATCAACTCACCGGCTGGTCGCTCGGGGAGGAGTACTCGGACGGACGGGCCTTCTATGGCGAGAGCGGCGGCGAGATCATCGCCATCCTCCTGCGGCTGGCTTTCGTCTACGTGCTGCTGCTCATTCTCCTCATCATCTTTCTGCGGAAATACCACGCCGGCGAAGTGGGCGTGGGAACCGCCTCCCTCCTCTTCGGAGCGATGGTCCTGCTCTGCCTGGTCTCGAACACCATCATGGGTCCCAACGGCACCGAGGGGAACCAGATGTCGGACCTCGACGCGCTGCAGACGACGCTTGCGCAGATGGGCTTCAAGTTCGTGGCCATCGACCTGCCCCTGGCGGTGCTCGTCTTCTTCGCCTGGTCGGTGGGGGAGAGCTACGCGCGTGAGCGGTGGGGGGAGCGCCTGGCCTCCTTCGACGCCATCCTGCGGCGCGACCCCGTCAATGCCACCGTCGGCCGTTCGCTGCTGAACGGCGTGCTCACGGCCCCGGCCATCGCCGCCGCAGCCTTTGCCGCCGGCACCATCGCCCTGGCCCTCGGCAAGGCCCACCCCGACGCCGGGCCGAGCCTCGATTCGCTCTATCTGGGCGGACCGGTCCTGGCCCTCCTCTACGCCGCCGGCGACGCGATCATCTACTCCATCATCGCCGTTCTCTTCCTCCTGGCCTTCGCCCACCGCAAACGCGTGCTCTGGGCCGGTATCCTGGCTGCCCTCGTCGTCGGCGCCGTCGGCAACCTCTGCGAGCTTCCCATTTCGCCGTTCGTGCCGCGCGTCCTGTTCGGCTTCGGCGGAATCGCCGCCGCCATCGTGGTCTTCCTCGCCTACGACCTCCTCACCACGGCCGTCGGTCTCTTCGTGGCCACGCTGATCATGGTGGCCGCGCCGCTGCTCTCCGTGGCCAGCGGGACGCTCTTCGCGCAGTACGCGGGCATGGCCGGCATTCCGGTGGCGCTCATCGGCGGGTTCGCCCTCATCGCGCTCTGGACGGGCCGCGAGGTCGTCTACTCGTACGAGGATCTCGCGCCGCACGTGAAGCGCATCGTCGAACGGGAGCGGGTGAAGGCCGAGATCGACGCCGCCAACCGCATCCAGGCGGCGCTGCTGCCCGACTCCGAGCCGCAGCTCATCGGCGCCACCGTGGCCTCCCACTACCGCGCCGCCACCGAGATCGGCGGCGACTACTTCGACTTCCTGCCCCAGCCCACCGGCGAGATCGGCATCGCCTTCGGCGACGTCTCCGGCCACGGCCTGACCAGCGGCATCGTCATGGCCATGGCCAAGTCCGCGCTGCTCGTGCAGGTCGACTACGACCCCTCGCCGCGCGCCGTGATGAACGTGCTCAACGACATCGTCATGAAGACGGCGCCGAAACGGATGCTCATGACCTTCTTCTTCGGCCTGCTCGATCCGCGCACGCAGACGCTGCGCTTCTCCTCGGCCGGCCACCATGACCCGTACGTCTTCCGCGCCGCAACAGGGAAACTCGAGCCGCTCTCGTCCTGGGGCTTCCCCCTCGGCGTCAGGCGCCGGGAGCCCTTCCGCGAGCACTCCGTCGAGTTCACCCCCGGCGACCGCCTCGTGCTCTACAGCGACGGCCTGATCGAAGCCATCGACGACGACGGCGAGCCGTTCGGCTTCGACCGCTTCGAGCACACCATCGCCGAGGCCGGCCACCTCTCCGCCGAGGAGATCAAGAAGACGCTCCTCAACTCCGTGCGGAAGTTCACCCGCAACCGCCCCCCCGAGGACGACCAGACCCTCGTCGTCGTCTCGTTCGACAACCTCGAAAGCGCCGCCGTCCGGCCGCCCGTCGTCGCGGCCTACAGCGAGCATGTGAACTAGCTGGTCGCTGGTCGCTGCTCGCTGTTCGTTTTCCCGCTCGCCGCTCGCCGCCTCCCGCTCGCCCACGACCCCCGTCCGCGCTCGTAGTACAGTAGCCCTCATGGACGAGCGTCAGATCGCACGCAAACTGGCCTGGCTCAGCATCGGGCTCGGTCTGGCCCAGGTCACGATGCCGAAGGCGTTCACGAAGGGGATGGGCCTCCAGCGCGGACATCGCCTCGTTCAGGCTTTCGGGATGCGTGAGGTTGCCGCCGGCGTGGCCATCCTGACGCAGCGCAAACGGGCTCCGTGGCTCTGGGCGCGCGTGGCGGGGGATGCTTTGGATATCGCCGGGCTCGTGGCCGCGATGGCCGCCAGCCGGCGCCGCGGCGTCGTGGCCGCGGCCATGGTCAGCGTCGCCGCCGTCACCCTCGCCGATGTCGTCTGCGCCGGCCAGCTCAGTCGCGAAGGGGCGTAGGGTCCTCTGCTGCGTCATTTCGCCGCGTCATTCCGACCCGCCGGAATGGCGCCGCTCTCGGGGGATGACATGGCATTCCGCTTGTCTCTGCTCCGCTGCCATGAACGAGAATCCGTACACGTCGCCGCCCATCCGTTGGCTGCTGGCCGGCCTGATGCTGCTGGCGTTGCTCTCCGGCGCGGCCGCGGTCCGCGTCGCGGCAGACACCGGCCCGCCCGTTCTCGAAGGGGAGCTCGTGGCACGGTAAACTCCCGCGCGCGATGCGGGAAGGAAGCGGGAGCCGGACAGCGGAGCGGGTGGCGTTGCGCCGCGCCGCGCACCAGCTCCTCGACACGCCGCGTGTCCTCGACGATCCGCTGGCCCTTCCCATCCTCGACGCCGAGGAACGCGAAGAGCTGCTTGCCGCGCCGGGCAAACACAACGGCAATCCCATCGGCCGCGCCCTGCGCGCCTTCCTGGCCGTGCGCAGCCGGCTGGCCGAGGACGCCCTGGCGGCCGCCCTGGCCCGCGGCGTCGCGCAATACGTCGTCCTCGGCGCCGGATTCGATACCTCCGCCTACCGCCCGCCCTGCAGCACTTCGCCGTCACTGCGCGTCTTCGAAGTCGACCACCCGGCCACGCAGGCCGTGAAGAGACGTCGCCTCGCCGCCGGTCAGATCGACATCCCGTCCAATCTGACCTTCATCGCCGCCGATCTCTCGCAGATGCCGCTCCGCGACGCGTTGCGGGACGGTGGGCTGGACCTCTCGGCGCCGGTGTTCGTCTCCTGGCTCGGCGGGATTCCCTACCTCCCGCTCGACGCCATCACCGCCACGCTGACCGTCATCGGCTCCCTGCCGCGGGGCCCGGAAATCGGCGTCCACTTCGGACTCCCGCCGTCCCGCCCGAACTTCCTAGCCAC
>CAZYTO010000213.1:0-3554 GCA_964650405.1 uncultured Thermoanaerobaculia bacterium | reverse complement strand
CCGATCGCGTCGCCGCCGCGGGCGAGCCGTGGATCACGTTCTTCAAGCCCGATGAGCTCCGGGCCCTGCTCCTCCGCTGCCGCTTCACCAGCGTCGAGGATTTCAACGACACTGCTCTCACAAGTCGTTACCTCGCCCATCGCAGCGACGGCCTGAAACTGGGACCATCGGGGCGAATCGCACACGCAAGAGTGTAGGGCACGACTGCGTCGTGCCGAACCCCCGTCTACGCGTGAAACGCCCGCCCACGGGAATTCCGCACGACGCAGTCGTGCCCTACGAAAGACCCGTAACCCCGCAACCCCGCAACCACTCACAGCGCCGCCAGCCGCCTCCTCAGATATCGCCGCTCCACCGCGTTGCTCGTAAGCTGGAGGGCGCGTTCATAGGCTGTGGCGGCTTCCGGGGCGCGACCAAGGCGGCGAAGGAGGTCGGCGCGGGCGGCGTGGTAGTGCGCGTACGCCTCCAGCTCCCCGGAGCGTCCCAGCGCATCGATGGCCCGCAGGCCCTCTTCGATGCCGTCGCTCATGGCTACGGCAACGGCGTAATTCAGCGCGACGACAGGGGAGGGGTATCGGGCCTGCAGCTCGTCGTACAACGCCGCGATCTGGGCCCAGTCCGTCTCCGCGGAGGACGGCGCCGAGGCATGGAGCGCGGCGATGGCCGCCTGCAACTGATAGGCACCCACTCCTTCCTTCGCAAGTGCCTTCGTAAAAGCTACGTCGAGCAGCCGCAATCCCTCCTCGATCTGCGCACGGTTCCAGCGCGTCCGGTCCTGCTCCTCCAGCGTGACCAGCTCTCCTTCCTCGCTGACTCGCGTGGCGCGGCGCGAGTCATGGAGCAGGAGCAGGGCCACCAGGGCGAGGTTCTCCGCGTCTTCCGGCATCAGCTCCGCGAGCATGCGCGCCAGCCGGATGGCCTCAGCGCACAGCTCCTGCCGGATGAGGGCTTCGCCGGACGTGGCCGAATAGCCCTCGTTGAAGATGAGGTAGAGCACGGCCCGGATGGCCACGAGCCGCTCCGGGAGGGCATGCGGCGGCGGCACTTCGTAGGGGATGCGCGCCGCTTCGATCTTCCGCTTGGCCCGCACGAGCCGCTGCGCGAGTGTGGCCTCGGGGACGAGGAAGGCGCGGGCGATTTCGACGGTGGTCAGGCCGCAGAGTGTGCGCAGGGTCAGGGCGATCTGCGCTTCCGTGCTCAGGGCGGGGTGGCAGCAGGTGAAGATGAGCCGCAGGCGGTCGTCTGCGTACGGATGGTCGTCCTCGGCCGCCGTATCCGTTGACGCCGCCCCGCGGAGCTCGAGATGCCAGGTCACCTCGTCCTGCTTGGTGCGCCGGGTCTGTTCGCGGCGCGCGTAGTCGATCAGCTTCCGGTGGGCGGCGGTGGTCAGCCAAGCCGCGGGGTTGTTGGGAATCCCGCGGCGGCTCCACTCGGCCATGGCCGCGACGCAGGCATCCTGCATCGCCTCCTCGGCAAGATCGAACGAGCCCGACGCGCGGATGAGACCGGCCAGGATGAGGCCCGACTCCCGCCGGAAGACGCGCTCGATCGTCTCGTGAGCCGCGTCATCCATGGGCGGCCGGCGACGACGCGCTCACCCGGAACGGGCGGATCTCGACACAGCCTTCGCCGCCCCGGCATGACGTCGGGATCTTCGTAGCCCACTCGATGGCTTCGTCGAGATCGCGGCAGTCGAGGATGTAGTAGCCCGCGAGCTGTTCCTTCGTCTCGGCGAACGGCCCGTCGACGATGAGCGGCTTCCCGGCACCGACGCGGACCGTCGTGGCCGTCGCCGTCGGCTCCAGCGGCGACGCGTCCACGAGGATCCCGCGCCGTTTCGTCTCCGCCATCAGGGCCCGATGGCGCTCCGCCACGGCCGCCATCTCGGCAGCCGGCGCATCCTGTTCCTTCGAGTAAATCAGCAGCATGTAGCGCATGGAAATCGTCCTCTGAACCGCGAGCGGATGCGGCAAGGCGGCGAACAGAGTCCATTCCCGAACTCCCGCTCGCCGCTCGCCGCCTTCCGCCCGCCACCGTTCAACTGTACGCCGCCGCCATTCTCTCCTTCATCTGTTGCGGGGTGAGGTCTTCCTTGTGCGTAGCCACATGCCACTCGTGGCCGAACGGGTCGACGAGACGGCCGTAGCGGTCGCCCCAGAACATGTCCTGGACGGGCTGCGTCTCGCGCGCCCCGGCGCGGAGGGCGCTCTTCACCACGCCGTCGACGTCCTCCACGTAGAGAAACACGCTGACGGGCGTCCCGCTCAGCGTCTGCGGGGACGCGGCGCGCGAGTCGTTCGACTCGTCGGCCAGCATGATGTGGGACGTGCCGAGGAGGAGGTCGGCGTGGGCGATGCGATCGCCGGGGCCGTCGAAGCGGTAGAGCTCCGTGGCGCCGAATGCCTTCTTGTAGAACTCGATGGCCTTCGCCGCGCCGCGGACGACCAGGTAAGGGGTGGCGGTGTTGTAGGTGTCGGGAACTGCCTTGACTTTGTTGCTCATGAACGTCTCCTTTCGACACTACGACGCGCGACCTTCGCGAAATCGACAAGGGCGTTCCTTCAGCCTCCAGCCTCCTCCAGCTCCGGGTCACTCTCCAGTCGGTGAAAGAAACAGGCCAATAGCCGCCGTAAACTGTCGTCATGCTGCAGCCGTTCCGCATCTCGATCCCTGATGATGCCCTCAATGACTTGCACGCCCGTCTCCGTGCCGCGCGCCGCCCGGCCGGTGTCCTCGAGAGCGGGGGCATTCCCCTAGCCGCCGTGGACGAGCTGGTCCGCACCTGGCTGGACGGCTTCGACTGGCGCGCACAGGAAGCGGCGTTGAACGAGCTGCCCCAGTTCATGACGGAGATTCGAGGCGTCCGGCTGCATTTCGTCCACATCCGCTCGGGCCGGCCGCCGCTGCCCCTCCTCCACGGCTGGCCCGGCCCGTTCCTCGGGTTCCCCCCCGTCATCCGCCGGAAAATCAATCGCACCGTTCCGCCGCGCCAGAAACCCCTCAACGCTCCACCCAACAACCACCGAAATTTTCATGATCGAGCCCTCACTCGCTTTCGTATTGTCGTAACTTCATCCAACCCAATTTCATCTCTCTTCCGCGCAAGGCAGCTGCGTGTCAGGTAGGTTGATGCACAGCTTCCCGCTTGCGTCCTTCACCGCGCCTTCATCGCCGCCAGCTGGCTCAGAAATGATGTTTTATTGCGTTGAATCAGCCATGGTAAACGCGAAATACTCTTTCCATGAAAAAGATTCTTCCGCAGCGCGCACAGCGCTTGCCCTTATTCTCGCTGCTCTCCGTCTTTTTGCTCATCGGCGTTGCGCCAGCGCGCTCGCAAACCAACAATTACGAATTCAACGATTCCCATTTCCACTTGACCAACAACATCCAGGAAGGTCCCACGATTCGCGATTTCCTGAACATGATGGACGGCAAAGCCGGCCGCGTAGCCTTATTCGGAATGCCCTTGCAACAACAATGGTCCTACCGTATCGATGGCGATCGTGCGCCCAAGTATTACCTGCACTCCGACGCTCCGCTTTACTACTACTCCT
>CAZYTO010000212.1:0-10158 GCA_964650405.1 uncultured Thermoanaerobaculia bacterium | reverse complement strand
TTGATTTTCCCGAGGGGGGGGTCGTGGTTGTGCACGGCTCGCGTTCACATGGACCGCTGGCACGAGGCGGGGCAGGCTTGGGTTGGCATCGCCGTGAACCTCTCGCCGCGCCAGTTGCAGCAGCGCGAGCTGGCTCTGCTGATCGAGCGCGTGCTGGAGGAGACGCCGTTCCCGGCCGGCATGCTGGACGTGGAGATCACCGAATCGGCGGCCATGCAGAACGCCGAGCTGTCGCTCACCATCATGCGCCGGCTCAAGGAGATGGGGGTGCGTATCTCCATCGACGATTTCGGGACGGGCTACTCGTCGCTCAGCTACCTCAAGCGCTTTCCCATCGACACGGTCAAGATCGACCAGGGCTTCGTGCGCGACCTGGCCGCCGGCTCGAGCGACGGCGCGATCATCACGGCTGTCATCTCCATGGCCCGCGCCCTCAAGCTGCGCGTCGTCGCCGAAGGGGTGGAGACGGAGGAACAACTGGCCTTCCTCCAGCGCGAGCAGTGCGCCGAGATCCAGGGATTCCTCTTCAGCCGGCCGGTGACAGCGGAGGAGTTCGAAGCGACGCTGGCCAGGGTATAGCGGCGAGCGGGAGGCCGGCATGCGCCCTCCCTTGGAACGGGTAGGCAAGAATGCTGCCGCCTCGCTGCTTCGTCCCGCTCGCCGCTCGCCGCTTCCCGGCTTCAGGTCGTCATTCACCGGGCGGTTATATGCCGCATGTTGGAGTAAGTTCGATTGCCGGAAGGAGAGACTGTCGTGCGCCATCGCCTCGTTCCCGTGCTCCTGTTCGCCAACCTCCTGAGCTTCAGCGCGACCATCCTCCTGCTTCTGACGGGGATTGCCAGTCCCGCCAAGCATGCGTCGTTCAAAGACATCGACGTGGAGCGCGTCAACGTCGTCGGCGCAAACGGAAAGCCCGTCCTCGTCCTGTCGAACCGGCGCCTCATGCCCGGTCCGTCGATGAATGGGAAGGACTACCCTCCGTCGGTCTCCGAAGGCCGCAGTCTGCTGGCCGGCATGTTGTTCTTCAACGACGACGGAGACGAGGTCGGCGGCCTGCTCTTCAACGGATTCCGGAAGGGGAACGGCCCTGCGGACTACGGCGCGCTCGGGCATCTTTCGTTCGACCAGTGGAAGCAGAATCAGGTCGTCGCGCTGCAGTACAACGATCACGGCACCAGCCGCCGCGCCGGGCTGGTGATCTGGGACCGTCCCACGGACGTGCCCCTCGACCATGAGCTGGACCGGCTGCTGCACATGCAGTCCGCGACGGGGCCGGACCTCGACAAGCTGAAGCAGGAAGCGCAGGACGCCCGCGCCGGCGGAGCCTCCGGAGCGCAACGCGTCTTCATCGGCAGCGAGAACAAGACCGCCGAGGTACTCCTGAGCGACACGAAGGGCAAGGTGCGGGCGCGGCTGTACGTCGGCCCCGACAATGCACCCCACCTCGATTTCCTCAATGAGGACGGGAGTGTGTCGGCGACCTACCCGCCGTCGAAGTAGCCGGGGCCACCGTCATCCCGAGCGTACGAGAGGGACCTGGGTGGGCGGGTGGTTCCGCACATCATTCGGAGCCTCCCACCCGCCCGGTTCCCTCGCGTACGCTCGGGATGACGGCGCACACGGCACGCCCCGTTCCCCGCTCGCCGCTTCCCGCTCGCCTTCCAGATAGAATCCGCGTCCATGAAGCGTCTCGCCTGTCTCGCCTTCGCTCTTCTCGCACTTGCCGCCGCTCCCGCCGTCGACCCCGGCCTCATCGCTCCCGACATCGAGCAGCGCCTGGCGCGTTTCAAGCCGGTCGAGATGCCGTTCACTTACGAAGGCATGTCCTCGCACGAGAGGACGGTGGCGAACGAGCTGATCGCCGCCTGCCGCGACCTCGAGGACATCTACTGGCGCCAGAACAACCCGGACGACATCGCGCTCTACAACGCCACGGCCCACGCCACCGACGCGAAGGTCAAGGCCTTCCACCATTACCTATGGATCAACGGGAGCCGCTTCGACCAGATCAACGAGAACGAGCCGTTCTACGGCAAGGAGCCCGATCCGCCCGGCCGGCATCTCTTCCCGCGGGGCATCACGCGCGCCGGGATCGAAGCGTACGTGGCGGCGCACCCGAAGGAGAAGGCCGCGATCTACGATGAGCACACCGTCGTGGAGCTCGTGTCGCGCGATCCCCTGAAGCTGAAGACGACGCCCTACCACGTGAAGTATCACACCTGGCTGGTGCGCGCGGCCGGCCACCTGCGCAACGCGGCCGCCGCGAGCAGCGATCACGCCTTCGCGAAGTACCTTCGCGACCGGGCCACAGCGCTCCTGACCGATGACTACTACCCGAGCGACCTGGAATGGGTGCGGCTGAAGGACCCGAAGTTCGACATCATCTTCGCTCCGTACGAGACGTATCTCGACAATCTCCTCGGCGTGAAGACCTCGTACGGCGCCTCGGTGCTCATCCGCAACGAAGCGGAGTCGCAGAAGCTGGCCGTCTTCCAGAAGTACGTTCCCGACATCCAGGACGCCCTGCCGCTCCCCGCCGAGGACCGCCCGTCCAAGATGGGACTGGCGTCGCCCATGGAGGTGATGGACGCTCCGTTCCGGGCCGGCGACCTGCGGCACGGCTACCAGGCCGCGGCCGACAACCTGCCGAACGATCCGCGCATCCACGAGAAGGTCGGCTCCAAGAAGATCTTCTTCAAGAACTACACCGACGCCCGCGTCAGCTACGTCATCCTGCCGGTGGCGAAGCTGGTGATGAAGCCGGAGCAGGCGGCCCGGGCCTCGGGGGAAGGCTACCTGGCAGCCGTGATGATGCACGAGATCTGTCACGGCCTCGGGCCGGCGTTCGCGCGGAAGGGCGGCAAGCACATCGACATCCGCGAGGCCATCGGGCCGGCCTACTCCGGCCTGGAGGAGGCGAAGGCGGACGTCACCGGCATGTTCGGCCTCAAGTGGCTGGTGGACCATGGCGCCCTGCCGAAAGAACGGCTGGAGGAGTACTACGCGTCGTACGTGGCCGGCATCTTCCGCACGGTGCGCTTCGGCACCGCCGAGGCCCACGGCCGGGCGGAGATGATGGAGTTCAACTTCCTCTCCGAGCACGGCGCCATCGGGCGCGACTCCGACGGGCGTTACGCGATCGATTACGCGAAGATGCCGGAAGCGCTGGCGGCGTTGGCGAAAGAGCTGCTCACCATCGAGGCGACGGGCGATCGCGCGCGCGCCGAGGCGTGGTTCGCGAAGTACGACAAGATGCCGGCGGAGCTGCGGAGCGCGCTCCAGGCGGCGAAAGACGTCCCGGTCGACATCGATCCGCTGATGTCGTTCCGGGAAGGCGTGGAGTGAGGCACGGGTGTGTAGCCGCGATTGGCATTCATGAAACTGCGGCGAGGTGCAGGCAAGCCGCATCACGGCGCCAGACGAAAGCCCGGCCCGCGGGATGATGCCGGCGAGTGGGAGGATTTGCCCGGCGAGCCGGCCGTTCGCGCCCGCCTCCGGAGACGATCGGCCTCGAGCGCGACGTTCGAGGAACTGTTGGCCGGCGCTCCGGATGACGGGCTCTTTGCCGGCTCAGGTGGCGCCGGCTGTGGCTTCGATCACCCCGGCATCGTTCTGAACGTCGCCAGCGGCCGGTGCCGCGTCTTTCACGACGGGATGGAGAAAGACTGCCTCCTTCCGCCGCAGCTCGCCACCCGGCAGAAGAGCATCCTCGCGGTCGGCGACGCGGTGGCCGTCGAAGCCGCCGACGGCGGCAACTGGCGCATCCGGGCGGTCCTGCCGCGCCATTCCGTGCTGGCGCGTCCCGATCCGCTCAACCCGCACCTGCAGCGCCTCATCGCCGCCAACATCGACGTGGTGGTCAATGTCGTCTCGCTCAAGGCCCCGCCTCTGCGGCCGCGCCTGATCGACCGCTTCCTCATCGCCATCTTCCGCGGCGGCGCCCGGCCGGTCATTTGCGTGAACAAGATCGACCTCGTCGCGGCCGGGGAGCGGACCGCGGAGCTGGCGCCGCTCGAGCCGTTCGCGCAGCTCGACGTCCCGATCATCAGCTGTTCGACGAAGACAGGCGAGGGCCTCGACGCGCTGCGTGCCCTGCTCGAAGGAAAGACCGGCGCGCTCGTCGGCCACAGCGGGGTGGGGAAGTCGTCGATCCTCAACGCGCTCGACGAGCGGCTGAAGCTCAACACGGGCGGCCTCCAGGCGAAGCGAGGCACGGGGCGTCACACGACGACGTCCTCGACCCTGCACGACCTCGGCGGCGGCACGTTCATCATCGATACGCCCGGCATCCGCGAGTTCGGGCTGTGGAGTCTCGACCTCGACACGCTGCGCGACTATTTCCCGGAGCTCGATGAGGCGGCGGAGCTCTGCCGCTTCAACGACTGCACGCACCTGCACGAGCCGGGCTGCGAGGTCAAGGCGCGCGTCGCTGGGGGGGAGATCCATCCCGCCCGCTATGACGCCTACGTCCGCCTGTCGGAAGAGATCGCCCAGCCGCCCCGTTAGTGCGACACATGCGACGTACGCTCGTGGTTCCATCACTCCTGCTCGCGGCCTGCGCGAGCGCGCCTGCCCCCACTCCCAAGCCGGCGCCGTCAGGCCCGGCAGCGGCCGCGACGCCCGCCGCCGTGACTGCCGCCAACACCGCCCCAGCCACGGCCGCACGCCCGAAGGAAACGGCTGCCGCCGATCTCGCCGATCACCTCGGCGACTCGACGGAGACCGCCGTTCCCGTTCCCAAAGACGCTCCGAACGACGGCCTCGACTGGATGAACAACTGGACTTTCGACCGTTACGGGCGCTTCCGCATTCAGAAGCGGGCCATCGGGCACGCAGGGGAGGGGCCGGCCGAGCGGCGCTACCGGATCACGACGATCGAGCTTCCCGACGGGAGTACGCACGAAATCTACTTCGACATCACCGAGAATTGGATGGCCTGGAAGCCGTCTACGCCCGTGGCGCCTCCGCCGCACCAGGATTGACTCTGAGCGCGGGAGGAGGCCGGGCGGGAGCGAAGAGTCAAAGCGTGGCAATCCCGAATCTGCGATCACGAGGGGATTTGCTACGCTTTGACTCTTCGCTCCCGCCCGGCCTCCACCCACGCTCAGAGTTAAAAGAAAAAGGCCCCGGTTTCCCGGGGCCTTCGGCGTTAGAGCGAAAAAGTTGGACTAGCGGGTCTTGATGCAGCCGCTGTTGGCGTTCGACCACTCGTACTGGTAGCCGTATCCGCCGGTGCCGATGAACGGCGTCGGGGACCACGCGCACTTGTCGTCGGCTTCGTTGCCGCTGCGGTCGAACCAGGCATTGCCGAGGGCGTCGGTAACTGCCTCGCGCGTCTCGTGGCAGGTGAAGTGCTCTTGGTTCTGGGCGGTGGTGAAGCCGCCGACCTGGCAGCCGGAGCAGCCCGGCCACGGCTCGATGGAGTACTTCACGTTGTTGCCCGTCCCGTCGACGTAGTGGCTGTGGTATGCGCAGTAGGCCAGCGTCACACCGCCGGTGGCTCCGCAGGAGCCCTGGTTGCCGTCGGAGGAGAAGGAGGTCTTCGGGATGAAGACTTCGTAGATGGCGTTGTAGTCGACGCCGTTGGCGGCGATGTACTTCCGCACTTCCGACTGGACGGTCGCGTCGGTGACGTTCGCCGGAGGAGTGGTCGTGTCGAACATGTCGGCCTGGTTGATCAGGCTGCCGGTGGCGATGTTGCCGTAGCCGGAGATCGCGTCATTCCCGTAGTACTGGGTGATGGTGTTGTACTCGCCCGTGGTGCCGAACTGGTTGCGGAAGTTCTGGATCTCGGTGGCGTAGCCGTTGTCCGCGCCGCCGGCTGCGAACGAGGGGCCCCAGAAGATGCAGACCAGGTTGGCGTTGCGGATGACCACGCCGCCGGTGTGGAAGGTGAGATTGCTCGTGCGGGACGCCTGGCCACCAGCGAAGCCGTTGGGGTTGTTGCTGGAATTGAGCTCACCGTGATGGGCCTGGGCGAAGACGGACGTTGCCACGATCAGGGAAACAAGAACGACAAGGACCTTTTTCATCAACTGGACCCTCTCCTCGATTTTTGATTGCTGAAACTGGTTTCGGACAGACGACGAACGGGCTGGTCCTAGAGCAACGCGGCTGCCAGCCTGGCCGGCTCCTGTAAGTTACTGAAACGACACAGGGGCGTTACAGGACGAAGCTCAGGCCGGTTCAGCCAATGACCCTTTTCTGCCGAAAACGACGGGTCAATTCATCACCCCCGGGGTCAGATTCGCTCCCGCTGCAACTCTCCTTTTGAACGGTCCAACTTGGATTTTTCTCCTCCGATGCCCGACGTGTATCTGCGCGTGTAACTAATGCTTCATCTTTTCATGGGGTAGCAAAAGTATCACTCGGGTCACGCTAGGAAGTGAAGGGCGCCCTCCAAAACACGCAGGCCGGGTCGCGAAGAGCCCGGCACTAGGAGGGTCTATGTCTAGCGTTCCCAATCGTTTCGCAGCAGTGGTCGTGTCTCTGGTCCTCACCGCCGGCAGTGCCTATGCCCGCCCCGCTCAGGACCCGGGAACCGGCGATCGGAGCCTCGGAAGCCGCATCGTCAAGGTGATCGAGGCGGTACGTCACTTTGTGCAAGTGGCGTTCGACGACATGTCGATCCCACATCCGTAAAAGATCGGGTCACCAAGGAACGTCGTCCCGCCGGGAGACGGGACGGCGTTCCTCAAGCGCTGAGCGCCACAAACTCGCGGTCTGGGTCGAACTTCAGATTCTCGATGTAGTCCTTGACATGTCGAACGGCTGCGGCTGTGGAGTGATGAGCTTCGATACCGCGCTCGAGCAACTGCATGGCATTGATCGCACGTGAGTTGAGCTTGGCAACGGAGAACTCAATAATCAGTTCGTGGACTAGATTCGAGGCAGCGGCGAAGTCGCCACGCTCGACCAAAGCTTCGGCGATGGCGAGGCCACACAATCCACCATCCTCCACGAGCTCGTGCCTCAGGAAGGCCTGGCGTGCATTGCGAAGGAGGATGATCCCGTGAGTGATGTCGCCGTTCTTGATCAGAAGCCGAGCGAAGGCGCGATCAGTTCGAATCGCCTCAATGTCCCGGCCCAGATCGTAGAAGATCTCCTTGGCCTGACCGACGTGTTGCTTGCCCTCGTCGATCCGACCGAGTTGCATGGCGCAATACGCAAGGTTGTTGTGGATTCGCGCGACAGACTCGATATCGCCTGCTTCTAGTGCGACCGCGAGAAGGCTCGTGTATTCCGCCTCAGCATCAACGAATCGCTCGAGCCGGTACACGAGGCTCGCATGTACCATCGAGCAATAAAGGTATTGCTTCGCGTCACCGTGTGCACGGAAGACTTTTGCGCACTCGGAAAGCAGGGAGTCCGATTCGTCAAAACGATCAACTTGAGAGAGGATGCTGGCCTTGACCAGCCCCACCACCGCCCGGTCGTACGCCGTGGCCGGGAAGGGCTCGAGAGCCTGCTCCGCCATGGCCACGGCTTCGAGTGCATGGTCATATCGTCCGAGGTACCGCAGGGTGTGGGCGCGGTCCTTCCAGGCCTGCGCCCGCAACTGCGCGAGCGTCACGGCCGGATAGCTGCCGGGCGGAAGGGTTTCCGCGATGGCCGTGGCCAGGCTCGCTGTCGCCAGCGCCTCCTGAGGGTCGTGCTCGCAACGAGCCCGGACCCGCGCCGCCAACTGCTCGAGTGCTCCGCTGTTCCTCAGTTCCTGCCGCTCCGCGAGGCCCGGCCATTCGGGCCGGGGCGTCGTGTCGAGAATGTTCGCCACGAGCTCGCGGGTCCCGAGGCGTTCCCGCTGCAGGCGGCGGGCCGTCTCGGCAATTTCCCTCAAGCGGACGGGATCAGGCTGATGCCGCGCGTCGAACGCCTTCACTCTGTCGTTCGGGTCGCTCATCGCTTTCCCTTCTTCTTTTCCTTGGCGTTGTACAACCGTTCGGCGCGGCGGAGGCACTTGGTTACCAATTTCTGGGTGTATTTCACCTTCAGGCCGTACCGCTCGGCGATCTCCTGGATGCTGCAACCGTCGAAATACCGCAACCGCAGCACTTCCTGGCAGCGGGGGGCGAGGCAGGCCAGGACCTCCCGGGCGGCGAGCTGGTCCGGAAGGCTGTCGAGGATGTTCTGCGAGGCCGGGTCGACCCGGTCGAATTCCGCCTCCTCGACGGCGACATCCCTCCCGTGGGAGCGCCAATAGTAGCGGCTGGCATGACAGATCGCGCCGAGGAGCCAGTGTTTGACGTCGTGAATTACTTCACAGCGCTTGAGATAGGTGAGAAAGACCTCGTGAACCAGGGTGCCGGCCTCGGTGTCGGGGACCCGGAACTTCCGCACGGCGACGTTGCACAGGAAGTCGTACTGCGCCGTGTACAGGGCCTCGAATTGAGACTCGTCGGTCATGGCCGCGGTATCGCTGCTGCTCAGCGCTGACATCGATGCGCACCTGATTTTCGGATTTTCTCAGACAGTACCACGAAAAGGGAGGGAGTGATGGCCTGAAACTGCAACACCGTATACAGAACAATATCGTGCTGTAACAAAACGGACCCGGATGACTGTCTCTCTAACCCTGCAACCGCCTGAGTCGCTCTCATGAACACCTCACAACTGGACAACGTTCACCGCATGCCGGCCGGCCGCAGTTCTCCCATCGCGGACCTGCTCCGTTATCACCTGCTCGTCTCTGTCTTCGACGGAGATGCCGACCTCTGGATCGCACGCCTCGAGAAGGAGCGGACCCCCGACCGCGAGAGCGACATCCGTTTCGCTCGCTGGGTGCGGGCGCGCCTGAGGCGCGATCCGAAAATGCTCGAGCGCATCCGCACGGCTGTCGAGCGGACACGCATCTGGCGGTGAAGCCTCTCCATCATCTCTATTAGATGGACACACATTCAGAATTTTTGTGGCCCGCCGGTGAGCCATATGGCCGCCTTGCACCTGACGTCGGGAAGGTGTGTTGTGCGGAAGGCTGGAATGTCGAAAGGCTGAAAGGGCCAGCGGCAGCACGGGCTCCCTTCCAGCCTTTCAGCCTTCCAGCCTTCATCTTCATCGTCGATCGGACGTAGGTGCAAAGCCCCATACGGCCGGATCCTGATCCAGCACCAGGCTCCGCCCGGAGCGGGATGCACGCTGCGCTAGACTCCGCGCCGTGCTCGACCCGACCGACGACATCGCCATCAATCCGCGCGACACCGGATTCGTTCGCCTCGATCTCCGGCAAACCTTCGGTAACGACCGTCCCGTGGTCCTGGAGATCGGCTCGGGCAAGGGGCGCTTCCTCATCTCCTCGGCCGCCGAGCAGCCGGAGACGAACTTCATCGGCATCGAGAAGTCCCTGCACTACCACCGCGTCATCCGGGAACGGATCCGGAAGCGGACGCTGAAGAACGTCCGCCTCATCAACCACGACGCGTTTCTCGTGCTGCGCGACATGATTCCCGACGCTTCGCTGCGTGAGGTACACATCTACTTCCCCGACCCGTGGCCGCGAAAGAAGGAACAGAAGCGCCGGATCATCCGCCCGGATGTCCTCCACGAGATCCGGCGGGTGCTGGTCGATGGCGGGAGCGGGATCTACGTGACCGACCATCAGGAGTACTTCGAAGCGGCGTCGCCCCTTCTCCCGGGCTACTTCCGCACCGAGCTGCGCATCCCCGGCCCCGACGACCCGCCCCGCACGAACTACGAGGCGAAGTACCGGGCCGAAGGGCGCCCGATCTACGAAGCGCGGTTCTGGAAGGACGCTGAGAGTGCCGAGTGCGGAGTGCCGGGTGCCGAGCCCTGATCCGGCGCGCGCGGCCTGGGCACTCCGCACTCGGCACTCGGCACTCGTCATGCTGCTTCCAAGTCGTCACACGCAGATGGCAGGGGCACGCTAGAATCCCTTCCGTGCGCATCCTCGGTGTGGATCCCGGTTCGGTCACCACAGGTTTCGGTGTGATCGACTACGAGCGGGGACGGATGGCGCTGGTCGAGCAGGGGACGATCACCACCACGCGGGGCGCGGAACTGCCCGATCGCCTCTGTCGGATCCACGACCAGCTCGTGGCGCTGATCGGCCGGACGGCACCGGAAGCCGTTGCCGTCGAGGCGCCGTTCGCGGGGCAGAACGTCAAGAGCCTCATCCAGCTCGCCCATGCCCGCGGAGTGATTCTG
>CAZYTO010000211.1:0-10185 GCA_964650405.1 uncultured Thermoanaerobaculia bacterium | reverse complement strand
CCCCGCCACGCTGGTGAGAATTCCTGGATGAAGGGCTACGAGATGCCCCCCAACCCGATGGGCGGGATTCACCTCGAGGCCGCCCAGTTCCCCAGCTTTCTCAGCTTCACCACGGTGAAGGACTACGACGACTTTGCCACGCGCATGCGCGCATTCCCCAAGCAGATCGACGACACGATCGCCAACATGCGGGCCGGCATGAAGGACCACCTCATGCCGCCGAAGTTCCTGCTGGAGAAAGTCGGCACGCAGATCGACGACCTGGCCAACGGCGCGGCGGAGAAGTCGCCGTGGTACGCACCCACGGAGAAGTTCCCCGAGGCCGTGCCGGAGAGCGAGCGGGCCCGGATCCGTGCCGAATACCTCGACGCCATCAAGACGGCCATCCTCCCGTCGTACCGCAAGCTGGGCGACTTCGTGAAGAAGGAGTACGCCCCGAAGGGCCGGACGCAGTTCGGCGTGTGGTCGCTGCCCGAAGGCGCGCGGCGCTATGCCACGCTGGCCCGGCGCAGCACGACCACGAATCTCACCCCTGACGAGATCCACCAAATCGGTCTGCGCGAAGTGGCGCGGATCGAGGGGGACATGCTGGAGATCGCCAAGAAGCAGGGCTACAACGATCTCAAGTCCTTCAACGCCTTCGTCGAGAAGAACCCCGACCTCCGCCCCAAGACCACCGACGACATCATCAACGCCTACAAGAAGAACGAAGAACAGATGTACGCCAAGCTGCCGGAGCTCTTCGGCCGGCTGCCGAAGGCGAAGCTGATCGTCGTGCCGATGGAGGACTTCCGGGCCAAGAACGCCGCCGGGGCCGACTACGACACGGGCGCGCCCGACGGCTCGCGGCCCGGCCGCGTGAACGTGAACACGACCGACCCGGCCGCGCACAAGAACATCTCCTTCGAATCGACCTCCTACCACGAGGGCGTGCCTGGCCATCACATGCAGCTCTCCATCGCCCAGGAACTGCCGACCCTCCCCAGCTTCCGCAAGTTCGGCGGCTACACGGCGTACGTCGAAGGGTGGGCGCTGTACTCGGAGCGCCTGGGCAAGGAAGTCGGCTTTTACGAGAATCCCTACAACGACTACGGCCGGCTGCAGGACGAAATGCTGCGCGCCATCCGCCTGGTCGTCGATACCGGTCTGCACTCGAAGAAGTGGACCCGCGAGCAGGTGGTGCAGTTCTTCCACGACCACTCCGCCATCGACGAATTCGACGTACAGAACGAGACCGACCGCTACATCGTCTGGCCCGGCCAGGCCCTCGGCTACAAGATCGGCCAGCTCAAGATCATCGAGCTGCGCGAGAAGGCGAAGCGCGAGCTCGGCAACAAGTTCGACATCCGCGCCTTCCACGACGAAGTCCTCGGCGCCGGCGCCCTGCCCATGAACGTGCTGGAGCAGCGCATCGACGAGTGGATCGCGGCACGGAAGGCGGCCGCATAAGGCGTTGCCGGCCGTGAGGGTATCAGGGATCGGGTATCGAGGCCGTGATCGCCGATACCTGATACCCGATACCCGACCCCCGAGACCCACGACCAACGAACAACGAAATGCCCGAACTTCCCGAGGTCGAGCTCTTCTGCCGGTACTTCGCGCAGCATGCGCTGGAGCAGAAGATCGCTCGGGTGCGCGTGCTGGACGAGCGGATCCTCGGCGGCGTCCGGAAGGGCGCATTCGTCCGGGCCCTGACGGGGGCGGCCTTCGTGCGCGTCGTCCGGCACGGGAAGCATCTGTTTGCAGACGCCGGGCGGACGTGGCTGCACCTCCACTTCGGGATGACCGGCGATCTGGCCTATTACTCCGATACGCCGCCGCGGTTTGCCCGCATCCTTTTCGATTTCGACAACGGCTGGCACCTCGCGTTCGAGGACATGCGCCTCTTCGGGGTGGCCGATCTCACGCCCGATCCGGAGACCTACATCGCCGGACACGAGCTGGGACCTGATCCGTTGGCCCTGAGCCTGGCCGGATTCCGGCGCCTCGTCGCGGGACGGCGGGGCGCTGCGAAAGCACTGCTGATGTCGCAGGACATCCTGGCTGGGATCGGGAATCTCTACGCCGACGAGATTCTGTACCAGACCTCCATCCACCCGCGGCGCGCGGCTGACCGCTTGTCGGATGCCGAGGTCAAGGCCGTCTACGGGGCCATGCGGCGCATCCTGAAGGGCAGTATCGACCGGAAAGCCCGCGGGGCGGACTACCCGTCGCGCTTTCTCATCCCGCACCGGGAGGAGGGGGAGCGCTGCACGCTCTGCGAGGGAACGATCCGCCGTAGTGTAGTTTTTGGCAGAACTACATACTACTGCGCGAAACATCAGGGTTAGAATCGCCCGACCCTTGGACAACGATACGCTCGACGAACGTACGGACGACCTGGCTCGCCTTGGTGCCGAGGTGGAGGGCATCCTGCGTGCGCTCCGTGTCCAGGTGCCCTTCGACAGCGCGTCCGTGCAGGAGCTGCGCGGTGGACGTCTGGTGATCGTGGGCGGCGTTGGTTTCGCCGACATGGAGCCGATCCTCGGCGAGAGCTTCGACATCCACAACAGCGACACGCCCAACGGCGAGGTCATCTACCGCCGCCGTCCGCTCATCGTCTCCGACACCGAGAACTACCGCGCCTTCCGCCGCGGCCTGCACGTCGGCGCCGGGATCCGTTCCTGGCTCGGCGTACCGCTCATGTTCGGCGAGCACCTTTTCGGGATGATCGCACTCGACAAGAAGGAGCCGGACTTCTACCAGCCGGATCACGAGCGCATCGCCCTCGCCTTCGCGGCCCAGGCCGCCGAGGCCATGGCGAAGTTCCGGAGCTGACCGTCCGTATAATCCGCTCATGCCTACCTGGCTGCGCATCCTCCTCGTCGTCATGGCGGCGTCCTTCCTGGCGCTCGTCCTCGTCGGAGTCCTCTTCTTCCGCTGGATCAAGAACCGTGCGCCGGAGTTCGTGGAGCACGCCAAGGTGACCCGGGAAGAGGCGCGCAAGTTCGCCGAGGGCAAGCATTCGAACGACTGTGTCGAGGAGGGCCTTCGCCGCGTCCGCGAGTCGAAGGACTTCTTCGCCATGATCGAATCCCGCCTCTTCGTCGACGAGTGTCTGAATGACGCGGACGAGCCGGCCGACTTCTGCAGCAGCGTTCCCACGGGCGTGCTGCAGGGCGCGATGTGGGCGAATGAGCAGTGCGCCGGCAAGGGGATGCGCGGCAATCAGGGCTGCACCGGGATCTATCAGTCCGTCCTCGACCACTGCCGCCGCGGGAGGGAGTCGGCGTCCCCGCCGGATACGTCGACCTCGCGGTAGGAGACGGGTCACGGGTAACGGGTTCCGGGTCCCGAGATCCCGAATATGCCGGTGGCTTTGCACTACCCGATACCCGACACCTGATACCCGATACCCGGCACTTACCCGCTAACCGTCGCCCGCGTTTATGCTTCCCCCATGAAGCTCCGTGTCGGCACCAGCGGCTACAGCTACAAAGAGTGGAAGGGCATCTTCTATCCCGATGACCTGCCCGCGGCGAAGATGCTGCCGTACTACGCCGAGCGATTCGACACGGTGGAGATCAACAACACGTTCTACCGGATGCCGGAGGAGAAGACGGTCGCCAACTGGGCGACCCAGGTGCCGGAGGGCTTCCGCTTCGTGCTGAAGGCGCCGCAGCGCATCACCCATCAGAAGAAGCTGGCCGGCGCCGAGGACGACGTCCGGCACCTCTTCGACGTGGCCAAGGCCCTCGGCGACAAGAACGGTCCGGTGCTCTTCCAGTTGCCGCCCTTCTCCCGCAAGGACGCTGCGAAGCTCCGCGACTTCATCGAGTGGCTCCCGGAGGGGCGGGTGGCCTTCGAGTTCCGCCATGCCAGTTGGTGCGACGAGGAGATCTACGGCATCCTCCGCGACCGCGACATCGCCCTCTGCCTGGCCGACACCGACGAGGTGACGGACCGTGACGCGCTGGTCGTCCCCACGGCTTCGTGGGGCTACCTCCGGCTCCGGCGCACGGAGTACGGCCCGGGGGAGCTCGCCGAGTGGGCCACCCGCGTCACGAAGCAGCCGTGGTCCGATGCCTACGTCTTCTTCAAGCATGAAGACGAGGCGAAGGGCCCGCGGTTCGCCGTGGAGTTCCTGTCGGTCATCACCTGATTGACGGCGGCTCGCCGCCTGCGTACGCTCTCACGCACGTGGGATTCCTTCGAAGCCTGGTCGTTTTTTCTCTGCTGATCACGCTGAAGTACCTCAGCAAGATCTTCTATTCATTCGATTTCGCCTGGGTGGGGGACGTGCCGCCGGAGCCGTGGCACGGTCACCGGCTGGTGGCGTTTCTCAACCATACCTCCCTCTTCGAGCCGATCTTTCTAGGCGGCGTGCCGAATCCCTTCATCTGGCGCATCGCCGCCCACGGAGTGGTGCCGGCGGCGGACAAGACGACCGGGCGCCCGCTGGTGGGACTCATCTTCAAGTTCGTCGCGCATCACGTCATCGCCATCACCCGCGAGCGGGACGCCACGTGGTTCGCCGTGCTGAACAAGATCGATCCGAAGTCGATGGTCATCATTGCCCCCGAGGGGCGGATGAAGCGCGAGACCGGCCTCGACCTGAACGGCAACAAGATGACAGTGCGCGGCGGAATCGCCGACATCCTCCTGGCGGTGAAAGAGGGCCGCATGCTGCTGGCGTACAGCGGCGGCCTCCATCACGTGCAGGTCCCGGGCCGCGTCCCGCGCATCTTCAAGACCGTCCGCATGCGCCTGGAGATCGTGGACATCGCCAGTTACATCGGCGAACAGATGGCCGGCGGCGCGGATCAGTTCAAGAAAAACGTCATGCGCGACCTCGACGCGCGCCGGGATCACTACTGCCCGGAAGAGAGAGCGGCCACGGCGGCGTGAGGGCCAAACCTGTAGCTACGTCACGGGTCGAGTGCTCCCGGTCCCACAGCGTGGCGGTGCTCATTCGCCGGTTTGGTGGCTTTGCTCCAGCGTGCGCACGCGCCGATCGAGCTCTCCATACGAGAACCTGATCAGGGCGTGCGTATCGGCGAAGCCTTCTTTCATTTCCGCACGAACCTCGGCGATATTCCGATCCAGCTTCTCGTCGACGAGGGCGAGAGCTTCGGCCAGGGCGTCGAACCGCCGTTCTGTATGCTCAGTGGTCATCTCGAAATAACGCTGCATGTCATCGAAGCGGCGGTCCACGCTGTCGAAGCGGCGATCCACGCCCTCGAAGCGCTGATCCATGCTGTCGAAGCGGCGATCCATACCCTCGAAGCGCTGATCCATGCTGTCGAAGCGGCGATCCATGCCATCAAGGCGCTGCCGCACCTCTTCGAAGTTGCGGCGCATCTCCTCGGCATTGAGCTCCAGAAGGTGTCTAAGTTCGTCGTCAATCAACAAGGCAAATCTTACTCCCGGTGGGCGCGTTACACGAGCCGCCGCGTCGTCAGCCTCACGTCTCTCTCTTCGTTCCCGCGCTTAATCTTCAGCGTGTAGATTTTCCCGTCGATCCGAAGCAGCGCCCGCACCTCCTCGAGCGTCATCCCATTGACCTGGTTGCCGTCGATGGCCAGCAGTTCATCGTTCACGGCGAGGGCGGCATCCGCCGCTGGCGATCCGGCCAGCACGTTCTTCACCGTTACGTGGCCGATGCCGGTGAGCAGGAGGCCGCTCATGTCGTATTCGAACGGCTCGTCGAAGTGTTCGTTCTTGCGCAGGAGCAGGCGCTGGTGCGGGTAGTCGATGGTGACGGTGAAGCGGCGCAGCACTTCGCCGCCGAGGATGCCGTCGAGGTCGGGCGAGGTCTCGGCGCCGGACGTGGCGGTGGAGAAGCTGGTGACGGGATCGGAGAGGGGCACGCCGGCCAGGTCGATGGCGGCGAGCCGCCCGACGAGCTGCTGGGTGGCGCCGCCGACCCCTGCGCCGAGCGGACCGTTCACGGCGGAAGGCGGCGCGCTGATGTGGTTCTCTTCCAGGAAGCGCCGCGACAGGTCGACGCCGCTGCGCGAGCCGGTATCGATCTCCAGGCGGGCCGGGACCGTGCGGCCGTCGCGGGCAGTGATGGGGATGCGCGCGATGGGAGTGTTGCCGTGGAAGACAAAAGGCAGCTCGACGGCGTCGTGCGGCGCCTTCCAGATGGAGGGGTCGAAGAAGCGGAGACGGTGACCGGCGTAGTCGATCTCGACGATGAACCGGCTGATGACGTTGTAGCCGGCGATGCCGTCGATGGAGCGCCCTTCGCGCTGGGACAGGGCGGCAAGGGGGAGGGTGGCCGCGGAGTGCAGGGGGATCTCGACGTCGCCGAAGGCGATGTGTGGGTTGGAGATCACGCCGACGTCCACGGACGCCTCGCCCGAGCCGCGAGCCTCGAATGCACCCTTTGCGGCCAGGGCCAGCTCTTTCGCGCGCGTCACCTCCACGGCCGTGAAGTCGGCGCCCGTGTCGAAGATGAACCACAGCGGCGGATGGCCGTTGACCGAGACGGGGAAGTAGATGTGGTTCTGGGTCAGCTCGATGGGCACGATCGTCTCGTGGCTCGCGCTCCGGTACTCGACCGTCGCCGCGCGTTTCGGGACCGCCAGGAGAGAGGGGGCGAGGGCGGCGTTGACCACCGTCTTCGTGTAGACGAGGCGGGTGTCGTACTTCGGATTGCCGAGCTGGTCGAGAATCTCCTTGGGGAACTGGACGCCGCCGGCGCTTTCCCACGAGACGAACTTCGCCGTCTCGATGCGCTCGGCGGAGCGCTGCTGCATGCGCAGGGGCAGCCACGTCCGGCGGTCGAGCGTGACCCGCGCCTCGCGGCCACCGTCCGGACGGATGGCCAGGACCACCTCTTCCTCGGAAGCCGATTCCAGCGTGATGACGCCGCCGCGGCGCTCCGGGAACCATTGCGCGAACGCGGCGAAATAGCTCTCGGTGATGCGGTTCTCGCGGTCGGCCGGGCCCACCTTGTGTGGCGGCGCGTCCACCGGGACGGTCCAGCCGTCAAGGCCGTCGAAGAGCTCGGTCGAGTCGAACCCGGCGATGGAGTCGTCGTCGCGGAAGCGGCCCGCCGACGTACTCCACGTCTTCAGCGTTCCCTCTTCGCCGCCGCTGGTCTCCTTCGCTTCCCGGCTGACGGTCTTCACGGCCGCGACGCGTGCACGGCCCCCGGTCGCCTTCAGCCAGCGCGCCAGGGCCTCCTCGCGGGTGACGGGCTCGGCGGCCCGAGTGCATGGAGCGGACAGGATGGCGACGGAGAGGGCGGCGGCAAATAGTGCGATTCGTCTCATAGCGGTCAGATAGTACGAAACGCACTATAATTGGTTTCGGTTTCGCTGGTCGCTGATCGCTGATCGCCGGGGGGCTGGCTCCTTGGTGGACAGGTACCGGACAGTCCCAGCGAACGCGACCACCGACCACCGATCAGCGACCAGCGACCAGCGACCAGCGAAACATGACCGAGCTCGAAAGCACAGTTCTGGGCGTCGTCTGGCTGCGGGGGCCGTGCACGGCTTACGCAGTCCGGCAGGAGTTCCTGGCCTCGTCGTCGTCGTACTGGACGGCCAGCACGGGCGCGATCTATCCGCTCCTGCGCCGGCTGGAGGAAGGTGGCCTCATCCGCGCGGCCGAGGAGGAGTGGGGGACGAAGGGGAAGCGGGCCTTCTCGATCACGCCGAAGGGCGTCACGGCCCTGCAGGAGTGGATCGGGCCGCCGCTGGAGCAGTGGACAGGCCAGCCGACCTTCGATCCGGTCCGCACGCGGCTCAGCTTCCTCGGCGCGTTGACGCCGGCCAGGCGGCGGAAGTTCGTCGCCGAGGCGCGGGAGAACGTCGAGGCAGCAATGGTGAGGCTCGAGGAGCGGATCGCCTCGCTCGATCGCGATGCGGAGCCTTTCGAGTACCTCGTCCTCCTCGGTACGCGGGAGGAGCTGCGCGGCCGGAAGCGCTGGCTCGCCGAGGTGGCGAAAGCGCTGGCGTGAATCAGGCTATCGCCGCATCAGGTGCCAGGTGGCGAAGGCCAGGCCGGCCAGGGCTAGGCCGACCAGCAGGGAGTTGCGCCGGACGATGTTCCAGATCGACGCCTCGTCCTGCCGCCGGCGCGAGGTCAGGGCGTCCATCTTCTGATGGCGCTCGGCGATGGCGCGCATGGAATCCTTCACGTCCCGCTCGAAGGTCTCCAGCGGCCGGGCCTGCTCGCTGTCGGTCACAGCCACGCCGCTCGTATCGACCTTGATGAGCTTCGAGGCCGCCGGCGTGATGATCTTCTGCCCCCGCTCCGTGTGCACGTCGTAGGTGCCCTGGTCGAAGTAGAGCACCGTCGGTCCGGCTTTCGTGATCCGGACGAAGAGCACCCGCTCGTCGCCGGGGCGGAAGGTGGGGATGCCGATCGTCTCCTGATGCAGTCCGTCGACCGAGCCGCCGGGGGTGACGATGGTGACCTCGCCGAGCACGGGCGAGCCCTTCATGACCCGGTCGACCCGGAACGTCGAGTAGGTGAGGATGGAGCTGTGCGCGGAGTCCCAGTGCGATTCGGTGCGCGAGCAGGTACCGAGCAGAATGGTGGCGGCGTTCTCGACCTTTTCGTCGAACGTGGCGAGCTGGGCAATCGAAGCGGAAAGGGTGGGAGCGAGCAGGAGAAGTGCTCCGAGGGCGAGCGCGGAGAAGCGGTTATTTGGAGTCATCCAACCCGAGAATAAGCAATCACTGCGCCACCGAGCCTACATAGTTCTCACGCTCCCGAGGGCGAGCGCGTCAGAATGACAGGAGAGAGAGGATTCTGAATATGGCCGACACGACTACCGAGCCGATTCCGTCGAAATCCGACATCGCCTGGCGCGTCGTCAAGATGGTGTTCCACAGCAACACGATCAACGCTCAGACCGACATCTCCGGGTTCTTCACACCCGACCGGCTGATCTTCTACCAGAACCTCTTCAACGGACCGGTGGCCCAGTCGCTGGAGAGCTCGCCGTACCGCTGGACGGACGCCACGGCGTCGGAGTTCAGCGGCATCACCACGGCCGGGCAGCTCGAAGCGGTCGTCGAGTCCCACCTGGTCGAGGCCGACACCAACCCCAATCCCAAGCCCAATTCCAAGCCCAATCCCACCAGCACCACCGGCACGAGCACCAACACGGCCGGAAAACCGACTCAGGGTGGGAAGAATGCGTAAGACGGCCATCGCGCTCCTGTTCCTCACGGTCACCGTCCCCCTGGCCGGGCAGAGCTCCCAGGTGCAGTTGTCGCCGACCAACGCGTTCAGCACGCCGTCATCGTTTCCCATCCAGTTCAGCATCGGTCCGCAGCAGACCGGCGGCCTCGGCGCCAAGCTGACCGGCTCCGCCTACTGGTCGCCGAACTGGCAGCTCACCACGAAGCCGGCCAGCGGCTGGTTCGTCTTCTACCTCGCTCCCGAGGGGACGTGGAGCAGCCAGGACAACGCCCTCAACCAGACCTCCATTGCTTTCCGCCCCGCCTTCCAGCTCGTCTACACGAATTTCGCGAAGATCGATCTGAACAACCCCAACCAGAACTACCAGATCGGCCCGTTCAACAGCGTGCAGCCGATGGTGGAGCTCTACGGCGACGTCCGCGAGCAGTACGGCCGGTTCCAGCAGAACGGCCAGGTACAGAACGTCGACTACACCCTCTACGGCGCCGGCGGCGAGATCCAGATCCCCTACGCCTACCGCCTGTCGAACTTCATCCAGAGGAAGACAAACCAGAACACGATCGGCTACGCGCCGGCCATCCGCTTCACGTACTACCAGTCGAGGGATAAGTCGTCGACGGCCCAGACCACGCCCGCCGGCATCGAGACGAATCTCATCGACGTGAACATCCACTCCCAGATGCCCTTCGGCACGTACACCATCAACGGGACGAAGACGCAGCTCCAGTGGAACTTCAGCTTCGACGCCAGCCGCCCCACCACGGGGTCGGACAATCAGTGGAAGAAGCTCCTGGAGACGTCGATCGTCTTCGACAACGGCTCCGGCTTCAAACCGGTCATCAGCTACACCAGCGGCACGAAGCTCGGGCTGCAGTACGACAAGCAGTTCCTCCTCGGCGTGGCGTGGCAGTTCGCGGCGACGGCGGCGAAGCAGTAGATCTTTCGCCCCCGCGTCCTTCCGGAGTGGCATGAGGCATGAGGCGGCCTTGCACCTAAAGTCAGAAGCATCGGTCTCGGCGCAAGGCTGAAAGGCTGGAAGGA
>CAZYTO010000210.1:0-10258 GCA_964650405.1 uncultured Thermoanaerobaculia bacterium | reverse complement strand
CCGGGCTGCCAGGCGTTGTGGCCGTTCTCCCGGATGAGGAAGTCGCCTTCGATGGTGAAGGCCAGCTTCACGGTCTCGCCGCTGATGCCGTCGAGCGAGACGAGGAGGTCACCGTTTTCGTGATGGAACGGCAGCGACCGCCCGGTGGCGTCGGAGGCGCTGAGGACGTGGAAGTGCCGCCAGGCCACGCCTTCGCGGACGAAGAGCGAATCGAGCTGCGAGAAGCGCGCGGCCTTCTGGTCGGCGCTCTGGCGCTGGATGGTCTCGGCCACGGCGAGCTTGGCGTTGTCGCCGTCGGCGGTGAGGGTGTAGTCGACGCTCGTCAGCACGAAGGGCGGCGGAGCGTAGGCGGTGACGGGACGGCCGATGGGCTGCTCCGACAGGATGACCGGGTAGAACGGCTTCCGGCCCGACGCGTCGTTCATCGAGGCCTGCCGCAGGAGGTAGAAGAGCTCGTTCTTCGTGTCGGCAGTGTCGAAGACGTAGACGAGATCGTCGTGGCCGCTGCGGATCTCCGCGCGAAGGTACTGGGCTCCCGGCGCGCCGAGGTTCTGGAGGATGAGTCCGTGCGAGGCGGGCGTGTCGGCATCCCGGTGGAACTCCGACTGGTGCTCGGCGAACGGACCGCTCAGCGAGCCGGCGGCGGCGCCGGTCATCTGCAGCACCGGCACGCCGCCGGAGAGCAGCAGGACCTCATTGACGGGCCCCGAGAGCGCCGCGCCCTCGCTCTTCAGGTGCGATTCCTTCCGCGTGTTGACCGCGGAGAGCGATGCTTCCGCCGGCGCGGCGTCGTACTGCAGGGTGCCGGTACCCTGGAAGAAGAGCCCCACCACGTCGTGGCCGGCCATCACGGGAGCGGCCTTGCCCTCGGTGAAGGCCAGCTTCAGGTGGCCGATGGCGAATGTTCCGTTGGAGACGGTCGAGGCTTCACCGGTGGAGAGGTTGTTGTAGCGCTCGACCAGCTCTCCGAAGGTCGCCGCCGAAGCGGACGGCGCCAGCATGGCTGCGGCGAACAGCAGCAGCAAAGAGGTACGCATGTGAGGACTCCCGGACGTGGATTCTGGAGGGGCGGAGTTTAGCACTTCGTGGCGGAAGGATCCGGAAGGCGGGAAACGGCCGGCGCAACGCGCGCCGGCCGTGCCTTCGCTGTTCGTCGTATCGCAATCAGGCGGCCGCGGCGCTCAGACGCGAGTCGCCGAAGGCCAGCAGCGGGTAAAAGATGAACGGCAGGATGAGCATGCCCAGGGCATAGCCGACACCCTTGCCGAACCGCGCGGCGAAGGCGATGAGTACGAGGATGCCCACGATGATGTTCACCAGGGGGATGCACAAGAGGATGATCCACCAGATGGGCTTGCCGGCGATCTTGAGAATGACGATCAAGTTGTAGATGGGCACGATGGCCGCCCATCCCGGCTCGCCCGCCTTCTCGAACAGCTTCCATAGCGAGGCGATGAGGATCACGGCAACGACGAGCGAGACAATCATGAAGATGCCGCTCAAGGCGGCGAGAGCGGGCGGGATCCCTGGATTCGGAGCATCCTGAAACATCGAACCGAGAACATTGACCATACGCACTCCCTCCTGTTGGTTTTCCTCCGGGATGTTGTTGATCGGACGGCCGGCTCCTGCCGGTCGTGAACTCGGAACGGCGCGCGAAGTGCGGGATTGCCCCTCGCGCCGCTCCTGCCTGTCTGGTGGTTGCAGACATGATCGCACCATCCGGGCCGAACGGACAGTGACCGGGATCGCATTTGGGAAATCGCTTATTCGCTTAGTCGCTCAGTCGCTTATTCGCTTATTTCGCTGGTCGCGGAGCTTCACAGCACCGTCCCGCCACCCCTCTCCCCGAGAATCTCCTCGGCGGCGCGGACGCCGTGGTGGAGCGATTCTTCGACGAGGGCGACGCCGCTGAGGTCGGACTGGGCGAAGTGGATGCCGCGGAGCGGCTGGCGGGCGCGTTGGAGTGCACCGCTGGTCAGGAGACCCGGGCGCGGGCGCACCATGGCGTGGCCCCAGCGCATGACGTCGAGGTGCGTGGCCAGCGAGCGGAGGTCCGGGTGCGCGCGGCCGAGGTCCGCGAGCACGACTTCGGCCCACTCGTCGCGGCCGGCGGAGAGCAGCCGTTGCCGCGACACGCGCGGGTCGGTGTCGCAGAGGGCGTTGTAGTAGGTCAGAACCGTGGGCCCGTAGTCGCTCCCGGTCTGGTGCGTGGCCACGACATAGCCGAGGCCCGGGCTTTCGTAGAGGACGTTGTCCCAGGCCAGGGGGAAGCTCTCTCCCTGCCGCGGGCGGTCGCGCAGGGTGATGTTGGCCACGAGCCACGAGCCGTACGTGAATTCGCGGACGTCGCGGTAGTCGCGGATGACGGCGGACGCCAGGAACTGCGGCGCCGCGAAGAGGACGCTCTTCGCACGGATGCCGCGAAGCGTGCGGCCGTCACGAGAGAGGGCGATGACGGAGACGCGAGCGGGAGCGGGAGCGGACGACGATGCATCCCGCTCGCCGCTCGCCGTGGGCCGCTCGCCTTCTCCACCCTCGTCCAAACCCGGCACGATCCCCGTCACCAGCCACCCCGTTTCGATCCGCCCGCGCGCGAAGCCGGCCAGGTGGTTGACGATGCGCCCGTTGCCCTCGGGCCAGGTGATGAGGGGCTGGCTCGGCTTACCGGGCCCAGCGACGCGCGAGGCGAAGTAGAAGAGGCCGGCCCAGGCGCTGACGTCGTCCATGTGGGCCCCGTAGTCGTCGCGGCAGGCGTAGTCGATGAGCCAGTGCAGCCGCGGGGAGCGCCAGCCATGCCGGGCCACCCACTCCCCCATCGTCATGCGGTCGAGCGCCAGCACCTCGGCGTCATCGCTGGCCGCGGCGACGGGGATGGCGAAGGCGCGCCTCCCCTTCCCGTCCCGCCACCCCGCCCAGCGGTTTACTTCGTCGTTAAAGGCTCTCAGCTCCCCCAGGTCGTCCGCGCCCGCGCCGGCTTGCAGGTAGAGGCCCTCATACCAGCGGCCGCGGTAGAAGACCCGCTCGTCGGGATCGCGCACGAGGAATTGCTCGCCGATGACGGGCAGGCCGTCGTCGCCGGTTCGCTCTACGACACCCATCTCCGTCAGAAGACGGGTGAGCAGCCGGTCTTCAGCGAGCGGCGCGGGAACGTAGTGCGCCCCCCACGGATAGGCACTGACGGGCGAGACACCGGAACGTGCCGTGCCGCCGGCCACCGGCTCGAGCTCGAGAATGGTGAAGTCGTCGAAGCCCGCCCGCGCGAAACGCCAGGCGGCGGCCAGGCCGGCGATGCCTGCGCCGACGATGACGACGTCCCGCGAGGTCCAGGCATCCGCCGCCGGCAGGTCCCGATGGGCAGCGCGCAGCCGGTGCCCGACGCTGTCCGAGGCGCCGGCAATCTCTCCGGGAGGAAGCTCGACCCGAGGGGTGCGACGGCAAGCTATCGCCGCAAACGGAGCGCCGAGGAAGGCGGTGAGAAGCTCGCGGCGGGAGAGGGGCATTCGCGTATTCGCTTGTTCGCTCAGTCGCTTAGTCGCTTATTCGCTGGTCGCTGGTTGCTTTGTTGTTTTGTTGTATCGGCCTGCAGTACAGGGCATGAACCGGTAAAACACCTCCCCCGCGGGAGAGGGTCGGCACTGAAGCGCGCAATCCTGACACCCGTGAATCCACTTCGCTGCAATCAGCGCGGAAGTGCCGGGGTGAGGGGAGTTCTCGAGCGCACGCGCTGCGGCCGGAGTCTGAAGGGCACACGCCTTTGATCGCAACATCGCGGAAGAGCGCCGCTGAAAGCCGCGACCCCTTACCCCGCCGCTACGCTGACTGCCACCCGATGATTCAGCGCTTGCCGATGAGCGCTCCGCGGCGACCCTCTCCCGATGGGAGAGGGTGTCCTTCCGGGCCAATGTCTGAATGACACGCGTCTTTGATCGCAACATCGGGGGTCGCCGCAGGCCGTGGCTCTGACTCACGAGCTGAACTCGTCGGAGCGTTGAGTCAGGTGGTCATGGATGGCCCGGGCGATGGTGGCGAATTCGTCGTAGTGCTCGCCGTCGACGGTGCTGGTGCGGGGCCAGCCGTGGGAGAGGCCGTAGATGGTGGGGTCGCAGTGGACGAGCAGCCAGGAGCCGTCGCTCTCGGCGGACCAGCCGCACTTGTCGTCGAAGAACCGGGCCCGCCCCGCCGCGAAGAGCGGGCCGGCGGCCTCGGGCTGGTGGGAGGTCAGGAGAAAGCCGGGACGGTTCTCCATGTCCACCACGGTGCCGAGGTCGCCGCCGGCGGCGTACTTGGCCAGGGCGGCCACGCCGCCGAGCAGCTTTCCCTGGAACGAATCGGGCCCCTGTGCCGACAGCGCGCTGAAGGAGAACGCCGGGAGGGGCGACGCCAGTTTGAAGAGGGCGCACGAGCCGGAGCGCGTGGTGTGCTCGGTCTGGTTGCCGTGGGAGGCGAAGTGGCGGACGGCGGTACGGCGTACATCCGTCAGGATGATCCGCGCACTGCGCACAACGTTGAAGGCGTCGGCGCTCGTGGTGTTCTCGTCGATCCGGAACTTCGCGATCGGCGCCACCTCCCACGCCGGGATGGGGCCTTCGATGTACTCATAGCCGTTCCGAAAGGCCCAGTCGCGGATCTGCGCCTTCCGTCTCCTGGCCGCGGCGACGCCACGGGAGATGGCCAGGATGATGAGCAGGATCCCGAGCCCGAACGCGCCGAGGACGACGGCTACCGCATGCTGCTGCATCAGCTCACGCATGGAGATGAGGATACCGGCAAAGGGTGGAGGCCGGCAGGACGCGTGGAGGACGGACAATCCTGTCCGTCCACCGTGAAATCCCAACGGCGGGCAGTGGGGCAGGCTGGCGGGTGACGGACAGGATTGTCCGTCCTCCACCGCGCGAACCGCGAATCAGCGACGCTACGACCACTTCTTCCACTCTTCCTCGTAGTAGCGGACGAGCATCTGGTTGTCGAGGCGGTTGATCTCGACGGGCACGGAGGTCATGTCGGGCGAGAAGATGAACATGGCGGCGAGGGTCGGGGCGTCGAGGTAGTCGAGGTGCAGCGGCGGAACGGCCGAGGGGACGGGGAACGGCCGGAGGCGGGCCAGGGCGAAGCCCCACACGCCGAAAGAGGGCACGGTGGTCTGGTAAGGGCGGACGGCGAAGCCGGCCGCTTCGAGCGTGCGGATGATGCACCAGTAGCTGCGGCGGGCGAAGAGCGGCGAGGTGCACTGCACGGCCACTGCGGCATCGGCGGTGAGGTGGGCCCGCAGCAAGGAGTAGAAGCGCGTGGTGAACAGCTTGCCGAGGGCGAAGTTGTTCGGGTCGGGAAAGTCGACGATGGCGGCGTCGTAGAGGTCGTGATTCTGGCCGATCCAGATCATGGCATCGGCGTTGACGACGTGCACGCGGCGGTCGCTGAAGGAGTGGTGGTTGAGGTCGGCCAGGGCCGGGAAGACGGTGGAGAGGGTGGTCATCTTCCGGTCGAGATCGACCAGCGTCACCTGCTGCACGCTCGGGTACTTGAGCACCTCGCGCAATGCCAGGCCGTCGCCGCCGCCGAGGATCAGGACGCGCCGCGGATCGGCCGGGAGGGACATGGCCGGATGCACGAGCGCTTCGTGGTAGCGGTACTCGTCGGCGGAGCTGAACTGCAGGTTGCCGTTGAGGAAGAGGTGGAATCCCGACTTGCCGCGGGTGATGACGATGCGCTGGTAGGGCGAGCTGGTGGCGTAGACGATGTCATCGGCGAACAGCTCCGCCTCGGCGAGCGAGGTCAGGGCCTTGGCCTGCCAGAAGGCCGCGGCCAGCAGCAGCAGCACGGCCACGCCGCGGATGCGCAGACTGAGCAGCCCGCGCCGGATGAGGGGTGCCAGCAGGTACGTTCCGTACAGCCCTACGCAGCCGTTGAGCAGGCCGAAGAAGATCGACGTCCGGACGAGGCCGAGCTGCGGGACGAGAAAGAGCGGGAAGAGCACCGCCGCCACGAGCGAGCCGATGTAGTCGAAGCTCAAGACGCGCGAGACCAGCTCCTTGAAGTCGAGCTCCTCCTTCAGGATGCGCATGAGGATGGGCAGCTCCAGCCCGACCAGCACGCCGATGACGAAGACGACGAGGTAGAGGAAGAGCTGAAACCACCGCAACTGGGCGAAGCCGAAGAAGAGCATGGGGGCGGAAAGCCCGCCCACCAGTGCCACGGCCAGCTCCACCTCGACGAACCGCCCCGCCAGATCGGTGTCGATGAACCGCGACAGCCACGCCCCCACGCCGAGCGCCGAGAGGTAGAGGCCGATGATCAGCGAGAACTGCGTGACCGAGTCGCCGAGCTCATAGCTGGCCACGGTGCCGGCCAGCAACTCGTACGTCAGCCCGCAGGCCGCGATGATCAGGACGTTGAGGAACAGGACGGGAGTGCGGTTCATGACACGGCGAGCGGGAGGGGGAGAGCGGCGAGCGGGAGGGGGGACGTCCGGTCACGACACAGCCCGCGCCCGGCGAGCCGGGGGCGGCGGGCGGCGAGCGGGGGGCGGTCCCCGGACGACATGCAAGCGGCTACGGCAACTCCCGCTCGCCGCTCGCCCCCACCCGCTGGCCCGCGATCAGCCATGAATGACCGAGGCACTGACGATAGCCCGCCCGCGGAACACCCAGCCGACTCGGATCGCCAGCGACGTGTTCTGGTCGTCCTCGATCTCCTTGCGGATCGAGAACGGCGAGATGCGGACGATGATCCAGAACGCCAGGGCGAAGACGAGGAGACCGAAGAGCGTGTAAACCGCTGTCAAGAGGAAGGTGTGCATTGCCGCCGAGCCGAGGAGATTCATCATTTCCCTCCGTGATACCCGCTGAACCAGAACGACCGATACCCGCCGTGCGCCGCCGACCGCAGCCCATGCGGCACGAACTGTTTCTTGTGGGGCGTCAGCTCCAGCCCGCGATAGTCGACGAAACCGTAACCGAGGGCGACCAGCAGGCCGAAGATCATGTAGAGCTTTCTCATGCGCTCGCTCCTCTCACGTCACACGCGGGATGAAGGGCAAAGGATGAATCCCGAGAGAGTCCAGCGCGACCAACACAATCCTTCGCCCTTCTTCCTTCGCCCTTCCGACGCGCATCGTCACTCCCTCCGCTGTCCGATCATGGTGAAGTCCGCATTGGACCAGCGCCGGCTTTCGAACGCGCTGCGGCGGAAGCCCAGGAAGATGGCCGGGACGGTGATGAACACCAGGGCCAGCCAGAAGTGCGACCAGCGGAAGACCCCTTCCTTCAGCTCGACCTGCACACTGGGCCGGGTCGAACCTTCCCACTGGGCCTCGAGGCGCATGGTGTACGAGCCGGCAGGCAGCGGCGGGATGTACACGTTCTGCGTGCGGCTGCCCTCGCTCCAGTGCCCGTCGTCGTACCCCTCCCAATATTCGAGGGGGAGGTCGAAGCTCTCGATCTGACCGGTGGAGTCGTTGACGATGTCGCCGCCGACGTACACCCACTCGTTGTTCAGATTGGAGTAGCCGATCACTTCGAGGTTGCGGCCGCCCGTCAACTGAAATGGCTTGGTGAAGATGACCCGCGACGACTCCTTGCCGGAGGTGGTGGGCGGTGTCGTTTCGGCGCCCCAGGCCGCAGCGGTCTCCGGCTGGTCGAACTGATAGATCTCGTTCGAGACGATGTGCCGCGGCCGGGTGACGGCGAGGACGATCGCCATCGCCACCAGGAACAGGAACAGCTTGCTCCACACGCCGCCGATGTTGGCGCCCTGGTACGGCTGGAGCATCCCCACGCCCTGCGGGTGGGGCAGACCCTGCACGTGGAAGGCGGCCTCGATGGCCTCGCGCGTCACGTAGTGGGCGAGGGTGTAGTCGATCTCCTTCGACTTTTTCCCGCCGGTGATCTCTTTCGAGATGCCGAGCGGCGGCGCGATGTAGTCGATGCCGTGGGCGGCCTCCCCCACTTCCACGCGCCAGTAGAACTCTCCCACGACGTACTCGACAACCGCCTTGCCGTCGGCGAAGACCCGAAAGGTCTGCTTCTGGTACGCGATCGATTTCCCGGCGCTGTTGCGGTTGAGATCCACGACCTCCGCGGCGTTGACGGCGCTGGCAAAGCTCCAGTGCCCATCGCTCTCGATCAGCCAGTGGAACCCCTTCGAAGCGGGCTCGAAGACGAGGTACTCGTGCCAGTAGTATTTCTCGCCGTCCTCGGTGACGCTCCGCTGCAGGAAGCCGGCGACGATGAGCTCCTTCCCTTCCAGGGTCCCCTTCGTGCCGAGTGGGATGAGCGGCTTCGGCCCCTTCGTGCCGAGGGCCTTGAGGAACTGCAGGTTGCCCTCGCTGACGTCGTGGACGCCGCCGCAGTTGGGACAGACGATGCGCTCGGCCTGATCGGGAGCCACGAGGTTGAGCGGGCCGCCGCAGTTGCTGCAGTTGAGGCGCTCGGCCTTGACGCGCGCGGTGCGGCCCGGCTCGAGCTTGATGTCGATGCCCAGGGCCGCCAGCGAGGTCTGCTGGCCGGCGAAGAGGAGCGGCGTGTCCTCGCTGTAGTCGATGGTGGCGAAGCGGTCGCTGGGACCGGAGAGGTCGGCGTAGGCATACTCCGCCCCCGGCTCCACCCGCCAGGGAATCTCGCCCTCGCCGGCGATGATGCCGGCCGTTCCGGTCTCGTCGACGACGTACTCGTTGTACGAGTCTCCCGGATTGAGCGCTCCCTCCGGCGGAAGGTCAGCCGCCTCGGTCCGGAACGTGACGTAGTACCGCCCCTGGGCCTCGGCGATCCATCCCCACCGCCCATCGTCGAACGCGGCATACCACTCGTCCCACACGCCGCCCATGGAGTGGCGCATCTGGGTGCGGCCGGTGAGGCGGAAGCCGGTGTTCCCGTACTTGCCGGGAAGGTCACGGCGGAGTGGAGAGCCGGTGTCGACCAGCGCGCCGACCTTGCCGATCAGCTCCGGGGCCACGTCGCCGCGGGCCACCACGGAACGGCAGTAATCGCAGATGACGACGACGGACGAGCCGATCTTGAACTCGATCGGACCGCCGCAGGAGGGACAGTTCGTTACCGGCACGCCATCACCAGTTGACCGGCCCTTTCGACCGCGCGCACGACCACGTCCGCCGCGCCGAGCATCTCCGTCAGCCGATCGCGCCACGGCCAGTCCGGCCGCGGCCTGCAGCAATAGAGATTGAACGTGGCGATGCCGTGCTCGGGATAGGTGTGACAGGCGAGGTGCGACTCGGTCAGCATGACGAAGCCGGTGACGCCGCCCGGCGAGGGAAAGACGTGGAACTGCGGCTCGTGCAACGGATGGAGGTCGAGCTCGGCCACGACCCGTGCGAAGAGAGAACGTAACGCCTCGACGCTCGCCAGCGCCTCCGGCTCACACCCGGTCGCGTCGATCAGCCACTCGGAGCCGACGTTCATGTCGCCTGAACAGTCTAACCGAAGTGGGTTGCGGGGTTGCGGGGTTGCGCATCATTCGAAAGTGTACCTCGGTGACGGAGTCCCTTCTCCGCGCGTCACCGACGTGCCGGCGAGGAACTCTTCGACGCGAGCGGCAGCGAGTTGCCGCACGAACCAACGGACAACGGAACTACACCTCCAGCCGGCGCAGCACCGCCTCCGCGGCCGCCTTCGTGCCGAGTGTTCCGCCGAGGTCGTGGGTGGTCTGGTCGGCGTCGATGGCGGCGATGACCGCCTTCTCGATGGCCACGGCTTCCCCAGGATGGCCGAGGTACTCGAGCATCATGCCCGCGGACAGGATGGCGCCGAGGGGGTTGGCCACGTCCTTTCCCGCGTACTTCGGCGCGCTGCCGTGAATCGGCTCGAAGAGCGACACCTTGCCGGGGTGGATGTTGCCGCTGGCGGCCATGCCCAGGCCTCCCTGCAGCGCGGCGCCGAGGTCCGTGACGATGTCGCCGAACATGTTGTTCGTCACGATCACGCTGAACAGCTCCGGCGTGCGCACCATCTGCATGGTCAGCGCG
Source organism: uncultured Thermoanaerobaculia bacterium (assembly GCA_964650405.1). Taxonomy (GTDB): domain Bacteria; phylum Acidobacteriota; class Thermoanaerobaculia; order Gp7-AA8; family Gp7-AA8; genus CAZYTO01. The sequence goes on along the minus strand of CAZYTO010000210.1, from coordinate 279 downwards.
TCCACGAACATGTGGAAGTGCTCGATGTCGGCGTAGTCCTTCGCCACTTCCTCGAACGTCCGCAGCCAGAGGTCGCCGCCGTAGCGCATGACGTTGTTCTTGTCCGACATGCAGACCGACTTGCGGCCGGTGGTCCGGGCGAACTCGAAGGCGTGACGGATGATGCGCTCCACTCCCTTGCGGGTGGAAACGTCTTCCTGCACGGCGATTTCCTCCGCCGTCCCCTTGCGGAAGAAGCCGCCCATGCCGACGTAGGCCCCTTCCGTGTTCTCGCGGAAG
>CAZYTO010000209.1:0-10301 GCA_964650405.1 uncultured Thermoanaerobaculia bacterium | reverse complement strand
ATGTCGTCCTTGGAAATGGCGTAGAGCCCGGGCTTGGCCGGATGGACGTCCGTCGGGGCGGCTTTCGGAGCGACGGGGCCCTTCGGCCACGACTCGAAGGCGGCGCGCAGCTTCTTCTCCATGACCGCGGAGTCGAAGTCGCCTTCCACGCCGAGGATGATGTTGTTCGGGTAGACGTAGTGCTTGTGGAAGGCCAGGAGATCGTCGCGGGTGATGGAGTTGATCGTCGCGTACTCGGCCTGGCGTGTGTACGGCGAGTTGACGCCGTAGCCGAGCTTGGCCGCCTCGCGCGTGCCGATGCCCTGGGCGTCGTCGTTGCGGCGGGAGATGCCGCTGGTGGACTGGGTCTTGGCGAGGTCGAGCTTCTCCTGCCGGAAGGCGGGATGCTCGAGCAGGTCGGTGAAGATGGGGAAGACGGCGTCGAAGTCGCCCTTGAGCACGTTGAAGGACACGCGCGTCGAGTCTTCGCCGGCGCCGGTCTCCACGCGCGCGGCGCGGGCCTCGAGGAAGTCGTCGAGCTGGTCGCCGGTCTGCTTCTCCGTGCCGCCCGTGCGCCAGGTCTGGCCGTAGATGTTGGCCATGCCGGCCTTGTCGGCGGGGAGGTCCCGTCCGCCGCCGCGGATGCGGGCGTTGCCGCTGATGAGGGGCAGCTCATGGTCTTCCATGAGGAAGATGACCATGCCGTTGGCGAGTTGGATGCGCTTGGGCTGCTCGACCTTGATCTGGTGGAGCGGGGGCGTCTGGATGTCGTGATAGTCCTTGGCCTGAGCGAAGGCGCCCAGGGATGCGAGCGCGCCGGCGATGGCCACGGCGCAGATGCGGAGCGATTTCATTTCGCACCTCCCTTGGCCGCGGGCGCGGCCTTCTCGAGCATGCCGGTGGTGCGGTTGGAGGAGGTGAACGTCGCGTTCGCCACCCGGCGGATGTCGGCGGCCGTGACCTTGTCCAGGCGTTCAATCTGGCGGAAGAGCTGGCGCCAGTCGCCGTAACGTGTCTGGTACTCGGCCAGGTCGGAGGCCAGGCCGGCGTTGCTGTCGAGCTGGCGCAGGAGCTCGGCCTTGGCCCGGGTGCGGATGGACTGCAGCTCCTCGGGCGTGACGTCCTCGTTCTTCAGCCGGTCGATCTGTTCATGCAACGGACCGGCGATGTCAGCCGCGGTATGGCCGGCCGTGGGGATGGCGAAGAAGAGGAAGAGGCTGGGGTACTTGGAGCCGGGGAAGCCGCTGAAGCCGCTGGCCTGGATGGCGATCTTCTGGTCGCGCACGAGCGAGCGGTAGAGGCGCGAGGTGCGGCCCTGCGACAGGAGGAGCTCGATGACGTCGTAGACGGCGTCGTCCGGGTCGGTGTCGGAGCCGCGGTGATACCCCTCCATGTAGATCGGCTGGGACTGCTCGCGGAGGACGACCGTGCGCTCGGAGGTCTGCTTCGGCTCGACGGTCCGCAGCGGCTCGGGCGGCGTTCCTTTGGGGATGCGGCCGAAGTACTTCTCGACGACCGGCATCACCTCGGCCGCTTTCAGGTCGCCTACCAGGGCGATGACCATGTTGGAGGGGACGTAGTACTTCTTGTAGAAGGCCGCGCCGTCGGTGGCGGAGAAGGTCTGCAGGTCGCTCGGCCAGCCGACCACCGGCTGCCCGTAGGCATGGGCGGTGTAGGCGGTGGCCAGGAACTGCTCGATGAGCCGCCCGAAGGGGCTGCTCTCCGTCCGCATGCGACGCTCCTCGGTGACCACGTCGCGCTCCTTGTAGAACTCGCGCAGGACCGGGTGGAGGAAGCGCTCCGACTCGAGATAGGCCCACAGCTCGAAGCGGTTGGAGGGCATCGAGTAGAAGTACTCGGTCTGGTCGTAGGCCGTGCCGGCGTTCACGCCCACGGCGCCGGCCTTGTCCACGATCTTGCTGAACTCGTTCGGAACGACGAACTTGTTGGCGTCGTCGAGGGAGGCCTTCCAGGCCTTCTCCAGCTCGGCCACCTTGGCGGCGTCGTGGTTGATGGGATCGCGGCGGGCCCGGTCATAGGCGGCGTACGCCGCTTCGACCTTCTGCAGGGCGGCCTGCTCGCCGGCGTAGTCGGTGGTTCCGATCTTGTCCGTGCCTTTGAAAGCCTCGTGCTCGAACATGTGCGCGAGGCCGGTGTTGCCGGGGGTGTCCTGCGCGCCGCCGACGTTGACGAGCGTGGCGAACGAGAACACCGGGGCTTCAGGCCGCTCCAGGACGATGACCGTCAGGCCGTTGTCGAGCGTTTTGACCGTGGTGCGCTTCTCGAACGAAGCGAGGTCCTGCGCCGATAACGAGACGGTGAACGCCAGGAGCAAACCGGGAAGAAGAAGGTTCCGGGCTGCTTTCACTGATTCCTCCGAATGTGTGTGATGAATTGCGTACCGAATGATGATGAATGCGGGCGCATCATTCATCATTCCGCAGATTTAGTCATGTCCAACGATCTCTACTACCGGGGCTGGCGCCGCCCCGGGCCGATGCCGCCGGGTGGCGTGACTCCCGATGAAGGTGAGACGCTCGACTATATCTCCGGTCACTTCCGGATCTTCCAGTACACCAACGGCCACCGCTTCTCGACGGACGACGTGCTCACGGCGTGGTACGGGACGCAGTGGGCGCCGGCCGCCGCCCGGGCCGCGGACCTCGGCTCGGGGATCGGGTCGGTGGCCCTGGTGGTGGCGTGGCGCCTGGCCGGGGCGACGGTCACCACGGTGGAGGCGCAGGCGATCTCGACGCGCCTGGCCCGCAAGAGCGTGCGCTACAACGGCCTGGAATCGCGATTCACCGTCCGCGACGGCGACCTCCGCGATCCGTCGATCTTCGAGGGCCAGGCGCCGTTCGACCTCGTCACCGGCTCGCCGCCGTACTTCCCGCCGGGGACGGCCGTGGAGGCGGAACATCCGCAGGCCGTTCCGGCGCGCATCGAGGTGCGGGGGACGGTGCTCGACTACGCTGCCGCCGCGTCGCGCATCCTCGCTCCCGGCGGCCTCTTCGCGTTCGTCTTTCCCTACGCGCAACGGGCGCGGGGCGAGGAAGCGCTCGACGAGCACGACCTCGTGCTCGTGCGCCGCCGCGACGTGGTTTTCAAGGACGGGGAGACGCCCATGCTCTCGCTCTTCGCCGCCCAGCGTGCTGCCGACCTCCCGCCGAACCTGCGAACGTGGATCGAGCCGCCCCTGACGATCCGCCAGGCCGACGGCTCGATGCACCCGGAGTATCAGGCGGTGCGGCTCAGCTTCGGGTTCCCGCCGGGGGCGTAGGCCGCCGCTTCAGAAACTGACAAGCTCTGCTCCGATTGGAAGTGCGATTAGCGTAACCTCCTGTGATTTGTACTCCGCAGGAATTCGAGGGCTGAGCATGTGGGAAGACCCGATCGTCGAGGAAACCAGGGCAGCGCGAGAGGAGCTTACCGCCCAGTTTGGCCATGATCTGGCGGCGCTGTGCAGGTTTCCTGCGCGAAAAGGGGCGAGAGCATAAGAGCGGGTGGTTACTCTTCCACCCCGCGGCGGATGTTCTTGATGCGCGTATTTCGGTAGAGGTGTAACAAAAGCGGTCTCAGCGTCACTATCTCTCAGGGAGAAATGAGGACGCCATGAGATTGCTACGCCGATTTGTCTTGATCGCATTGTCCCTATGCACCGTCACCGCGCGAGCGGCCACCTTTACATTCGCACCCAACGCTCCCACGAGTAATTGTGTGTTGATTTACGGGCCATCGGTTACCGGTTCGCCGAGTAAGGAGGAGCTCCAGGCGGCGATCGCAGGCCTGGACGTCGTGGTGGCCACCATGGCTCAGTGGAGCGGCATGACGCAGGCAAACTACCAGACATATCGCGCGCTCGTCTTCGGCGATCCATCGTGCAGTGGCTCGGTCTCGGTCGTGGCCGGAGCCGAGGCAAATCGAACGACCTGGTCGCCGGCGGTCACAGGCAACGTCATCGTCATTGGAACGGACCCGGTGGTTCATTTTACTTTGGGCGGCTCGAACCTCATCGCCCGGGGAATCTGCTTCGCCGCCAGCGATGCGGCGAAGACAGGTGCGTATGTCGATCTGAGTTGCTACTACGGATCGGTCCCGTCGGGCTCTCCGGTGGTGGTGCCGCTGCTCGATCAGTTCGGAACCTTCAAGACGTATGCGACGCCGTGTGACAACGGAGTGCACCGCGTGGCGAATGGCACGTGTCTGTCGACGGTGGTCGGATCGCTGCCGCCGCTCACGGACGCAGTCCTCGGTCCGTGGCACTGTTCTTCGCACGAGGGGTTCACTGTCTGGCCCCCGACGTTCGACGTGTTTGCCATCGTCACGGGAGTCGCGTCGACGTACGTGGCCACCGACGGCACGTCGGGACTACCGTACATCCTCACGCGCGGGACGACGGTCGTGAGCAACATTCACCTCAGTCCGACCGGTGTCACGAATCCCGTTGGGACGACGCACACGGTGACGGCGACGATTGTGCCGACGCCACCGTTGAACACGCCCGTGACCTTTACGGTGCTCAGCGGACCCAATGCGGGCCCGCTCCCGCCGCCCGTTCCCACAAACAGTGCAGGCCAGGCCTCGAAGACGTACACGGACAGCGGAGGTGCCGGGACGGATTTTATCGTGGCGAAATACACCGACGCCGCCGGTCACGTACAGACCTCGAATACGGTCACGAAAACGTGGGAGGCTGCGCACTGCGCCGCGGTTACACCGCGGGCACTGGAATGCGACCCGAGCCGTCCGGGTGTCTTCAATGCCACGTTCGTGGTCACGAATCACACGGGAGGGCCTGTGACGTCCATTCTTCTGACGCCTCCGGCGGGAAGTACCTACACGCTGGGCCAGCAGGTCTTTCCGATTCCGCCGCTGGCCGACGGTGCGAGCACGACGATCTCGGTGGCGGTCAGCGGAGCGTCGCCGGGAGCGACTCTTTGTCTCAGGGTCACGCTGATGAATCTGCAGCCCGTTAGCGAGGTCTTTTCGTGTGAGCGGTGCTGCTGCACGGTCGAAGTCTGTTTCAGAGTTCCCGACTGCGATTGCGCCGTCGTGACGCATGAGACGCTCACGCACGTGAGCGGGACGTCTTATACCTACACGTTCACGGTTACAAATCAGTCCACGGCCACGATCCAGTACGTGTACATCCACCTGCCGGCCGGAGTGACGGTTACGCCGTCGCCTCTGGTAGTGTCCATTCCGCCCGGAGGATCCCAAACGGCGACGGTTTCGATCGCCGGACTGGCCAGTCCGAATTTTTGCCTCTACATCTCGCTCCACGACGAGCCGCTGACGAACTGTTGTGTGATCCAGAGGTGTTTCGGTAACATCCGGTAGCGCCTTACAACGGAAGACGCGTGCCGTGAGGCACGCGTCTTTCCCGGATGGAGGCCTTCGGCTCAGCGACTTTCGGAGGCGACACCTACGGGTGCCACCTCACGAACACCCCATACCGGTTCGCCTCGTAGTTGGCGAGGCCGAGGTCGTCTGTGTACTTGTCCTTCGACCATTCCAAGGCCAGGCCGGTGTGGGCTTTGAGGTCGATTGTGGCGCGGAGGCGGTAGCGGTCGAGGTCGAAGGGGACGAGGCCGCGGTTCTCGAAGCGGCTGACGCTGCCGTCGATGGAGCCGTGGGTGAAGAGGTAGCCGATGCCTCCTTCGCGCGACTTGCCGTCCTCGCGGTGGATCGACTCGTCGAGGGCGAACGTCTCGGGGTGGCGGAAGACGGCATTGCTGTCGGCGCGGTACTGCGACACGGAGGCGTGCAGGCGGAGCTTCTCGACGGGTGAGATCTCCGCGTCGGCGGCGACCTGGCGGATCCGGGCGTTGTAGCCGATGCTCTGATCGTCGTTGCCTTCCGTGGTCCGCTCGGCCGTTGCCCCGATGCGGAAGTTCTTCCATGGCGCGGTCCAGGCGGTCCGCAGGCGGTAGCGGTCGCGGTTGAGATAGTCGGTCCGGAAAATCGGCGCGTCGGCGTCGTCCTTGCGGTACGAGGCGCCGATCAGCAGGCCGTTCTTCGCGTACGTACCGGAGAGGTCCCAGGTGTGGATGCGGCGGGTGAATTCGCCGCCCTGGCTGCCCGGCACGACGATCTCCGCTTCCGACTCGTCGAGAGTCACGTCCTGTTTCGTCTGGCGAAGCTCGGCGCGGACAGCGAATGGTCCGAGGTTGCGGGCGGCCGCCCCGGCATTGAGCGTGTCTTCGTTGCGCTCGATGCTGTTGACGGTCTGCAGGGTCTGGAGGATGTTCTTCGGATCGGCGCCGCCGAGCGTGACGGTGTTGAGGAACAAGGTGTCGATGAGGGCGGTCCCTTCGAGATTCCGGTGCTCGCGCTGGAAGCCGGCGAAGGCATCGAGGCCCTCACCGAGCTCCGTCTCGATGCGCGCCCCGCCGCGCCAGGTGGTGTTCGTGGCGTGGGCGGTGGACGTGACGGAGCTGCCGGTGAAGAAACGTCCGAGGTTGAAGTTGACGAAGTTGCCGGTGGCATCCTCGCTCTCGCTGCCGTTCGCATCGGCGTTGAAGTGGACGTAGTTGGCGATGATCTTCGTGCGGGCGGGGAGAGTGGCGGTCACATAGGCGTTGGTGAACGGCGTGGAGCCGCGCGTCCGGTCGGAACGAGTGATGTCAGAGGCGGTGAGCTGCTTGCCGAAGATGGCGTCGAGGTTGTTCCCGGCGCCCGCACCCGGGAGGAGCGTGAACGTCTCGCGGCCGGTGAAACGCCGCCAGCCTTGCGTGACGGTGCCAGCGAAGATCGACGAATGGAACGACGCGCCCACGCGCAGCTCGCGGTCGGTCTCCTTCAGAGCCTGGGCGAGGCGAAACTCGTCGAAGCCGAGGTGATAGGTGGTGGTGCCCGGACCCTCGAGGCTCCCGTACGTGAAGCCGGCGAACGGAACGACGGCGCGGCCGGTGAGGAGCTCGAGGTCGGAGTCGAAGAGGCGGCGCGTACGATTGTAGGTGTGCTGTCCCGGCACGATGCCCTGGGCCAGGAACGGATTGGCGAAGGCCGGCAGGGCGCTGAAGGCGTCGGAGTGGCGGAAGTTGACGCGCAGGCGGTAGACGCCGTCGCGGTCGGCCTCCAGGCGCAGTGCGCCGGCGGGCGTGTTGCCGAGGTCGCTCATGTCGAGCCGGAAACGGTCGAGGAGCGACCCGGCGGGACCGTCGAAATCGTTGCTGGTCATGGTGAGCGAGTGGATGAAGGGGCCGCTGCGCTCGTTGAGCTGCGTGCGGTACATGTTCGAGTCGCCCTCGAGGTCGAGCCAGCGGTAGCCGAATTCGACGTCCATCGGGACCGTCTGCGCGCCGGCGCCGGCGGCCACGAAGAGGAAGGGGAGGAGCAGGCGTTTGATCTTCATCTCTTCGTCCCCTTTCACTTCAGGAACTGCGGGTCGCGGTTGGATCCGTGGATGGCGACGTGGCAGGTGGTGCAGTTCTGGAAGCGGGGATCGGTGAGGTTGTGGAACGACGGAGGCTGCGAGCCGAGCGTCGTGCCGGTAATGGGCGAGTGGCATTCGATGCAGAGCTGCGCCACCGTGGCCCGCTTGAGCATCTTCGCGTTCGAGGAGCCATGGGGCTCATGGCAGGTGATGCACTCGCCGATGGCCACGCTGCCGTGCTGGAAGACGAACGGCCCGCGCTTGTCGGCGTGGCAGCCGAGGCAGGGCATCGTTTCGCCGGCTGCGGTGATGCGGAGGCTGTCCCTGCCCGCGCGGCCGTGCGGCTCGTGGCACGACGCGCACTCGATGCCCGCCCGGCCAACGTGGTGCACGTAGGGCTTGTTGCGGAAGGTGGCGGCCTGGGTCGCGTGGCAGTTGCTGCAGAGGGCGAGTTGCTGCTTCGTCAGCAGGTGCGGCGAGCGCGGCTCCGCGCTGTGGATGGAATGGCAGGTGAGGCAGTTGACGGCGGCCGAGTTGGCATGCGCGCCGGCGTGACGCGAGATGCGCGCCGTGGGCGTGTCGTGACAGGTGAGGCAGGTCTTGTTGGCTCCCTCGAGGCCGGACGGTTTGTAGATCTTTTCCTTGTCGCCGCCGGCCTCGATGTGCGCCTTGCCGTCACCGTGGCAGGTCTCGCAGACGGTGTTGGGCACTTCGTTCTTGTGAGCCTTCCCCCAGGCGTGCCGTGTAGAGGAGAGCCCTTTGGCCTGGTCGGCATGGCAGTCGCCACAGAGCGGGCCGGCCGGTGCTGCTTCCGGAGCGGCCTGCTGCGGTGCTGCGGTTGCCGGTACCGCGGCTGGCGTCGCCGCGGGTTTCGGTTCCTCGGCCGGCTTGGAGGGCGGCTGCTGTTGCAGCGGCCCTCCCAGCAGCGCCGGACCGGCCAGGCCGAGGGCGAGGGTCACCAGGCCCGCGATCGCGGTGTGTCTCAGCGACATGATTTCCCCCAACGCGCCCTATTGCGCGTGGACCTTGGCTGCATCCCAGTCCTTCCCGGTGCCGTGGCACGTGGCGCACGCCTCGGCAGGAGACGTCGATCCGGGGAACGTCGTGATGTTGAGGAACGCGTGGGCCGCTGCGTCCTTGTTGTCGTGGCATCCGAGGCAGGCCGCGGTGCCCGGGCCATGAGGCGTGAAGTAATCGCGCAGGGTCGTCACCGGACCAGCCGACGTAGCCACCGGCAGCGAGAACGCCGCGGTGCTGACGTGGCACTTGGAGCAGTCGTTGATCACACCGGGGAAGCGCACTTCGTTGAAGTTGTTCACCGAGCCGCCGAAGCCGAACACGGTGAAGTCCTGGGTGAGGTTCTCGCCGGTGTGGATGCGGTGGATCAGGCGCTGGAAGGAGACGGACTCCTTGGCTCCCGCGGTGGCCGGCCGGCGGGCCTGATCGCCCTCGACCGGGTTGTGGCAGATGACGCACTCTTCGATGTTCTTGCGCTGGTCGCCGTGCAGGGCGAGGTTGGAGTGGCAGTTGTTGCAGAGGGCCATCGACACGCTGGTGCGCCGCGCCGTCGCGGTTCCCGTGAGTGCCACGTACTTGACCGGATTGAGTGCCGCGTCGCGGATGCCGGTGATGTCGGCCTGGCCGTCGGCGCGCTTGATGGTGGAGCTGCGGTAGATGTCGGCGCTGACGGTCCAGGTGCCGCTGGCATCGGCCGGCACCGCGGCGGTGAAGGTATAGCTCGTCGTTCCCTTCGTGGCGTCGAAGGTGGCCTTCCCCACCGCCGATTCGCGGAAGTACTGCGTGTAGTTGCCGCTGTTGCCGGCGAAGAGAGGCGCGAAGGACGTCAGGGTGCTGCCGTTCACGGCCGTGCCGTCGTCGGTGTTCTTGATGGAGAAGACGACGGTCGGCTTCTTGTTCGGCGCCAGGTCGGTCACGCTGACGATGCTGGCCGTGAGGCCCTTGAGCTGCTTCGACCGGAGGGGGATAGTGTGCGCGGCCTTGACCGAGGCGTCGTATTCCTTCCCGCTGTCGGCGATGTGGCAGGAGGCACAGGCCGAGTCGTCGGCCTCGATGCCGCCCGGATGGTTCTTGCCGGTGGTGAAGTCGACGTCGTCGTGGCAGGAGCCGCAGGCGTCACGGGTGGGCTTGGTGGCCCAGACGTCGTTCTGCGCCGGCTTGGCGGTGGCGTTGGTGCCCTCGTGGCAGAACACGCAATTGCGGATGTCCTGCGGATAGCCGATGGTGGAGAAGTCGACCGGGGTCGGGCTGAAGCCGATGATCTGATACGGCGTACCGGCCACGACGCTGGGCAGGGTCTTGCCGCTGTGGATCTTGTGGATCATCACCTTGAAGTCGACGGTGTTGCCCGTGTCGGGGTCGATCGTCTGCGGCTGGTGGCAGAGGGCGCAGAGCTTCACGTCCTGGCGCGAGCCGCCGTGGGCGGAGAGCTGGTTCACGCCGTTGTGGCAGTTGTTGCAGCTCGCGGCCTGGTTCAGCTTGTCCCACTTGTCAGTGACCGTGCCGCCGTCGGGGCGGAAGTCGTACTCGACGTTGGCGAAGTAGTTCTTGCCGACGATGTCGGTGAGATTGCGCGTGCCATAGACGCCGAGGGTCGTCGTCCTGGTCTGGTCGAAGTTGGCCGGAAGGACAGTCTTGAACGTGTACTTGGCGTGACCGGTCTCGAGGTCCACAGTCGCGCCGCCGGAGTCGGCCGCGGCCTGGATGGCCGTGACGTTCGGGTGCGGGCTGGTGGCCGGCGACATCTGCGTGCGCGTCGTGTAGGACGTGTACTGGCGGGTGGCCGGGTTGTACCAGGCCAGGACGAAGTTGGTGGTGATGGCGCCCGGCGTCGTCTTGCCGAGGCGGTCGACCGGCTGGTCGAAGCTGTCGGGGAGGCTGTAATCGATCACCGGGTTGCGGTCGGAGCCGATGGGCACGGGGTTGA
>CAZYTO010000208.1:912-10344 GCA_964650405.1 uncultured Thermoanaerobaculia bacterium | reverse complement strand
CTGACTTTCCCCCAAACATTCGGCCTTGTCGTAAGAGAAAATCGTTTCCTTAGCGCGATTACCGATGCTCTTCGATTCGGTGAGCCGCTCTATAACCTCTTCTATGTTCTCGGTATCATTTTCTTCTGCTACTTCTATACTTCAATCATTTTTAACCCGAATGAAGTCGCCGACAACATGAGGAAGTATGGCGGATTCATCCCGGGTATTCGTCCCGGAAAAAGGACCGCAGAGTATGTCAATTCGATTTTGACTCGAATTACACTCGTCGGCGCTCTGTATTTGGCATTGATCGCGATCATTCCGGAATTCATGATTACCGGCTTCCACGTGCAGAATATTCCGCTTGTCGGACCCCGTCTGGACGCGGTCTTGCCGCAATGGGTGACGCAGGGACTTCGCGTGAACTTCTACTTTGGCGGTACGTCGCTGTTGATTGTCGTTGGTGTCGCCATGGATACTATTCAGATGGTTGAATCGCAACTGATCATGCGTCACTACGACGGTTTCCTCAAGAAAGGCCGGGTTCGCGGGAGAAGAGGTTAATGGGGCGTAAGATCATCATCCTGCTGGGCCATCCCGGCGTCGGTAAAGGAACCCAAGCGCGTGCCGTCGTGGGTAAGCTGGGGATCCCTCAAATCTCGACCGGGGATATGCTTCGCGAAGCCATTGCGAATAATACGCCGTATGGTCGTGTGGCAAGGGAAAAGATGGATGCGGGGGAGCTGGTAAGCGATTCGATTGTCAATGGCATTGTGGACGAGCGTATCAAGCGTGAGGACTGTAAGAAGGGATTTATATTGGACGGGTATCCTCGTAATGTTACGCAAGCCGAGACTTTCAGAGCGCAAGTAGGTACTGGCGACGAGCTCTCAGTCATTGAGCTCTCAGCGGATTCTCAAAAGCTCAGAAGTGAAAAACGTTTGATCGGACGGTTGATGTGTCCTAGGTGCGGCGAGATTTACAACGCTTACAGTAAAGCACCCAAACGCGCTGAGATTTGCGATCTGTGCGCCACATCGCTCATTCATCGGTCGGATGATCGCGAAGATCTGATTTTGGAGCGTTTTCGGACGTTTCGCGAAGAGACGGAACCTCTGATCGAGTTCTATAAAAATCTGGGTGTGTATCGCCAGGTGAACGGCATTGGCCCGATACATGATGTAACCAAAGAGATCCTCAGCATCGTCAACAAAAAAAAAGTCCTGACGCCAGTGACTAAGGGAGGAAAGTAAGCTGCTTGCCCAAAGAAGATGCTATTGAGGTCATCGCAACCGTCATCGAACCCCTGCCGAACGCGATGTTCCGGGTTGAGCTTGAAAATAAACACCAAGTACTCGCCCATATATCAGGGAAAATGCGGAAGAATTTCATTCGAATACTTCCGGGTGACAAGGTGGCTGTCGAGTTGTCGCCGTACGATCTGACCAGAGGCCGGATCGTTTATAGATACAAATAACCTATGAAAGTAAGAGCATCAGTTAAGAAAATTTGTGACAAATGCAAGATTGTGCACCGTAAGCGTGTCGTGCGCGTCATCTGTGTGAATACGAAACACAAGCAGCGGCAAGGGTAACCGAGCGTGGGGGTACCGGCCGGTAGTAAAGAGGATGCGAAGCGGCATTCCGAAGCGATCCGGCTGCTGGACCCGACGCTAATTTGTTGGAGGTTTTGAAGGGCCCGTATTGCTGGGGTGGATCTCCCGCGGCGTGGCGCCGCCGGCTTTCGGCGACGTGAAGACGGGAAGCTCCGCCACGCCCGGCGGGAAGTCGCACTCGTGCGACCTCCCGACCAGCGCGTCGGCAAAGCCGAGTGCCGCCACGATCTCCGTGGCGCTCGGCAGGAGCGAGACGATGCGCGGCGTCATGCGAATCGCGGCACTCGCCGCTCCACCGTGGCGAAGGCGCCGAAGAGGATGGCCGTGAAGAGCGCGTCGGAAACGAGCGTGTTGCCGAAGAACGGGATGGCCGCCACGTAGCACGTCACGAGGCCGGCCGTCGTCTTCGCGTACGTCGTACCCATCATCCAGACGGCGAAGTTCGTGACGACGTAGAAGATGACCGATGCAGCCAGTACGCCGCCGCCGACAGCCGGCGGCGAGTTGCGCCGTTCCCGCAGGAGCATGCCGAGCACGGCGATGAGCGCGTAGGTGGCGTAGATGACCGGCATGAGCGAGTGCAGCCCGATGAAGAGATCGCCGAGGAACATCGTCACGAGAGGGATGAGCACGCCGAATGTGCGGCGTTCGAAGTGGGCTCCGGCGAAGAGCGCGATCGCGCCGACGGGAGCGAAGTTCCACGGATGCGGTATGACCCGAAGGACGACGCCGAAAGCGACGAGGGCGAACGCAAGCCAGAAGCGGGGCGTGAAGAACGATTTCATCGATGCTTCTCCTTCTCCAGAGGCGAGCGAAGGCGGCGAGCGGCGAGCGGAGGCCGGGGCTGGCCCGATGCCGTCGTCGCCCGCCGCCGCCTTATCGTGCCGTCGTGAATCGAATTCCGACGATGGCCCGTCGCTTCGGCGACGGATAGCCGAACACTTCCTGGTACTTGGCGTTGGCCAGGTTCTCCACCTTCACGTACGGCTGCGCGGCGCCGTGATTCCAGCGCACCGTGAAGTCGGCCGTCGTGTAGGCGCGGTTCGTGACCGTGCCGAAGGGGAAGAGGTCGGTGACGTCGGGGCGGCTGCCGGTGCGGAGGACGACCAGCTCCGCGTTCGCGCTGCCGGCGTCGTAGCCGAGGGAGAGAGAGCCGGAGTGCTTCGGCCTCCGAGGAAGCTGCTGCCCGGTGGACTGATCGATGGCCTCGAGGTACGTGTAGCTGACCCCCGCCAGCCACGGCCCGCGCCGGTCGCTGGCGGCCAGCTCGATGCCGCGCGAGCGCGCCTCACCGATGTTGTTGAAATGGTTCGCGGTGAGGTCATAGACGATGAGGTCGCGGTAGTTGTTGTGGAAGGCCGTGACGGAGACCATGGCCCCGTTGGTGAAGTAGTGGTCGTAGCCGAGCTCCGTGGAGCGGCTGTGCTCCGCCTTCAGATCGGGGTTGCCGAAGAAGGGGAGATAGAGCTCGCCGATCTGCGGCGCGCGGAAGGCTTCCCCGTAGGCGGCGCGAACCTTGTTGCCGTCGAACGACCAGGCCGCTGCCGCGCGCGGTGAGGTCTCGCTCCCGAAGGTCGTGTAGTGGTCGCGCCGCGCGCCGAGCGAGACGTCCAGCCTCCCAGCTCCGATCTGGTGCGTGATCCGGTCCTCGGCGAAGATCGAATTGCTGGAGCGGCTGTGCGTGCCGACGTCATCGCCGAAGTTGTCCCGGTTCCTGGCCTGCGAGCGCTCCGCGATGGCGCCGGCCACGATCGTGCCGATGCTCGTGGCCGTACGCGCGGAGACGCTCGCGCCGTGGCGCTGGGTGTGCGTTTCGCCGAAGTCTCCCGAGTCCGGGTCTTCGTTGCTCTCGTCGTGCCGCGTGTCAAAGGCGCGGCCGTCGACGTTGAATCGCCCCAGCTCGGCGGTCAGCGGAGCGGCAAGCTGCCATTCCTTGAAGTGCTCCCGGTGGTGGGGCGTGGAGATGAAGGCGGTGTAGAAACTGTTGGTGTTCGTGGGCACGCCCAGGTCGTGGTTCGCATAGCGCCCGGCCAGGCCGAGCGTGTAGCCCTGCCCGGCGTGGTTGAACCCGCCCACCAGCGAGTTCTGGCGGTCGTTGTCGTTGACGGCGAAGCCGTCGTCCTGCCGGTGCTCGACGGTGGCGTAGAACGGTCCGGCGGTCGTCGAGATGACGCCGTTCCTCAGGCCATGCCCGCCGTCGGCGAAGTCGACCACCGTCCGGTCCTGCCCGCCGGTGGTGATGATGTTCACCACGCCCCCGACAGCATCCGCGCCGTAGAGCGACGAGAACGGCCCGCGCGCCACTTCGATGCGCTCCACCCCGGCCGTGGAGAACTGGCCGAAGTTGTAGCCGGAGAAGTAGGGGTCGTTGATCTCGATACCGTTCCACAGCACGAGGGTCTGCTTGGAGCTCGAGCCGCGAAGGAAGATCGAGGTGATCTTTCCCAGCGAGCCGGTGCGGCTGACGGAGAGGCCCGGCACTTCGCGCAGGACGTCGGTGACGTCGCGCGCGGCCCGGTCGTCCATCTCCTTCTTCGTGATGACAGTGACAGTGGCCGGCGTCGACTCGACGGTCTCCGGCACGGCGTCGGCGGTGACGACGATCTCTCCGGCGACCCTCGGAGGAGCGGGAGCAGAGGACTGGGCGAAAGCGAGAGTGGCGGCGAAAAGAGAGACGAGGAGCAGGACGATGTGTTTCACGACGACTTCCCTCCGAAGTTGGTGAGTTTGTTGTCGTCCGAAACAGCCGGTCTCCTGGCTCCCGGGTCATCCTGGCCGTGCTGCCTTCCCGCGTTCGCAGTGGCAATGTCAACGCACGACTCGTCGCCGGTCACAGTGGCGGGGGCCGCGCCGGTATCTCACCGGCTTCCCGAGCACTGTCTCGGACTGGGTTGGTAAAGAACAGGGGCGCGAGTCTAGCGCTACCGGAGCGGCGGAGCAAATGACGCGGCTCGGCGGTGGTGATGGCTGTGAGATTACAAGTCCTGAGGCGTAAGGCCCGTTCGTTTTGCGATGCGAGAGAGCATCCGAGGTCCGATCTCCTCCTGATCGTGAAACGCGAGGACAAAGTTCGGCCAACCCTCACGTTCGAGCACTTTATGTGAAGTACCGGCCTGCCTCTTGACGGACCAGCCGATTCGAAGGAGAGCGGCCAGAACTCTGCCGGCCCTTGCGGAGGACCAGTTCATCCCAGTACGGCGAAGACGCCTTGAATTTCCGGGATGCTCTCACCATGTTCCAGCCGGTCAGCGAGAACGCGAAAGGCCAGAGCCTTTGCCTTCGCCACAGCGTCGTCCCGTGACACGCCGTATGCCAGAACTCCCGGCAAGTCAGTTACCTCACCGATCCAGCGGCCGTCGTCTTCTCGCTCGACCTCGACGGTAAAGTCACTCATCACCTTAATTGTACAACCCGTGATTGGACGTGAGCTCGATCTGGTATTTCCTTGACGGTCGTGATGGACGCGTAGAGGTACGATGATCCCATGCCCGGTGAGCCCGCCGTCGACACTACCCTGACGTCGTGCGTCTCGGCGTCGCCCGCCGACGCCATGCTCAGCGACGCCATCACCGAGGCGTTGCGGGTGGAGCCGGAGCTGCGGGCGGACCTTTTCGGCCGCCTCCTCGCCGGCATCGAGCAGTTCATGGCGCAGCATCCGCAGGAGCGGCCGTGGACGTTCGAGACGTTTGCCGGTACCGACGGCTCGCGCATCTTCCGCGGCGGCACCGGCCGCTCCATCGTCGTGGATACGGCCGGCCGCTTGTGGCGTGCCCGAAACTACGAGGACTTCGACACGGCCTACGACATCACGGAATCCACGTGCACGATCCGGTCGCTGACTCCACGCTACGAGCTGATGACGGAGTACGAGCTGCGACCGTAAGGCCGCGGCGCCGCGAGACCTCGCCTGGACGAAAAAAGAGGCCGGCGTCTCCGCCGGCCTCCAACACGAACAGCGAACAGCGAACAGCGAGAATTACGGCCGCTTCGAGAACTTCTCGTACAGCAACTTCTGGTGGGTCTCCAGGGTGATGTCCTCGCCGGCGATGAAGAGGCGCTTCACCTGCGTGACGATCTCCAGCGGGTCTCCGTCGGTGACGATGACGTTGGCCATCTTGCCCGTTTCGAGAGAGCCGAGCTTATCGGCCACGCCGAAGATCTCGGCCGGGAAGATGGTGATGGCCTTCAGGGCCACGTCTTTCGGCAGGCCGAAGGCGGCGCAGGCCGCGGCGTGATACGGCAGGTTGCGGGCGTTGTGGGCGTCCTGCGACTGGATGGAGAACTTGATCCCGGCGTCGTAGAGAGCCTTGGCATTCGTGAAGACGAGGTCGTACGGATCGTCCTCGCGGTTCGGCATGTCCAGGATCGGGCCGAGGATCACGGGGACGTTGTGCGACTTCAGCTCGGGGATGACCTTCACGACGTCCTGCGCGCCGGAGAGGATCACCTTGAGCTTGAATTCGTCGGCGAACTTGAGCGCGGCCCGGATGTCGCGCACGGAGTCGGCGTGGATGACCACCGGCTCGCGTCCCTCGACGACCGGCACGAGTGCTTCCAGCATCAGGTCGCGGTCGAAGCGCTTCACCGCCGTGTCCTTCGAGCGCGCGCCGGCCGCCTTGGCGTAGGCCTGGGCGTCGTGCAGGACGTCGCGCAGTTTGTCCACCTGCGAGGTGTAGTTCTTCTGCGTTTCCTTCTCCGCTTCCTCGTCCTGCGGCTGTTCTTCGCCGAAACGGCCGCCGGCGCGGAGGCGGGGGAAGTTGAGGTGCATAGCCACCGGGGCCTTCACCGCCATCTCCTGCGGCGTCCAGCCGGACAGGTTGATGAGCGCGTCCTGGCCCGAGAGGATGCCTCCCGTCGGCTCGGCGATGACGGTGGTGATGCCGTTCACCCGCGTGACGTCGACGAGGTTGCTGTGCGGATTGACGGCGATGATGGCCGCGGCGTTCGGGTTGATCTCTCCGAGCTCGCTCGTGTCCACCGTTCCCGGAACGGAATCGGTCTCGATGAGGCCGACCCTCGTTCCGGAGTCGATGAGCCCGGGGTAGACCGAGAGACCGGTGCCGTCGATGACCGTGGCGTCGGGCGGGACGGTCACGTTCGTCCCGACGGCGGTGATGACGCCCTTCGAGATGACGATCGTGCCGTTGGCGATGGGCGCCGCGGTGACGGGATAGATCGTGGCATTGCGGATGGCGAACGTCCCCTTCTTCCCGGGGTTGTTCGGAATGACCGACTGTGCGAGGAGCGGCAGTGCTCCGGCGATGGCGAGCACGGCGAGGAGTGAGGCGCGGAGGCGCTTCCGGCGATCTTGCGCACCAGATCCTTCGCGCTGCGCGCTCAGGATGAACTTGTTCACGTTAGTCATCGATCCCCTCCCCATCCGGGTTCGCGTCGGGTTTGGCGGCGCCGTTTCCGCGTCCGCCCTTGGCGCGCTCGTTCTTCTTCGCCTCGTCCTCGTCCTTCTTCAGACGTTCCGCTTTCTCCTTCGCCTGCGCGGCGCGCTGCTCGAGGTCGCGGTTGCGGTCGAAGAGCGGCTCGCCGTCCACGAACGTCGTCTCAACTCTGGAGTATGTGGAGAAGGGGTGGCCCGTCCAGATGGCGAAGTCGGCGTCCTTGCCGGCGTCGATGGAGCCGATGCGGTTGTCGAGGCGGAGTTGCTTCGCCGGGTTCAGCGTGCAGAGCTTCAGCGCTTCTTCTTCCGTCAGCCCGCCGTACTTCATGGCCTTGGCGGCGTCGAGGTTGAGGCGCCGGGCCAGCTCGGCGTCGTCGGAGTTGACGGAGGTGAGCACGCCGCCCCGCACCATCAGGGCCACGTTGTACGGAATGGCGTCACCAGCCTCGGCCTTGAATCCCCACCAGTCGATGAACGTGCCGCCGCCGACGCCGCGGGCGGCGATCTCTTTGGCGACCTTGTACCCCTCAAGCACGTGCTGCAGCTCGCGGATCTTGAAGCCCTGCTCGTCGGCCACGTTGAGCAGCATCATGATCTCGTCCGACCGGTAGCAGTGGGAGTGGACGTCGATGTTGCCCTTGAGGATGTCGGCCATGGTCTCCATGAGGATGTCGCGCCGCGGCGGGATGGGGTTCTCGCCCTTCTTCTTGCGCGCCTCGTAGTCGTCCCACTTGGCCGTGTAGTCCTTGGCGTCGACGAACGACTTGCGGATGACTTCCTCCACGCCCATGCGCGTCTGCGGGTACTGGGCGGGGATGCCGGGCGGGGGCCGGAAGTTCGAGCTTTTCGGATTCTCGCCGAGGGCGAACTTGATCGTGCGCGGCGCGCCGGGGATGAACCAGTCGGCCAGGGGGTGGCCCCACTTCCATTTCAGGATCTGGCTCTGCCCGCCGATCGGATTGGCCGAGCCGTGCAGCACGAGCGCGGTCGTTGTTCCGCCGGCGAGCTGCCGGTAGACGGCGATGTCATACGGATTGATGACGTCGCCGATGCGCACCATGCCGGTGTTCGCCAGCGAGACCTCGTTGACGCTTCCCTCGACCGCTGTGTGGCTGTGCGTGTCGATGATGCCGGGGAGGATGAACTTGCCAGCGGCGTCGATGACCTTCACGCCGGCCGGGACGGTGACCTGGTCATTCGTCCCCACGGCGGCGATCTTGCCGCCCTTGACGTAGACCGAGCCGTGCTCGATGCGGCCGTGCGAGACGGTCAGGATGGTGGCGTCGCGCACCACGAAGTCGTTGCTCTGCGCGAACGCAGCAGCGGCGAAGAGAGAGGCGAAGACTGCAAGGATGGTCTTTCTCATTGGCCCTTGCTCCCCGTGAACTGCAGCGTTCCCTGCGTCGTGGCCACGGTGCCGGCCAGCTTGCCGTCGCTCAGCGTGCCGTGGAAGACCCAGTCTTCCTGCTCGCCTTTGCCGCGCGCGCCGATAGTGAACTCGGCCACGCTGCCGTCGAAGCTGCCGTTGCGGATGTCGCCGGAGCCGCGGTCGCTGCTGTACGTCCCGCTGACTTTTCCGTCTTCCACGTGGAAGGTCATGGTGAACGACACGTCGCCGTCGGTGGCACGGACGGTGAGATGCCACGTGCCGTCGAGCGGACCGGTGGCCGCTCCGCCTCCGCCGCTGCCGCCGCCTCCACCGCGTTTGGCCTGGGCCGCCTTCTCCTCCTCGGATGGCAGCCGTACTTCACGGCCGTCGATGAAGACGCGCTTCACTTTCGCGTCCTTGTCGAAGATGCCCTTGTCGCTGAGGACGACGTTGGCGATCTTGCCGCGCTCGAGCGAGCCGAGCTGGCGATCGACGCCCAGGATGCGGGCTGGATTCAGCGTGGTAGCGCGCAGCGCGTCGTCGGCGGAGAGGCCGTTTTCGATGGCCTTGCGGATGCCGGAGAGATACTCGCCCGTCTTCCCCGGCCCGGTGACGAGGGCGAAGAGGACCCCGCTCTTGGCCAGGACGGAGGGCGTCGTGGGTTCGAGTTGCCGTTCGCGGATGACCCGCAGCGGCTGCTCTTCGCGGTCTTCCTTGTCCGTCGGGGCGACGGCCCAGTGGACCGAAACGAGCACCGGCGCGCCGTTGCGCTTCAGCTCATCGGCGGCGCGGTAGCCCTGGCGCCCGCCGGAAATGATGTAGCGGATGCCGAACTCGTTCGCGATCGCGTTCACGCGCCGCATCATCAGGTCGGAGTCGGCGACGAAGACGACCGGCACGTCCTTGCGCAACGCGGCACCGAGGGCCGTGAGGGCCGGACTATCGCCGGGACGCTGCAGACCGGCGGGGTTCTTGTCGTAGATGGCATGGGCCGCCCCGTACTGCTGGGCGTCCATGAACGACTTGCGGAAGTAGGCGATGACGCCCATCAGCGAGTCAGGGAACGTCCAGGCC
>CAZYTO010000208.1:0-902 GCA_964650405.1 uncultured Thermoanaerobaculia bacterium | reverse complement strand
CGCCACTCCATAGAGCTCGCGGCGGTCGGCGGGGTTGTAGGGGTTGACGCCCATCGGGGGGTCAGGGAAGGTCCAGGCCGGCCGCGGCGCGAAGGGGATCTGGATGGCGGCCGGAGCGCGGACGATGCGCGTCTCCGGCTCGCCCGTGCCGAGGTTCAGCACGGCCGACTGGCCGTTGAAGATCCCGAACGAAGGCGCCGTCACGATCGTCGTCACGCCCGTGGCGCGCTTCGCATCGAGGTCGTCCTCGCTCAGGTTGACAGTCCGCGCCGCCAGAAAGGCGGCCGAGGTCTCCGGCAACTGCGGTTGCTGCGCCTGCGAGCGCGCCGCCGCGCCGCCTCCGCCGCGGCGTCCGCGTGCCGCCGACGGCGGCTGCGGAAAGCCGAGTGACGTCTGCGCGTCGATGAGGCCCGGGTATACCTGCATGCCCTTGGCATCGACGACCGTGGCGTCGGCAGGAATGGCAATACCGGCACCGACGGCCTCGATCAGACCGTCGCGGATGACGACGATGCCGTCGGGGATCTCGGGACCGCTGGCGGGATGAACGGTACCGCCCTTGATGGCGTAGACGCCGGGCGGATCGGCGAAGAGGGGGAGCGGGACGATGAGGACGGCGAGGACTGTGAGGAATGCGACGAGGCTGGACGGGAGCCTTCTGGGCATCAGCACCTCCGAAGCGCGGAATCATACGCGCACGGGTGCGGGAACTTGCTGTAACGGGAAGGTGACAGAAAGGCTGGAAGGCTGAAAGGCTGGAAGGCTGAAGGGGCGACCGCCGCTCGAAACGGCCGTCTCCCCCTTTCAGCCTTTCAACCTTTCATCCTTCCAGCCTTTTCTTGCTCCGTTTGACTAGTTTGCGACGCCTCCGCTACCCTCGTTCCCTCCCATGGTCCTCTTCA
>CAZYTO010000207.1:7833-10349 GCA_964650405.1 uncultured Thermoanaerobaculia bacterium | reverse complement strand
CCAATCTCCACCGCGCCGCCTACACCTGACCTCCCGAAACGTCCAAACTCCAGTCGGCGGCTTCCAGCCGCCGCGAGCACGGACGAGCCAGGGCGGCAGGATGCCGCCCCTCCAGCCGGCAAGATGCCCGGCACACGTTGTCCGCTGCCGGCACACGTTGTCCGCCGCCGGCACACGTTGTCAGTCGCCCGGCACACCTTGTCAGCCACTCGGCACATGTTGCCAGCCGTCCGGCACACGTTGTCCGCCGCCGGCACACGTTGTCAGTCGCCCGGCACACGTTGTCAGTCGCCCGGCACACCTTGTCAGCGGCCGGCACACGTTGTACGCCAACCGAAACCACACAATCCCGCAACCACTCGCTGGCCGCGCAAACTGGCGAAAATTTGACAAGCTCAGAAGGGTGACCTAGATTGTGCGTTCTCGACGGTGGGAAACCACCTGACGGTGATGGAGCCGGCACTCGTGAGAGTCCCGTCTCCGTGGCGGCGAACTGGTTATGACTGAGCGCTGAAAAGTGCCACTCGTAGCCACTGCGAGGGTTGAGTCGAACTCCCCTTGCCGCGGGCTCCCGAGGTGTGTGCGCGCACACATCGCGGGCTGACTTCAACCCGGAAGGCCGCGTCATCTCCCGTGAGTTGCCGTTTCCTTCCAGCCGGTGTTGGACGCCTGTGCTCGTCGACAAGCACCGTCGTTCCTCCGGACTGACGAAAAAGAAAGGAACGCATATGTCTACGAATCAAGGTAACCCCTCGCAGAACGCCGCTGCGGACACGCCGCAGACCGCGTCCCCGACCCCGGAACAGATCGTCGAGCAGTTGCGGGCCCTGGTGGCGCAGATCCCTGCCCTTCCCGCCCTGACGGATGCAGAGCGGAAGCTGGTGCGCAGCCGCGGGCGTTTGCCCGAAGCGGAAGTACTGGCCTCGGTCAACGTCGTCGGCTCGTCCGATAAGGTGTCCCACGCCGTGGGCCTCCCCGCCCAGGACGTGCAGCAACTGGTGGTGGATAACAACCGCTGGACTTCGGTCGAGAGCGAGCTGAAAGGCGCGCTCAAGGCCGTGGCGGATGCCAACCTCCTCCGCCGCCAGCGCACGACGATCATCGCGATCCAGGCCTATGGCATCGGCCAGCAATTGGCGCGCGATCCCGGGAACGCCGAGGTCATCCCCCACGTGCAAGAGATGAAGCGCCTCAAGAGCCTCCGCCGCCGCAAGGCGACGTCCGGCACCCCGGCGCCCGCTCCGCACGGCACGGCCGACCCGGCGCCGAAGCAGTAAGCAGTAGCAGTATGTGATGGGTGTGAGACCGGGCGCGCGCTTGCGCGCCCGGTCGTTCTCAGGGACGTGTGCCTTGTGCAGCGCTCCGGGCACGGAACCTTCATCCTTCATCCTTCATGCTTCATCCTTTGCCTTTCTCCGCTCAACGCACTGACACCGCGCGCGAATGCTCCTCCAAAACCCCCGCCAGCTCCCGCACGCCCCGCCGGATCTCCCGGCCGTCGACGGCGGCGAAGCCGAGTTGCAAGCCGTCGCGGTGCAGGGGCGTCCGGGCGTAGTAGCTGAGCGGCGCCATCTCCAGGTCGCGGGCCGCGGCGGCGGTGACGACGGCCTGCGCGTCGATCCCGTCACGCAGCCAGCCGGCGGTCTGCAGGCCGGCCTCGACGTTCGACAGCTCCAGCAGTCCGTCCAGCCGCTGCTTCGTGCATTCCACGAGGATGGAGAGCCGCTCGGCGTAGATCTCCCGCATGCGGCGGAGGTGGCGGCCGAAGTGGCCGGCGGTGATGAAGTCGCAGACGACAGCCTGGTCGAGGAGCGGCGGATGGCGGGCGGTGATGGAGCGGACGGCGACGGCGTGCGGTACGAGGTCGGGCGGCAGGACGACGTAGCCGAGGCGCAGTGACGGGAAGAGGACCTTGTTGAAGCTGCCGGCGAAGATCACCACGCCGTGCCGGTCGAGGCTCTGCAGGGCGGGGATGGGGCGGCCGGAGTAGCGGAACTCGCTGTCGTAATCGTCCTCGAAGATCAGCGCGCCGGCGTTGCGGGCCCACTCCAGCAACTCCAGCCGCCGGGCCAGCGACAGGGTCACGCCGGTCGGGTATTGATGGGCCGGGGTGACGTAGACCAGCCGCACGTTCCGGAGACGCGAGGCCCGGAGCACGACGCCCTGGTCGTCGAGAGGCAGCGGCACGATCTTCGTCCCCGCGGCCTCGAAGGCCAGGGCCGCGCCGCGGTAGCCGGGGTCCTCGATGCCGACGCGGTCTCCCGGATCGACAGTGAGCCGCGTGACGAGGTCGAGGGCTTCCTGCGCGCCGCTGACGACGACGACCTGTCCGGCCGAGCAGGTCACGCCGCGCGACGTGGTCAGATACTCGGCAATGGCTTCGCGCAGCGGCCCGTAGCCCAGCTCGTTGCAGCCGTAGAGCATGGACACGCTGGCCCGCCGCAACAGCCGACCGGCGCGGCACCACCAGCGGGGGGGGGGAAAAGGGTCCGGGGCCCGTCGCTCCAGCCGGTCGG
>CAZYTO010000207.1:0-7823 GCA_964650405.1 uncultured Thermoanaerobaculia bacterium | reverse complement strand
ACGGGGCAACGGGGCCCCGGCGCGGCCGCGCCGCGGGGGGTGTCGCCCGGAGGGTGGTGGGGAAGAGGTCGAGGGCCGGGACGGGCGAGCGGAAGGCGCGCATGGGCCGGTCCGCCAGCACGGGGAACGGCTTCACCCGCCGGGCCAGCTCGGACAATCGCCGCGGTCTGCCCTTCGGCGCCGGCATCGGCACACGAACGCTCCTGCGGGGCACGTGCAGCAGCTCATCCGGCAGCACGGAGCTGACGAACGTCCCCGAGCCGACGTTCCCTTCGACGTACCCCTCGGACTTGAGCTGGTCGAAGGCGCTGACGATCGTGCCGCGCGATAGGCCGTACTGCGCGCCGAGGTCGCGCGTGCCGGGCAGCCGCGCACCGGGACGCAGGCGGCCCTCCAGGATCTCCTTCCGCAGCGATTCGTAGAGCCAGCGATACGCCGGCACGCCCGCCTCGCGCAGCGGGAGCATGAATTCGTAGGGGGTGGTGCGTTTCATGGCCTCCCCCAGACCACTGTAGGGCACGACTGCGTCGTGCCGAATCCTCATCCGCACGTGAAACCGCCAGGCACCTGCCACGGTCCGCCCACGGGAATTCGGCACGACGCAGTCGTGCCCTACAGTGGTCCAGCCGGATTATGCTAAATGGACCTTCCCGACCGGTCAACTCCAGCCTATCTTGCACACCATGAAAGAACGATACAAGTACAACGTCCGCATTTACGAAGCGATGGGGTCGCTGGAGACGTACCTCGAGGGCTGCTCGATCGAGACGCCGCTCCTCCACCTCATCAAGTTCCGCGCCTCGCAGCTCAACGGCTGCGCCTACTGCCTGGACATGCACTCCAAGGACATGCGTGCCGCGGGTGAGGACGAGCAGCGGCTCTACACGCTCGAGGCGTGGCGCGAGGCGCCGTTCTACAGCGACCGCGAGCGTGCCGCACTGGCCTGGACGGAGGCGGTGACGCTCGTGGCGGACGGCCACGTGCCGGACAACGTCTACGACGAGGCGCGCGCCCACCTCAGCGACAAGGAGCTCGCCGACCTGACCCTGGCCGTGGCCACGATCAACGCCTGGAACCGCCTCTCCATCGCCGCGCGCAGCCTGCCCACCTACCAGGTGCCGGCCAAGGCGGAGCGCTGACCGTGGCCGGGACCGACACGCTGCTCGCGGAGCTCCGGAGGCTCGAGCGGGACTCCCGCCCGCTCGAGCCGGGCATCGCCGAGCGGCGCCGGCTGCGCAACGCGGCCGTGGCCTCGTCCGAGCGCTTCCTCCGCGGCCTGGAGACGCAGAAGGCTTACGAGGAGACCGCCGACAAGGGCCGCGGCCTCCTCGACGCACCCATCGGGGAGGATGGGATCACGCTCACGGAGGTGCTGGCCTCGTTCGAGCACGACGTCGTCCGGCCCGGCGCCCATCCCGCCGCCCTCGGTCACCTTGCCTACATCCCCGGCAGCGGTCTCTATCACTCCGCGCTGGCCGACTACCTGGCCGCCGTCACCAACAAGTACGCGGCGATGTTCTTCACCGCGCCCGGCCCTGTGCGCATGGAGAACATGGTCCTGCGCTGGGTGGCGGACGTCGTCGGATACCCCGAAGGCGCCGGCGGCAACATCGCCTCCGGCGGCAGTATCGCCAACCTCAGTGCCATCACCTCGGCGCGCGATGCACATGAGCTGCGCGGCGCGGACTACGCGTCGGCCGTGGTCTACCTCACCTCGCATGCCCACCACTGCATCGACAAGGCCCTGCGCATCGCCGGGATGGCCGAGGTGCAGGTGAGGCATGTGGCCATCGACGAACGGTTCCGCATGCGGCCGGACGCACTTGCCGAAGCCATCGCCGCCGACCGCGCAAACGGCCTGCGCCCGTGGCTGGTCATCGCCACGGCCGGTACGACCGACACGGGAGCCGTCGATCCGCTCGACGCCGTCGCCACGATCGCCGCACGGGAGAAGTGCTGGTTTCATGTGGACGCGGCGTACGGCGGGTTCTTCCTGCTGGCGGAGCGCGGCCGGCCGGTGCTGCGGGGCATCGAGCGCTCCGACTCGGTCGTGCTCGATCCGCACAAGAGCCTCTTCCTGCCGTGGGGCTCGGGCGTCCTTCTCGTCCGCGACGCGCGCCACCTCCTGGCCACGCACAATGCCTCGGGGCAGTACATGCAGGACGCGCTGCGCGAACCGGGAGAGGTCTCGCCCGCGGACGTCTCGCCCGAGCTGACGAAGCACTTCCGCGCCCTGCGCATGTGGCTCCCGCTCATGCTCCTCGGCGTGAAGCCGTTCCGGGCCGCGCTGGACGAGAAGCTCCTCCTGGCCCGCTACTTCCACCGCCAGATCGCCGCGGCTGGCTTCGAGGTGGGCCCGGACCCCGACCTCTCCATCGTCACCTTCCGCTGGGCGCCACCCGGCGTGTCGCTGGAGGAGGCCAACCGGATGAACCAGGCCATCGTCGACCGCATGCGCCAGGACGGCCGCATCTTCCTCTCCTCCACCACCCTGGACGGCCGCTTCACCCTGCGCATGGTGGCCCTGTCGTTCCGGACGCACCGGAAGACGATCGACCTGACCGTGGAGATTCTGCGGGATTCGTTGTCCGTTGTTCGTTGATCGTTGGTCGCTGGTCGCAGTCCAAAGTTCATCCTGAGCGCGGGCGGTTGGGTGGGAGCGAAGGATCAAAGCACGGCACGGCACGGAGTCGATCCTCGGGATGCACCGTTTGTTGTTTGTTGTTCGTTGTTTGTTGTTCGTTGTTTGTTGTTCGTTGTTCGTTGTCCGTTGGTCGTTGATCAGTGTGACCAACGAACAACGGCCGCGTTCACCTTCGCCGGTACGTGTAAACGACCGTCGAGCTCATGAAGCCGACCGTGATGTGCAGCTCGTCCTGGTTGCGATAGCCGGCGCTGATCGGGAGCGGGTAGGTCTCCGATTTGTCCGCTTGGTCCGGATAGTTGGCAATCACCTGTTTGGCGAGGTCCGGCGCGAGGACGTTGATCGAGTCTGACATCGGTTGCCTCGGCCGTACTTCGGTGATGAACGCGCCGATCCGGACCTCGGCAGTTTCCCCGGCGACGAGGATGGGAGGAGTCTCCCACGTGTATTCCGTTTTCCAGACCGCGCCGTCGTGGCGATTGACGAAATGCGCGGATTGCCCAGCGGCGTCGATCGTCAGCTCGCCCTGATGCGTGTTCGTCACTTTCGTGAGGGAATCGACCCGGATGAATGTGACGCGACGGCCCGGCTGCGCTGGCTGCTGCTGGGGCTGGTCGGCTTCAACGGTTGCCGTCGCAGCCCACGGCTCGGTGAGCTGGAGCTTCCCCTCGGCGACTCTCAATCCATCGACGTGAGTAGGCGTTGTTAATCCGTACTCGACGCAGTCTGCTATGGCTCGCAATCGTCCCGTGGTGCGCCAATACTGTCCATGAATGGAACAGCGGTGGCCCCCTCCTCTCTCCCATACGCCGCCGACCTCATAACCGTGCGGCCGCTCCTTGATGATGATTTCAATGGTCTGAGGGTACCTGCCGTCGCCGTTGTTGAACCGGTAGGTCCACTGTTTGGCGTGAGCGATGATGGGAAGCCCGAGACCGATGGCGATGGATCCGGCAAGGATCATGCCCCGTAGCGTCTTCATCGTGATTCTCCTCTCTCAAAGAAGCGATCGAAGATTGCTGAGGGTCAACTGGCGCGATGTCGGAATTGTAGTGTATTGGCCGTTGGCCAGAGCTCATCCTGAGCGCGGGCGGGTGGGTGGGTGGGTGGGAGCGAAGGATCAAAGCCCGGCAAGGCACGGATTGGCCCAGAACCAGCTACAGAATGAGGTGTATGGCAGCGACCGGCTTGAAGAGTGCGGACCGGCCGCGAGTGCTCGTCGTGGATGATGACGGGCCCTTGCGGGAGATGATGGCCGTGATCCTGCGGCGGGCCGGACTGTCGGTGACGACGGCCCGGGACGGCGCGGCGGCGATCGAGCGCCTGCGGCATGAGACCTTCCTGGTCGTGCTCATGGACCTGATGATGCCCCGGCTCAACGGGTGGGACCTGGCGGACTGGCTGAAGCACAACCCCGCCTACCGGCCGAGGACGGTCATCGTCGTGACGGCCGCCGACCGCGCGGTCTTCGCCTCCCTCGACCCGTCCGTCGTGAACGCCATCATCGTGAAGCCCTTCGACCCGGCAGCCATGTCCGGCTACGTGCGGGGGAGTTGCCAGTCGAGGCTGCCGCGGGACCGGCGGGCGAAGCGGATCGTTCTTTAGTCGCTGATCGCTGGTCGCTGGTCGCTGATCGCTCTTCGCTGTTCGCTGTTCCCGACCGATAAGATCGGAGAATGATCGACAGGTTACTTCCCTTCATCGCCACGGAGGCGGCAAAAGTGGGTTCGAGGCCAGCGCGAGCGCCACCGGCCGGCCGCAACACCACTCGATCCGCAGCTCCGTGATCGTTTCGCGGCGTACTTCGCCGCCGGGACCCTCAGCCGGGCCCGCGTGACCGAGGTTGACGGAATCGGCGCTCCGCCGTTCTACGCGGACCTGCTGCGGCAGGGGCTGACGAATCTCATCGTCTTCCGCAACATGCTCGGAATCACGTTCGACGACACGATCCTCCTCTCGCGCAGCCGGAAACCGTCAGGTCGCGCTTGTGAGGCCCTGCTCTTTCACGAGCTCGTTCACGCCGCCCAGTACCAGCGGCTGGGAATCGATCGTTTCCTGCACCACTACGTCACGAGCTGGTACGAATCCGGCCTTCGCTACGAAGGCATCCGGCTCGAGGAACAGGCCTACGCACTCGACCGGGAGTTCACCGCTTCGAGCTCGACATTCTCGGTCGAGGAGCGGCTCGACACGCTAATGGCCGGGATGCGTTAGATCCGCTGGTCGCTGGTCGCTGTTCGCTGGCCCAACCTGTTCCCAGCGCCTCTGCTACGATCGCCGCGCGCCCGGGAACCGTAGCTCAAAGGAAGAGCGCCCTCTGCACGGGGGTGGTTGGAGGTTCAACTCCTCCCGGTTCCCGTGCGCAGTCTTCGTTGTCCGTTGTTCGTCAAAGGATCAATCAAGCGAAACGGACAGCGGACAGCGACCAGCGAATGAACATCTCTCCCGAAGATTTCCAGACCTGCCTCGAGGTGCTGCAGCGCATCGCGGACGATCCGGCGTCGGCGTCGGCGGAGGACCGCTTCAAGGGACTGGTGGCGAAGATCCATTGGGAAGGGCAGCGGCTGGAACGGCGAAGTGCGCGAGCTCGGCGTGGCCGAGCCGTTCCTGGACATCCTGGTCAACAACGCCGCCCAGACCGTCCGCCGCCCTCCCGGGTTCTTTCGTCACCTCCTCGAACAGGAGGAGCATCCGCCGGCGGCATTGCTCGATGCGGCGCGCCCCCTTCTGGCAGGTGTCCTCGACAGACCGCCATCCGGCGAGGACGTCGCGACGAGCCTCATGGGACCGGATCGCTCCAGCGTTGCCGTCCCCGCCGACGGACGCGTGCTCGAGGAGCTGGAGTGGGACGGGCGCGACACGAACAGTTGGACTCTGCGTACCGGCGAGGTCGGCCCGATCGAGCTCGTGGAAGTGCAGCTCGTCGGCGCGATGGCCCCCTTTCTCCTCTGCAGCCGCCTGCGCCCGCTCCTGGTACGGTAGCCCGCCGCCCGGAAGTTCATCGTCAACGTCTCGGCCATGGAGGGACAGTTCGGGCGCGAGAGCAAGACGGTGTTCCATCCCCACACGAACATGGCCAAGGCCGCGCTGAACATGCTCACCCGCACCGCCGCCGCGGATTACGCGCGCGACGGCATCTACATGAACAGCGTCGACACCGGCTGGATCGCGAGGTTTCCTTCCAGCCTTTCAGCCTTGCGCTGAGACAGATGATTCTGACTTTAGGTGCAAAGCCGGAGCCGGCGTGTATTTTTCTGAGCCTGCCGCGCGACTTACAGGCATGACAGCCATCGCAGCCCGTGTTGAACATGCCATCGGTACCGTGAGAGAGCGTTTCCTGCAGGGCCTTCCGGCGCGGCTCGACGCCATTGCCGTGGCCCTGGAACATCCCGGGGCGCGCGTTATCGAGCGCGGTTTTCACAGCCTGGCAGGCACCGCCGCCACGTACGCTCTCTTCGGCATCGCCGGAGTGGCGTCGGAAGGGGAGCATCTCTGCGTCCGGGCCGGCGACTTCCTCGACGACACGACCCGGGTGCGGCTGCACAAGCTCGTCGAACACCTGCGCGCGGTGGCCATGAGGTGGCAGGCACGGGTGGCGTGCTGACAGGGTTCAGCGTATGGAGCCGGCGGAAGGCACGATCCGGCGCGTGCTACGCTTCCCTGATCCCGTGACCTCCGAGGCGACCGGCGTCGTGTACGCGCCGCAAGACTACGTCAGTACTCCGAGACGGCTGCTGATCGATGCCGTCGATATGGTGACGGCACTCGCTGCCGGTGCGATCGTCGTGTGGCTCGTGAATGTCCTCTTCTCTCCCGGCGACGCGATCTTTGGCATTGCCCTGCTGATCTTCGCGGCCGTCTGGTTCGTCTACTTCGTCCTGCTGAAACGCTCGCGCATGAGAACGGTGGGGTACGCCGTCGCCGGCGCACGCATCGTGAACCTCCGCGGCGAGAGGCCGGGCATCGGCGCCCTGACCCTTCGCCTGATGTTTGTCGTTGCCGGACCGGTGAACTTTCTCGTCGATCTCGTCTGGATTTCCGGCGATGCGAACCGGCAGGCCCTGCGGGACAAATTTGCACACACGTACGTGATCCGCGCCGGCGCGGTTCCCGCCGGCAGCGGGCGTGTCGTCTACCGGACGTACACCGTCTTCGGCGCGACGATGCTGTTTCAGGAAGTGGAGCCGGCCGCCGCTCCCGCGGCCTGACCGCCGTTCCGCCGCGCGCGCTGCGACCTTCGCCGCGTCGGCTCCGCCGCCCATGGCCGCTGGAAGGGAGGCCCGTTGCGGTACACTCGTTCCACTCCGTCATGTCCCTTCAGGAAAATGCCATGCTCGGTCCGTATCGGATCGTGCGGATGCTCGGCGAGGGCGGCATGGGGGCCGTGTACCGCGCTCAGGACACCCGCCTGGGCCGCGACGTGGCGGTCAAGATCCTCACCGCCGTGACGATGAGCGATCACGAGCGGCTGGCGCGCTTCGAACAGGAGGCGCGGGCCACGGGGATGCTCAACCACCCCAACCTCCTGACCATCTTCGACGTCGGCACGTCCGAGGGGACGCCGTTCCTCGTCAGCGAGCTCCTGGAAGGCGAGACCCTGCGGGACCGTATCGCGCGCGGGCCGATGCCGGCCCGCAAGGCCATCGACGTCGCCACGCAGATGGCCCAGGGCCTCACTGCCGCGCACGAGAAGGGCATCGTGCACCGGGACCTGAAGCCGGAGAACATCTTCCTGACGCGCGAAGGGCGAGTGAAGATCCTCGACTTCGGCATCGCCAAGCTGAGCGCCAAGACCGACGAAGGACCGACCTTCCAGATGGCGGCCACGGAGCCGGGCATGGTCCTGGGCACGGTGGGCTACATGTCGCCCGAGCAGGTGCGGGGCGAAGTGATCGACGCCCGCTCGGACATCTTCGCCTTCGGCGCAATCCTCTACGAGATCCTCACCGGCACGCGGGCTTTCAAGCGCGACTCGTCCATCGAGACGCTCAGCGCGATCCTGAAGGAAGAGCCGCCCGACCTCATCGAGGCCCTCCCCAACCTGCCGCCGCAACTGGAGAAGCTCGTCCGCCGCTGCCTGGAGAAAGACCGCGAGCACCGCTTCCAGACCTCGCGCGACCTGGCCTTCAACCTGGAAACACTGTCGACCTTCACCTCGCCGCGCACGCTCTCCGGCGCG
>CAZYTO010000206.1:0-10354 GCA_964650405.1 uncultured Thermoanaerobaculia bacterium | reverse complement strand
GCGCATGGGGAATCGAAAGCAAACCGGCAATCCTTTGACCGGGCGGGGCGTCAAGGCCGTGATCCGGCGGCACGGATACGAGCCGCCGCTGAGTTACACACCGCAGGAGCTGTTGGAGGGCTGATGCGAAACGATCCGATCGTCGAAGAAACGCGCGAGGCACGACGCGAGCTCGACGCCGAATTCGGTGGCGACATGGCGGCCCTGCTGGAGTATTTGAAGCAGCTTGAACGCGAGAACGCCGACCGCCTCGTTCATCTCGAGCCGCGGCCGCCGATCACCACAACTCGCTAATCGGCTGGTACGTTCCGTCCTTGGCGAACGGCACGTATTCGAAACCGCGTCCGAGGGGATCGTCGGTGCGCATGGTGGTGTAGTCGATCCCCAGCGCCGAGTAGATCGTGCAGATCACATCCTCGGGGCGCACGTCGCGGTTCGCGCTCC
The DNA here is from genome assembly GCA_964650405.1 of uncultured Thermoanaerobaculia bacterium. Taxonomy (GTDB): domain Bacteria; phylum Acidobacteriota; class Thermoanaerobaculia; order Gp7-AA8; family Gp7-AA8; genus CAZYTO01. The sequence goes on along the minus strand of CAZYTO010000206.1, from coordinate 9,910 downwards.
AGCCGTACTCGGCCACGCTGTTCCCCGTCGCGTCGGTCTTGCCGATGACCTGGCCGCCGCGTGTGCCGCCGCCGGCCCAGACGCTGGTCATGCGCAGGTTGTGATCGCGGCCGTTCTGGTTGTTGAGGGCGCCGACCGTGCGGCCGAATTCCGCGACGATGACCACGAGCGTTTCATCGAGCAGGGTCTTGCCGGTCACCGAGCCGGGCATCGACTTGAGGTCCGTCATCAGGGCACCGAAGGCCGGATCGAACTGCGCGGACTGGGAGTAGAGCGAATCGGCACCGGCGGTCTTGTCGTAGATGCCGGAGTGATGGTCCCAGCCGCCGAACGTGGCCTGGACAAACCGCGTCCCCTTCCGGCCGTTGACGAGGTTGCGGGCGATGATCAGCGAATCGCCGAACGTCGAGCTGCCGTACCGCGTGTGCTCGTCCGTGGTGAAGCTGAAGAGTGCGTTGATGTTCGGCGCGTCCATGATCGCCTTCGACGCCGTGTAGAAGTCGTTCATGTCGCTCGTCTTCTTGCCCAGCCCGCCGGTGGTGCGGTTCCCATCCAGCTGATGGAGGAGATTCCAGCGATCGGTGAAGCGTGTCGTGCCGTCGGGGTGGGAGATGGTCGGAAGACCCGTCGCTGCCGGCACGACCTGGAACGGCGCGTAGGTCGCGGGGAAGTAGCCCGAAGCCGGGATGCCGGCCGAGTTGAGGGCGATGAAGCCCGGCAGCACGTCGCCGGACGCGCGCGAGGCCTGCGCCTCCAGCGAGACCACCGCTCCGATGTGCGGGGCGATGGCGCCCGTGGCGCCACCCGGATTCCGGGCGATCTGCGCCCACGACTGCCCGAGCTGGTGCACGGCCGCCCAGGCCAGACCGGGACGGACCAGGACCAGGTCGCTCAGGTGCTGCGAGGTCTGGGGCAGCAGCCCCTGCGGGAAACGAAGCGTGTTGCTGAGGAAGGACGTCGGCGCGAAGTCGCTCGGCGTCCATGCCCCTTCCTTCAGATCCCACGTGTCGATGTTGCTGGGCGCGCCGGGGAGGAAGATGAAGATGCAGTTCTTAGCCGAGTTCTTCAGCGCGACGTTCGGCGCCACCGTGCGCGCCTGCAGCAGCCTCGGACTGAGCACGTCCGCGAAGTACGACGCCACGATGCCCGTCCCGGCAATCTGCAGAAAGCGGCGGCGGGAGAAGCCGGGGCCAAGCGACAGCCCGCTCGACTTCTCACAGGTGGGACACTCGATCTTCGATTTCGGCAGTCGTGGTTTGGACATTTCGTTCTCGCTGTTCGCGGTTGGCTGATTCGCTAATCGCTTATTCGTTTAATCGCTTAATCGCTTATTCGCTTATTCGCTGTCGCTGATTCGTCATTCGCGGCATCCGCTCGAGTGCGAACAGCGAATCAGCGAATAACGCGAATCAGCGACTCCTCAATCGAACTGAAACTCCAATGAATTGAGCAACACCCACTGCAGGTCTTCGGTCTTCTGGGAGAGCGTCCCGCTCTGCAGGTACGTCACACCCTGCTGCCACTCGCTGCTCGTGGGGCGGCGGCAGAGCGTGGTGAGGTAGAGCTGGATGACGATCGTGCCGGCGTCGCTCGACTGGGCGAGCAGTTTGTTCACCGTCGAGTTGGCCGTGTTCTTGTGGACGCGGTTCACGACCACGGTCCCGTCGTTCATGAGCGAGAGCGCCTGAGCTACGGAGGTGTCGTTGGTCCGCCCGACGTCATCGCGGTTGCCGCGGCCGAATTCATCGAGGAAGCGGCCGTAGGAGTTGTTGCGGGACTCGGTGGTGTCGGGGAGCTTCATCGCCGCGGTCACCGAGCCGAGGCCGTTCACGTTGAAGGTCACCGGGACGCTGGTGGCCTTGGTGATGGCGTCGAGCATCTCCTCCGCCATCAGCCGGTGGGCGAGGTGACGGGGGAAGTACGTCGTCCACGCCTCGTTCCAAGTGCCGGGCGTGTAGGCCGTGGCGAGCTGGTAGGAGCTGGACACGGCCATCGTCCGCAGGATCATGCGTAGGCTGTAGCCGTCCTTGGTGAACTCGTTGGTCAGGTCGTTCAGGAGCTGGGCGTTGGTCGGCTGCAGCGTCCAGCTGCTGGGGAGGTTGTTCGGGTCGAGGCGATTGAGGTCGAAGGTGTTCGTCGGGTCGACGATGCCGAGGCCGAACATCTCCTTCCAGAGGTAGTTGACGGCCGCGCGGGCGAACTGCGGATTCGCGGTGAGGACGCGCGCGTAGGCGGTGCGGTAGGCCTCACCCTGGCGCGGTCCTTCGCCGGTCAGCATGAAGGCCGGATTGACCGTGCTCTGGCCGTTGTATGGCGCGCGCGGGGTCTTGTTGCCGGACGTGGTGTTGAGCTGGTACGAGCCCGTGGCGTTGTCCGTGATGTTGAAGCTGAAGACGTTCGGCATGGACGCGTCGGGGACTGTGCGCTGGGCACGCGTCCGCGAGAAGAACGCCGCATTCCCCCAGAAGTCGTAGCGCGTCTTCGAATGCAGGTAGTTGTTGATGAGGTCGAGGTGCCCGAGTCCGTTGTGGCAGGAGAGACAGAGGAACTGCATGCCCAGGAACTTCTCGCCCGAGTGTGCGGAGAGGTTGTCGTACGTATCCTGGATCGGGCCGTTGTTCTGGATCTGCCGCACCCAGTAGTCGCCGGCGCCGTTGTTGAAGCTGTCGCCCGTACCGGTGAGGACGTCGCGCACCATCTGGTCGTACGGCTTGCCGGTCTTGATCGAATCGTGGATATACGTGTAGTAGGCGTTGCGGCCCTGCGGGAACTCGCGGACGCTGGAGGAGGCCTGAACGTTCTGCACGAGGTCGCCGAACCACATCGTCCAGCGGTCGTTGAAGGCGTCGGAGGCCAGGAGCTCGTCGATCTTCTTCGAGCGCTTGTCCGGCGCCCCGTCGTTGACGAAGGCGGTCACGGCCGCGGCATCGGGAATCTGGCCGGTGAGGTCCAGCGAGACGCGCCGGTAGAACTCCTCGTCCCCCGCCAGGGTCGTCGGGACGATGCCATCCTTGTTCATGGCCGCGAAGAGGTCGCTGTCGATGAAGTTGACGGCCGGAAGCTTGATGGCGCCCGTGGCCGGCGGGGCCACGGCCCGTCGCTTCGAGGACGCCACGGCTTCGCTGGCCATGGACAGCTCGTGGATGACGGCCACCTGCGCCTCCCTCGGCGAGCGCAGCGCCATCGACTCGATGGGGCACTTCGCTTTCTCCTCGGCGAACAGCAGCGCCGGCGCGAGCGCGAGTGGGAGCCAGATGTATTTCATGGCTGGTTGGACGGGGCGGCGGGACGGGGCGTTTACAGGGAGGGGGCGGGAGGCGGGGGCGGGGGGCGGTGGCGGGTACCGGGTGACGGGACCCGATACCCGTTACCCGATACCCGCCCAGCTCGCCCGTTACGCCGGCAGCTCCAGCCGGTCGATGTCGTCCAGCTTCCGGATGTCGACGCTGATCGTGCCGTCGTCGTCCGGCAGATTGAACGTGCTGCGGAACCTCGCCCCCCAGACGATCTCGTCGGCCTTGTACGACGAACGGGTGTGGACGGTCTGCGAGAACGTCTCGTCGAACCCGTTGATGAGGATGAGGAACTCGACGTCACACCCCTGCAGCGACTCCCGGGTCATTCCCCACAGCGGACTGTCCTTGTCGATGGGATGAACGACCGTCCAGGTCAGGGGGAAGAACGTCACGCGGTCGCGCTCGAGCTTCAGAGCGGTGAAGTCGCGCTCGTTGACCCTCCCCTCCTTCCGGCGGGCCATGATGATCTTGGCCTGGAGCTCCACGATCTCGTTCGCTTTCTGGTTGACGACCCGGAACATGAAGGCGGTGATGCTGCCGTAGGGAGCGATCACGGCATTGCGGCTGAAGACGATGCGGGCCAGGGGGCGGGCGAAACGGGCGAAGACGATGCCGGCGATGAACGAGAAGCCGATCAGCCCCACCAGCGACTCGACCGTGACCACGACGTTCGCCGCGAACGTGGCCGGGACGATGTTGCCGTAACCGATCGTGGCCAGCGTGTGCACGCTGAAGAAGAACGCCTGCTCGAAACGCCCCGCGATCGTCTCGGTCGTGATGCCGCTCAGGGTATGCGGCCCGCAGGCCACGTAGATCAGGGCGAAGAGCGCGTTGGAAAGGATGTAGGCCGCCGCGACGTACGTGAGGAACAGCCGCCAGGAGATGGTGAGGAAGTAGTGGTACCCCGGGAGCCGGTCCCACACGCCCAACCCTTCCCGCCGGACATTGAACGTACCATCGCGGTTCAGCAGCCGCTTCCGGCTCTCCCGGGAGACGACACTGCCGAAGCCGAGGTCGAGATTCGGGTCTTGCGCGGACACGGCGCCATGCTAACGCAGCGCGAGTGCCGAGTGCTGAGTGCCTAGTTGCGCATTCGGCTCTCTTCGTCCGGCATACAATCCGCGGCGCGTGCCGCTCTACCGCGTTGCCCTGCTCGCCTTTGCGGCGATCGTGTCGATGGTGAATCCGTTCGCCGTCGTACCGTCGTTCATCGCCCTGACCGACGGTGCCTCGCGCAAGACGCGGGCGCGCATCGCCTTCGTGTCGGGTGCCGCCTCGGTGGCAGTCCTGGTCACCTTTCTCCTGGCCGGCAACTTCCTCTTCAAGTTCTTCGGAATCACCGTCCAGGCCTTCCAGATCATGGGAGGCATCCTCTTCCTAGTAAACGCCCTGCGCGCCCTGATCTCCGACGACCGGCGCGCGGATAACGTCGGCGGCGAGAAACGGATGGAAGACAGCGACGTGGCCAAGGCCGAGATCGACCCCGCCTCGGTGGCGGTCGTGCCGCTGGCCATTCCTCTCCTCTCCGGACCGGGCGCGATCACTTCGGTGATGGTCCTGGTCAACCTCTACAACACCTGGGAGCAGAAGCTCGCCGTCATCACCGCCATCGCCGCCACCGGCGTCATCTCGTACGTCGTGCTCCTGGCCGCGCATCCCATCTCGCGCGTCATGGGCGACCGCGGACGCACTGTCTTCGCCAAGATCATGGCCCTCCTCCTTGGCGCCATCGGCGTCCAGTTCATCATCAACGGCCTCAAGCCGGTCGTCATGGAGATTCTGAAGACCGCATGATGGCGAGGCCATGCCTCATGCCGCGGAGCTGCGCGTCGCTTACCGTCAGCCCGACGCGTTCTACCGTCAGTGCCGCACGGCCCGGCGGTGTTCCGAGGGCGGCGGATCGGGGTAGTAGACCATCACGTAGAGGTTGTTGGCCATCAGGTCGGTGCCTTCGAAGCCGTTGCCGAAGGAGAAGCTCCAGCCGAAGTTCGGGGCGGGCGGGGTGGACTGGCAGAGGACGTTGCTTCCCTCCGCGGCGGTGCACGACCAGTAGAGGTACGGCTGCAGGTGCGAGAAGCCGCCGGCGGTGACGTTCGGCGTGGGCACGGCGGGCGTCCCCTGGGCCAGGTGCAACTGCGTGTAGTAGAGAATGCCGAACGGATCACCCGTGCAGCCGAAGCCGCAGGACGACTCGCTGGCCGGAATGAGGGGCAACTGCCAGTTCGCGTGGCCGAGGTAGACGGCGGCGTTCATGCCGTTGATCCAGGCCACGGCGGTGGTGTGGGACATCGAGCCGTCCGCGGCGATGCAGGGCGTGCCGTCGCCGTTCGTGCACTGCGCGCCGAACGTCTGCGTCCGGGCCAGGTCGGCGTTGGCCAGCCAGGTCACGTCGGCAACGGGGTCGTAGACCGTGAGGCCGTCAGCGCTGGCCTGGAGGCCGGTCCCGACAGGCGTCGGAGAGCCGGGCAGCCGGCCCGGGATCATGGGCAGGGCGTAGATGTAGTGCTTGTCGACGTTGGCGCCCTCCCATCCCGTGTTGAACGAGAAGGTGGCAAATCCCTGGCCGCCGGCCGAGGTGCCCGTCCAGTAGAGGTAGGGCTGGAAGTTCGTGAAGGGACCGGTGGTAGCGGACGGAATCGGGACTGCAGTGTTCGGGTAGGTCAGGCCCAGCGATGTGTAGAACAGCGACCCCATCGCGCTGTTCGTGCAGCCCACGCCGAACGAATTGCCCTGCGGGCCTTTTGCGCCGCAGGTCGGATCGATGGTCGGCGTGGCGGGGAGCTGCCAGTTGTTGTGGCCGAGGTAGCCGGTGCCGCCGTCCATGGCATTCAGCGCGGCCACCCACTGCTGCGCCGTCTGGTAGGACATCGCGCCGTTCGGCATGATCTTCGTTACTCCGAAGTGCCCGCCCGGTGTCGCCGCCAGGTCGGCGTCAGCCAGCCAGGTCACGTGCAGCGAGGTGTCGTGCAGGGTCAGGCCGCCGTTGGTGGGGACGAGGGCGGCGGTAGCCGTGATCGCGAGTAGCGAGGCGAGCAGGGACGCGATTCTCATCCGTTCGCTCCGATCTGATTTTCGTTCTGACGGCGAACGCGGCGCATTCGTGTACGCACGCCACATCCTCTGCCCCCGCTACGACGAAGCTCCCAGTGTTGATTCGGGCTCTACGAGCAAAAAAAGCATCACGCGGAGGCGCGGAGACGCGGAGGAGAAACTCAGATACTCACCTCCCCTCAGCGTCCTCTGCGCGACCCGTCCCTGTCGATCGTTTCTTCGTTCAGGTACAACGCCGTTAACCAGTTCAGTGTGAACCCCTGCAACTGACGGACGTGCCTCGCTCTGACTCTTCGCTCCCGCCCTGCCCGCACCCCCCGCTCAGAGTGAACTTTAGCTATCGCGTCGCGTGCGCGGTGCTCGAGCTCGACGACCCGCTCTTCTCCGGGTAGTAGGCGAAGAGGGCGGTGCCGCCGCGGAGCGTGTCGATCAGCCGGCGGGCGATCTGGGGGCGGACGGCCGGGCAGCCCCAGCTCCGGCCGATGCGGCCGAGGGCCCGGATGGCGGCTTTGCTGACGTAGGCGGCGCCGTGCAGGACGATCATGCGGCTCCAGGCCATGTCGTTGATCCCCTGCTCGAGGCCCTTGAGGCGGAGGGAGTAGCCATTGCCGCCGACGTACGGCTCATCGGTCACGAAGAGGCCGACGCTGGAGGCGAGGCTGCCGGGGTCATTGGAGAAGTACGTGGCCATGTTGTCGCCGCTGTTGCGGCCATGGGCGCACAGTTCGCGGAAGAGGAGCTTGCGGACACCGAGGTCGAAGACGAAAAGGCGCGGCTTGGAGGAGGGGATGGAGTAGTCGATGACGGTCAGCAGGTCACGGCGGGCTACCAGTCCCCGCTCCTGGGCGCTCCTGGCCGCGTCGAGGGCCAGCTTCAGGGCGTTGGCGCTGAGGCCGGGCGCCTGGCGGAGAAGGGAGCGGACGAGCGGGCGGGAAGGGTGCGTGGACGCGCTGCCGGCGGCCTGAACGGGGACCGCGCAGGCAAACGCAGCCGCGAGGGAAAGAGAGAGAGGCAGTCGCGTCATATGGGCACGTAAGGGTCGAATTTTGGATCGGTGCGGCGCGTTCGGATTCGCCGCAGGGAGGCATGGTAACAAATAAGTCGGCGATTGCGTTCCGCAGCGCTGCTATCTTTTTGAGTCGCCCCTGCAACTTTCGTCCGGTCCAGCCGTTTTCCAACTGCGAGGGAGTCGAACTTCGATGACGGATGTCTCTTACGGTAATGGCGCACCGAAGCGCTCGCGAAAGAAGCTGATCATCTTCGCCGTGGTGATTCTCGCGGTGGCGGGGCTCGTCACCGCCTCGGTGATCAACAAGAAGCGGGTCAAGCCCATCCCCGTCTCCACCGAGAAGGCCGAGACGCGGAACATCACCCAGCTCGTCACCGCCACGGGCAAGATCCAGCCGGAAGTGCTGGTCAACATCTCGCCGGAAGTCTCGGGCGAGATCATCGAGCTGCCGGTGAAGGAAGGGCAGCTCATCCACAAAGGCGAGCTGCTGCTGCGCATCAAGCCCGACACCTACCGCGCCCAGGTCGAGGAGCAGGAAGCGGCCCTGAGCGGCGCGCGCGCGGCCAGCGAGGAGAAGAAGACCCAGCTCGAGAAGGCGCGCCTGGACTACGAACGGGCTCAGCATCTCTTCCAGCAGCACCTCCTCTCCGAGACGGACCGCAAGGCGGCCCAGACGAACTACGAAGCGGCCCAGGCCATGCAGCAGTCGTCGGTGTACGACATCCAGCGCGCCGAGGGAGCGTTGCGGATGATCCGCGAATCGCTCTCCAAGACCACCATCGTGGCTCCCTCCAGCGGGGCCATCACCACCCTCAACAGCCGCCTCGGCGAGCGCGTCGTCGGCACCAGCCAGTTCGCCGGCACGAACGTCATGAGCATCGCCGACCTCTCGGTGATGGAGGCCCAGGTCAACGTCAACGAGAACGACGTCATCAACGTGAAGGTGGGCGACCACGCCCGCATCTCCGTCGACGCCTATCCCGACCGCAAGATCAACGGCACGGTGCGGGAGATCGCCAGCACGGCCACGACGCAAAACGCCGGCACGCAGGAGGAGGTCACGAACTTCCTGGTGAAGATCCGCGTAGACGACCATGACGTGCGCCTCCGTCCCGGCATGAGCACCACGGCCGACGTGGAGACGAGCACTGTGGCCAACGCCGTGACCGTCCCCATCCAGAGCGTGACCGTCCGGGCCAGCGACTCGACGCTCTCCCCGGAGGAGGCGGAGAAGCAGAAGACCGAGAAGGCTGCGCAGGACAAGAGCGACAACAGCACGAACGTCACGAATGAACAGCAGGAGAAGCAGAAGGCCCGCGCCGAGCGGGAGAAGCTCCTGCGCGTCGTCTTCGTCCGGGACGGGAACAAGGTCCACCAGCGCCGCGTCGAGACCGGCATCGCCGACAACACCTACATCGAGATCAAGAACGGCCTCAAGCCGGGCGAGGAAGTCATCTCCGGCAGCTACACCGCAGTCAGCCGCCGCCTGAAGGAAGGGGCGGTGGTGGAGATCGAGAAGAGCAAGACTTGAGTCGCTTATTCGCTTATTCGCTTATTCGTTTAGTCGCTTAGTCGCTGTCGCTTAGTCGTGTTTCGCTGTTTGCGGATGAACTGAAGATCATGCGCTACGCCATCACCGACCTCGTCGAATCCTTCCGCATTGCATTCGGGCAGATCCGGGTGCACAAGATGCGCTCGATCCTCACGGCCCTGGGGGTGATCATCGGCATTGTGGCGGTGACCCTCATGGGGTCGGCCATCAGCGGGATCGAGATCGGGTTCGAGCGGTCGCTGGCCGTGATCGGCGACGACGTCTTCTACGTCGAGAAGTGGCCGTGGCATCACGTCGACGACTGGTGGAACTACCGGAACCGCCGGCGGATGGAGTCGCACTACGCGGAAGACCTGAAGCGCATCATCTCCGCCACGCCGAACTCCCAGCTCATCACGGCCGTGCCGACGATGAACACGTCCCGGATCGTGAAGTACGGCAACCTGCAGGTGAACAGCGTCTTCACGCAGGGTACGACCGAGGAGTTCCTGGTGACGTCGACGGCGAAGTTCCGGGAAGGGCGCTTCATGACGGACATCGAGTCGCGCGCCGGCCGCAACGTCTGCATCCTCGGCTACGACGTGGCGGATGCACTCTTCCCCAACCAGTCCTCCATCGACAAAACGGTCATCATCGGCGGCAGCCCGTTCCGCGTGGTCGGCGTGTACGACAAGCAGGGCACGTTCCTCGGTTTGTTCAGTTTCGACAACCAGGTGGTCGTCCCGCTGGGCGCGTTCCAGAAGGCCTTCAGCAACCGGCTCGATACGTCCATCCGGGTGAAGGTTAAGGATAAAGGCCGCATGGAACAGGCCCGGGGCGAGCTGACCGGCGCCATGCGCCGCGTGCGCGGCCTGGCTCCCGAGCAGAAGGACGACTTCTCCATCAACGAACAGGAAGGGCTGCGCAGCACGATCGAGCCGGTGAAGGCGGGCATCGCCATGGCCGGCCTCTTCGTCACCGGCCTGGCCCTCTTCGTCGGTGCCATCGGCATCATGAACATCA
>CAZYTO010000205.1:0-10426 GCA_964650405.1 uncultured Thermoanaerobaculia bacterium | reverse complement strand
GGAGCTGCCTCCGGCTTTGTTCGTCGAGCCCACTGTCCGCTGGCCTTGAAACCAAGGCTGAAAGGCTCGAAGGCTGAAAGGAAGCCCGAGGGCCGCTTATGGCGGCTCGCCGTCACCCGCTCGCTACGCGTGCAACTCTTCCCACAGCGTCCGGCCCACCTTGCGGCCCAGCACGTTGACCAGGTCCTGTTCCGAGGCCTGCTTGACGCCGGAGACGCTGCCGAAGCGCTCGATGAGAAGGCGGCGGCGCTTCTCCCCGATTCCGGGGAGGTCATCGAGCTCGCTGTGCAGGGTGCGCTTGGAGCGGCGGCGGCGGTGGGAGGAGACGGCGAAACGGTGCGTCTCGTCGCGCACCATCTGCAGGAGCTGGAGGGCCGGATCGCGCTTCTCGAGGCGGATCGGCTCCTCCCGGCCGGGGACGTAGATCTCCTCCTCCCGCTTGGCCAGGCCCGCGATGGGGATCTCCTCGACGCCCAGGCGGTTGAGCGCCGCCAGCGCGGCATTGAGCTGCCCGCGTCCGCCGTCAACGAGGATCATGTCGGGAAAGGCCTTTCCCTCGTCCATCAGCCGGCGGTAGCGACGGTCGACCGCTTCGGCCATGGAGCGGAAGTCGTCGGCGCCCACGACGCTCTTGATGTTAAACACTCGGTACTGGTTCTTGTCGAACTTCCCGCGGTCGAGGACGACCATTCCCGCCACGGAATCGGAGCCCTGGATGTTCGAAATGTCGAACGATTCGATCTTCTGGATCTCCTGGTCGTACCCGAGAACCTGCCCAAGCTTCTGTGCCGCAATCTGCATCCGGTCCTGCTGCGACTTGCGGAAGCGCGACTCGTGGGACAACCGGGCGTTGCGGTTGGCCAGCTCCACCCGGTCCACTCCCTTGCCGCGCTGCGGCGTGCGGATCGTGACCTTGCGCCGGCGCTGCTGGCCGAGCCACTCCGCCAGCAGCTCGCGCTCCTCGATCTCCACCGGAATCAGGATCTCCGGCGGGATGAACAGGTTGTCCTGGTAGTAGCGCTGCAGGACTTCGCCGAGGAAGTAGCCGGGCTGGTACTCTCCGATCTTTTCCCAGAAGAGCTCGCGGCGGTCGACGACATTGCCGTCGCGGATGACGAAGAGCTGCACGGCCACGTCACCTCCCTCTTCGTGCACGCCCCAGACGTCGACTTCTTCATCTTCGGCGGACGCCACCTGCTGTTCCGACTGGACGCGCTCCACGGTTCGGATCAGGTCGCGGTAGTACGTCGCCATCTCGAAGTTCTCTCCCTCCGCCGCGGCGTACATCCGGCGGGTGAGGCGGTCCTGCAGCTCCTTCGACTTCCCGCCGAGGAAGAGCACGACGTCGTCGACCATCTCCCGATAGGTCAACTTCGTCGTCAGCCCCACCACGCACGGCCCGAGGCACTGGTGCATGTCGTAGTAGAGGCACGGCCGCGGCAGCGCGTTCTTGCCGTCGGCGATGTCGAGGTCGCAGCTTCGCAGCTTGAATTGGTCGGCCACCAGCTTCAGCAGCCGCCGCGCCGTGCCGGCAAAGAACGGCCCGTAAAAGAGATCCCCTCGCTTCCGATCGACTCTCCGTGTGAAAACGACCCGTGGGAAGTCCTCGGAGAGTGTGACTTTCAGGTACGGGTAGGTCTTGTCGTCGCGGAGGAGGATGTTGTAGCGCGGCTGGTGGGTCTTGATGAGGTTGTTCTCGAGGAGGATGGCCTCGAGCTCGTTGTTCGTGGTGACGAAGTCGATGCCCTGGATCTCGTGAACGAGCGTCATCAGCCGCGGGTCGGTGCGCCCCTTCCCGACGAGATACGAGCCGACGCGGTTGCGCAGGTTGCGCGCCTTGCCGACGTAGATGACCTCCCCGTCCGCGTTCTTGTGGAGATACACGCCGGGTCGGTCCGGGATCTCCTTGAGGCGCTCTTTCAGTCGTTCGAGGCGGGACATCCGAAGGCCCAAGAACAAACCGCTGACTACAATGTCATCCCGCGCAGGAAGTCCCCGATGGCGATACGGAGGACGTCCGACCACTCGTGGCCTCCCTCGAAGAGGGACGTCGTCACGTCCGTCACGCTCCGGAGAAAGCTCAAGTCTTTCTCGAGCTTTTCGGCGGTGAACCAGGTATCGGTGCTGCCGCGGCCGACGAAGCATTTCGGCAGGTGCACATTCACGTGTGCACTCACATCGGGCGGGATATCCCCTCCATGGATGATAAGGCCGTCGCAGGGAAAGGCTGCCGCGGCGCGGTAGGCCATGGCCGCACCCTGCGAGAAGCCGAGAAAAACGAGCGGCCGGGCGGGCGGCAGCGTCTTCAGGACGTTGCCGATGTAGGCGATGTTGTCGGCGATGGCGTGTTCCCGGTTCTGGCTGGTCATCCAGCTCGCCAGCACCTCGCCGGTCTTCTGGTTATAGAAGGGATGCAGGGCCTGGACGGCAGCGAGCGTCCACTCCGCTTTACCCGGCAGTCTCTCCAGCTCGGCGAGGTGCCGCTCGGCGTTCTCGGCATAGCCGTGAAAACCGACGAGAATGCCGCCCGAACCTTCCCGCAGGAGGTAGCGTCCGTGAGTGACCGTGGCGACGACGTGCTCGCTCATCCACACAGCATGCCACAGAGTCAGCGCGGTGACTGGTCAATGTGTTGACGAGTTTGAAGTAGGCGAGTGGTTAGTGGTGAGTGGTTAGGACGTGGCGGGAGCCAGGGGAAGACGCGGTGAGTGGTTAGGGCGCGGGGCGAGCTGTCCTAACCACTAACCACTCCTCACTCGGCCTCTCCTCTCGTCCCTCCCCCTCTCCGCTCGAACCATCGGCCTCTCGTCCCGCCCGCCTCCGCGTACAATGCGCCGCCGTGTCGCACCTGATCGTGGTGGTTCCCTGTTACGACGAGGCAGCCCGGCTGGACCGGGCGGCGTTCCGCAGCTTCACCCTCCCCGGGCATCGGGTCGAGTTCCTCTTCGTCGACGACGGGAGCCGGGACGAGACGCTCTCCGTCCTGCAGCAGCTCGCGGCCGAGGATCCCTCCCGCTTCTCGGTGCTGCCCCTGGCGAAGAACTCCGGCAAGGCGGAGGCGGTACGGCAGGGCATGCTCGCGGCCATGGAGCGTAAGCCCGACCTGACCGGCTTCTGGGACGCAGACCTGGCCACGCCGCTCGGCGAGCTCCCTTCGTACCTGGCCATCTTCGAGACGCGCCCCGAGATCGCCATGGTCTTCGGCGCCCGCGTCAGGCTCCTCGGCCGTTCCATCAGCCGGCGCGCGTCGCGGCACTATGTCGGACGCATGGGAGCCACGCTCATCTCCCGCTCGCTCGGCCTGGCGGTCTATGACACCCAGTGCGGCGCGAAGCTCTTCCGCGCCGGCTGCGACCTGCGCGACGTCTTCTCCAGGCCCTTCCTCTCCCGCTGGATCTTCGACGTGGAGATCATCGCCCGCTTCGTCAAACGCTGGGGCCGCGAGGTGACCGCCCGCTCGATCTACGAGCTCCCCATCACCGTCTGGCACGACGTGAAGGGCTCGAAAGTCAAAGGCCGCGACTTTCTCCGCGCGTTGACCGAGCTGTGGAAGATCCACCGGGCGTATCGGAGCACGAAGTAGGCAGTGGTTAGGTAGATAGTGGTTAGTGGTTAGTGGTAGTTTTAGTGGTCAGGAAACTCGCCCTCACCACCTTGCCACTCCGGGCTTCTACTCGCAGTAGAATCACCTCCCACATGACAACCACCACCGTCCTTCAGGACGAGTCTGCCCTTTCGCAGCTCGCCCGGGGCCTGACCGGCTCCGAGATCCTCCGCATCTCCGCCGAGATCACCGCCCTCAAGACCACCGGGAAAGAGATCTGCAACCTCACGGTCGGCGACTTCTCCCCGACCGAGTTCCGGATCCCGCCCCGGCTGCAGGCACTCATCGAAGAAGCTCTCACCGCCGGGCATACGAACTATCCGCCATCGGACGGGGTCATGGAGCTGCGCAAAGCGGTCGTCCAGTTCTACCGCGACAGCCTGCACCTCGACTATGGCGTCGACTCCTGCCTCATCGCCGGCGGCTCGCGGCCGATCATCTACGCCGCGTACGCCGCGGTGGTCGATCCCGGAGACAAGGTCGTCTACCCGGTGCCGTCGTGGAACAACAACCATTACACCTACCTGATGCGCGGTGTGCCGGTGGAGATCGTCGTCGGCCCGGAGACCAACTTTCTGCCGACGGCCGAGCAGCTCCGGCCCCACATCCGCGACGCCCGCCTCCTCTGCATCTGCACGCCCCTGAATCCCGCCGGGACGGTCATGGCCCGCGAAGAGGTCGCCGCGGTCGCGCAACTCGTCGTCGATGAGAACCACCGCCGCGCCGCCGCGGGGGAACGCCCCCTGTTCATCCTCTGGGACCAGGTCTACTGGCAGCTCACCTTCGGGGACAGCCGCCACTACGCCCCGCCCCAGCTCGTGCCGGAGTCTGCGGCGTGGACGATCTTCGTCGACGGCATCTCCAAGGCCTTCGCCGCCACGGGCCTGCGCGTGGGCTGGACAATCGCACCGCCCTTCGTCACCGCACGCATGCGCGACATCCTGGGGCATGTCGGGGCCTGGGCTCCGAAGGCGGAGCAACTGGCCGTGGCGAAGTTCCTCGGCGAGCCGCAGGAGATCGCGGCATTCGCCGAGCACATGCACCGCGAGCTGCAGCTCCGGCTCGATCTGCTGCACGACGGCCTCGAGGCCATGCGCACGGACGGACTGCCGGTGCGGACCATCGCGCCGCAGGGTGCCATCTACCTCTCCGTGCAATTCGACCTCATCGGCCGCGGCGGGATCCAGACGAACGACGAGATGCGCAAGCTCCTGCTCGAACGCGCGGGATTCGCCGTCGTGCCGTTCCAGGCCTTCGGCTCGAAGCGCGAAGATGGCTGGTTCCGCCTCTCGGCCGGCGCCGTCTCCCCGGCCGGCATCGAAGCTGGCCTGGCGCGCGTCCGCAACGTGCTCGCCGCCTACGCACGATGAAGCGAGCGCTGGCCGCGCTGTTGATCGTCGCCGCTGCGCTCGGCTGTCATCGCGAAGGGCGAAGGGCGACCAGCGAACGGCGATCAGCAAGCAGCGCCCAGCGAAGGATCCTCTTCGTCGGCCTCGACGGTGCCGACTGGCACTACCTCGACCGGCTCATGGCGGCGGGCGTCATGCCCAATCTGCAGCTACTCGTCCACCATGGCCGGCGCGGTCCGCTGCTCACGCAGCAGCCTCCCCTCTCACCGCTGGTCTGGACGACGATGATGACCGGTGCCTCTCCGCTCGAGCACCGCATCCTCGACTTCACCCGCTTCAACCCGATCACGCACAGCCTCGAACCGATCACCAGCGACGAGCGTGCCGTCCCCGCGCTCTGGAACATGGTCGCCGCGAAAGGCAGACGGGCCGAGGTGTTCGGGATGTGGGCGACGTACCCGGCCGAACCAGGCGTGTTACTCACCGACCGCGATGGCAGCCTGCACGCCAACGGCGCCGGCTCCGCCGCCGCGGCACTCGAACGCGTGCGCGCCGAGACTGAGGCCATTCACGGTGCGGCTACCGCTGCCGTTGCGCGCGACCATCCCGACCTGGCCATCGTCTATTTCGAAGGTACGGACGCCATCGGCCATCTCCTGGCCGGACAGGATGGCGATGTGGCGCGGCGGTACTTCGCGCGCATCGACGCCATGCTCGGCGACTACCAGGAGCTGGCCCGGCGGGAAGGCGCGGACCTCGTCATCGCCTCCGACCACGGCTTCGATTGGGACGCGTCCCATCCCGCGGACTCGAGCACGAACGCGGTAACGGCCGCGAAGTGGCACCGAGAGGAAGGGATCTTCCTCTTTGCGGATACGGCCGCACTGGCGAGGCTGCCGCAGAAGGGACCTGACGGCGACAATATCTACATGCTGGAGCTGGATGGACCGATGCCGAAGTACAGGCAGCGCCTGCCGCAGAGGGTCATCGACGTCGCGCCGCGACTGCTGGAGATGCTCGGCCTCCCTTCCGACGTCCGCGAGTACCGCCGCGGCTACCGTCCCCCCGCCCCGGCCGCGGCTTCCGCCGGCGGCAACGAAGAGCTGGCAAAGCTCACGGCCCTCGGGTACATCGGCGCCGGAGAAGGCTCGCACGGTCCGGCGGGCAACTCGACGCGCACAGCGGGCTCGTTCAACAACGAAGGTCTGATCCTGCGCAATGAAAACCACGACGACGAGGCGGCCGCGGCGTATGAAGGCGCGCTCCACGTTGATCCCAAGAACGCCGCCGCGCTCTGGAACCTCAGCGATCTCCTTCGCCACCAAGGGACGGACGCTACGCGTGCGAACGCCCTGCTCGACGCGGCCATCGACGCCGACCCGCACCAGCCGCGCTGGCTGCTTACACGCGGACGGCTGGCACTGGAACGTCACGACTGCCGCGCCGCCCTTGCCGACTTTCAGCGCGCGGTGACGCTCCTGCCCGATGCGGCGATCGTCTACACATCGCGTGGAACGGCCGAGGCCTGCCTCGGTGACGAACGGGCGGCAAAGGACGATTTCCGGCGATCGCTCCAGCTCGATCCGAACCAGCCGGAGCTCGCGCGCTTTCTACGGTGAGTAGAGCGGCCTTCGTTAGCGTTCTTCGAGGACGCGAATGCGTCGATCGAGCTCGCCGTGTGAATACTTGAGCGCGGCGTGCATCTCTGCAAAGCCGTGACGCATCTCCTGGCGGATATCCGCGGCCTCGCGCGTCAATCGCTGGTCGACGTTCTGCACACCTTCGGCTACGAGCCGGATTTCGTGACGGAGACTCTCCGCCGTGACATCAAAGTGACGGCGCATCTCCGTGTTCTCGGCGCGCATCTCATCGCGAAAGGTGGCGTTCTCGGCGCGCATGTCCTCGCGAAAGGCGGCGTTCTCGGTACGCATCGAACCGATCTCGCCGCGCATCGAACCGATCTCGCCGCGCATCGAACCGATCTCGCCGCGCACATCCTGGCGGAGGAGGTCGAACAATCCAGTCAGCTCGCTGTCCGTCACGGTCTGTCATTTTAGTACAAGCATCTGAATCACCACCCCACGTAGAACTCCCCTACTTGGAGTAGAGTCCGTCCACAACCGAATTCATCAGGAGGTCCGAATGACCGCCCCCCGGAAACTCCTCGTACTGTTCCTCATGCTCCTCGCGCTGCCGCTCGCGGCGCAAACCACCGGCTCGATCAACGGCCGCGTGACCGACAGCAGCTCCGCTCCGCTTCCCGGAGTGACCGTAGAGGCGAAGAGCTCCGCATTGCAGGGCTCGCGCACGGCGGTCACCGACCCTGAAGGTCTCTATCGCCTTCCCCTCCTCCCGCCCGGCGACTACAGCGTCACGTTCACGCTGCAGGGCTTCGCCACACGACAGAAGAAGATCGCCGTCGGTCTCGGCAAGGAAGCGGCCATCGACGTCGCCCTGACCCCCGCCGTATCGAGCGAGATCACGGTCAGCGCCGATGCTCCGGTCATCGACACCTCGTCGTCTGCGCTCGGAACGAACCTCACCGAGCGCGCCATCGAGACCCTGCCGACAGGCCGTAACTACACCTCCATCGTCCAGGTCACGCCGGGCGTGTCGAGCGACGCCAATCCGACCGAGCAGCGGGACTCCATCACCGTCTACGGCTCGTCCGGCGCCGAGAACTCGTACTTCATCGACGGCGTCAACACCACCGGCGTCGAGTACGGCTTCCAGGGCAAGGAGCTCAACTTCGAGTTCATCCAGGAAATCGACGTGAAGACGGGCGGCTACGAGGCCGAGTTCGGCCGCTCCACCGGCGGCATCATCAACGTCATCACCAAGTCCGGCGGCAACGAGTTCAAGGGCGACGTCTTCGGCTACAGCGACCGCGACTCGTTCCAGGGCAACGCCAAGAGCGTCGTCTCCACCGGCGGCACGCTCCAGGGATTCACCAGGGGCGACTACGGCCTCGACGCCGGCGGCTACATCCTGAAGGACAAGCTGTGGTTCTTCGGCGCGTACGACCGCGTACACAACACCAACCGCATCGCCCTGCCCCTGACGAGCGCCAGCCCGGGCACGATCGTCGACGCGAAGACGAGGAACAACCTCGGCTCCGTGAAGCTGACCTACAACCTCGCCCCGTCGCAGTCGCTCGTCGGTACGTATCTCCAGGATCCCCGCGTCGACACCGGCGCCATCTCCGACGGCAACCATACGCTCAACGGCGACCCGTCGACCTACCTCGGTCGGCAGGACTTCGGCGGGCGCGATTACGCCCTCCGCTACGACGGGAGCTTCAACTCCGCCTGGATCCTCAGCGCCCAGGGCGCGCGCCACCGCGAGACGAACTCGGTCGGCCCCGCCACCGCGGCCGGCAACGCCATCCAATATCGTGACACACGCAACGATTCGTTCCAGACCGGCGGCTTCGGTCTCAACCAGAGCAAGAGCTTCGACCGCAAGTTCTTCGGCGTGTCGCTGGACCGCTTCCTCGGACACCACGACATCAAGGGCGGCCTGGAGGCGGAGCGGGATACGGCCAACGTAACGAAGTTCATGTCCGGCGGCCAGCAGGTCGACGTCTTCGCCAACACCGTCCACCCGGCCAAGCTGATCTACCGGCACTTCTACTGGACGACGCCGGATGCGACCGTGGCCAACGCGCCTGTCTCGGCACTCGTGGCCACGCCACGGCATCACGTCACCTCTGCGTACGTGCAGGACCGCTGGACGCTCGAGGATCTGACGGTCAACGCCGGCATCCGCTGGGACCGCCAGCAGATCATCGACGCGTCCGGCACGACGCAGATCGACATGAAGAAGGACTACGCACCGCGCCTCGGCTTCGTCTGGAATCCGGCCGGCCTGCACCGCGACCGGGTCTATGGGTCCTACGGCCGATTCTACGAAGAGATCCCCATGGATCTCGTCATCCGTTCCTTCTCGTACGAGCGGCAGCCCCGCATCGTCAATTACAGCCCGACCAGCACCACGCCCGACCCCGCAGCCGAGGCCGACTTCGGCACGTCATCGGCCATCCTGGGCGGCTTCACCGAGCCCTCCGATCCTAATATCAAGAACCAGTACCTCACCGAGTACATCATCGGCTACGACCACGAGCTGCGTCCGAACGTGGCCGTCGGCGTCAAGGGCATCTACCGCAACTACGGCCGCGTCATCGAAGATTTCCTCTGCGCGAACGACGGCACGTACTGCATCGGCAACCCGGGCGACGGGATCATGAAACAGATCTTCACGCTCGACTACTCGCACACCCTTCCCGCGCCGAAGCCGAAGCGGACGTTCAAGGGCATCCAGCTCGACGCTACCAAGCGCTACTCCGAGAACTGGCAGGCCATGGCTTCGTACCTCTACTCGAAGCTCGACGGCAACTACGACGGCGAGTACGCGCCGTTCACGAACGTCGGACCCGACCCGAACATCTCCGCCGCCTACGACTACTACGACTTCTTCACCAACGGCAGCGACCTGAACACGATCACGAACAAGGGCCCGCTCTCGAATGACCGGCGGCACCAGTTCAAGGTCTCAGGCGTCTACTTCACGCCGTTCAAGCTGTCGGTCGGGCTCTCGGCCTACTACCGCAGCGGCACACCGCTGACGCGCTACGGCTACTCCGACGCCTACGGCCGCTACGAGTTCTTCCTCACCACGCGCGGCGCCGAGGGGCGTACGCCGAGCAATTACGACGCGGACGTGCACCTCGGCTACCCGATTCCGGCGGGCCGCATCCAGGCCAACGTCCTGCTGGACATCTTCAACATCCTCAACGCCCAGCGCCCCATTCTGCTCGACGAGCGCTGGGGCTTCCAGGAAGCCGATAACGCCTCGCCCACACCGGTGAACCCGAACTACGGCAAAGCCGTCATCCGCACCGGCGCCATCGCCGCGCGGCTGGGATTGCGATTGTCGTTCTGACATGGAGGACGGACAACCCTGCCCGTCCTCAGTGCGGCTCGAGGAGGACGGACAAGAGGTTGTCCGTCCTCAGCCGCTCATCCGCCAAAGGAGCCGCAACGGGACGGACAGCCTTGTCCGTCCCCACTGGCGGTTGTAGGCGCCCGTTTAGAAGATCTCTACCTTCCCGTTCTTGCCATGCCTGTCGGTGTGCAGCTAACCGTTCTTGCGCACGCCTGAGTAATCGACGTCGATCGAGACGTACTCCTCGAACGGAAGCTTCCGCCTGATCGTGACGCTCGGCTCCTCTTTTCGCCCTTCCAGCACGACTTTCGCGCTGGCCTCCTTCACCAGGTCCGGAATCCTGTCGAGCGCGACGTCAGACGGATCAAACACGTTCTGCCGCAACGTCTTTTCGTCCGATTGACCGATCAGGCGTACCGGGATCGGGCCTTCGACGGCACCGCCTGTGATTCGATACTCATCGACGTTCTCCGGCTGTATCTGTTTACCGGTTGATCTTCGAAGCAAACTGAGTTGCAATAGGCGGTGT
>CAZYTO010000204.1:0-10427 GCA_964650405.1 uncultured Thermoanaerobaculia bacterium | reverse complement strand
CCCGGGCGGGTCCCCGGGCAGGACGTCCCCCGGATTCAGCCTGAGGTGCACGGGCGACAGGAAGCGCGGGAACGCCGACGAGGCGCCGACCGCGACCGCCAGGGAAACTTTCGGGTCGGGCACGCGGCCGACGCGGTAATCGCCCATGAACTTCCGGGTGAACCGCCACAGGGCCCCGGTCTGGACGTTGGTGGCGTTGAGCACGAACTCGGGCTGTTCGGGGAGATCCTGGAGCGTCTTATCCCCGAACAGCTTATCCCGGTAGGCCGCGGCGACGCTGTCGGCCACCGTGCTGAAGGGGTTAAGCAGGCCGCGGACGGCGGGGCCCACGTCGATGGTTTGTCGGGCCAGCTTGCGGACCGGATCGACGCCCCGGGGGCCGAACTGGCCGATCGTGGCAATGGGGGCAGTTGTGGCGAACGGGGAGGTCTTCCGCGCCGCGAGTGTCTACGCGCAGCGCCTGGAAGGCGGCGTGATCATGCCGGTGCTGCTCGGCACTTCGACGCTCAAACGCGCCCAGCGTTTCGGCGGTGTGGCCGCGGACCTCGGCGTTCCCATCTCGAAGGCGAACGACGTCGACCTGGAGCTGGTGGTCGACGACGGCAACAATCCTCCCCTGGCCCTGACCGGGATCACGGCCAGGCTCGCTCCGCTGCCGTGGATCTGGTTCGAGACGACGGCCGCGGGAAACGTCACCGCCAGCTACGGCGACGCCCGGCGCACCGCACCGTCCTACGACATCGAGGCCTCCCGTTCCGCGATCACCAAGAGCACGCCTCCGCTGGCGAAGTGGGGGAGTGCGGCTCGCCCCACGAGCACTCAAACCGCGGAGACGGCCACGATCGCCTCCTTCCGCGGCGCGACGGTGAACCGCGGCGACTTTCGCTACTCGCGCGAAGTGCCGGCCTCGCCGGCCGGCGTGACCCGGCTGGCCCTCGACGCCGACGTGCTCTCCCGCAGCCGCGAAGTGGCCGATGTGCGCCTCGTCGACGCGGCGGACCGCCAAGTGCCGTACATCGTGGAGAACGTGCCGGGACCGCTCACCATCCCGCTCAAACTGCCGGCCCGCACAGCGGACGGCGCGACGTCGCGGTACGCGCTCGAGCTGCCGTACGAGACCCTGCCGCCGCTCTCCCGTCTCGTCCTGACGACCTCCGCGAAAGTGTTCGAGCGCAGCGTCTCGCTCCGGGCCGCCGGCGACGCGCGCCACGGCCGCGAGCCGTACACGCTCGGCACGGAGACGTGGCGCAGCACCCAGCCGGACCTGCCCCCGCCGCCTCTTACCTTCGAACTGGCATCGAACGACAACAAACAGCTGGAGCTCACGGTCAGCGAAGGCGACAACGCGCCGTTGCCTGTGACGTCCGCAACGCTGGAGATGCCTTCCATCGCCCTGCGCTTCTACAGCTCCGGCGGGCCGCTCACGTTGCTCTACGGCAACGCGCAGGCGGCATCGCCGCAGTACGACATGGCCTTGCTCGCACCCCGCGTGCTCGGCGAGCCTGCACGGGATCTCTCCCTTGCGGCCGTCACGACAGCGAAGCCGGAGAGCGCACCGGCCGACGTGAAGATCTTCTGGGTGGCTCTGGGACTGGCCACAGTCGGCCTGCTGGTCGTGCTGGCCCGCCTCATCGGTACGCGCGCGAACGCAGCGAAGACATAAGGCGATCCTGCTCCTGAGGGCGCCACGTCGCCGCCACGCGCTGCGCACGCCAACGCGGAAAGGAGCGGGCAATCCAGAGGTAGCCGGCAAACACCACGTTCAGTCCAACCAGCAACTCCAGCGAATCGTGGCGATTCATCCACGGCAGCCGCGCGTACGGCCAATGCACAATGAAGTAGTCGACCGCTGCGAGCAGCAGAACGTCGAAGGCATCGCGCGCCAGCGCGATCCGCCGTGCACGCCGGATCACCGGTGCCGAGGCAAAGACGATATTCGGCGGGGGCACTTCGGCCGAGATGCCGGGGAGGAGGTCGCGTCGCTGCATCGCTCCAATCTCTACAGCAAGGCGTGTGCTCATATTTCAAATAACCACAGTATGCCGGGCGCGGCAGTGGCGGCAGGCGAGCGGGAGGGTGGGCGAGCGGCGAGCGGGAGCGCATGCCACTGTGCCTCAAGCTGTTCTCCCGCTCGCCCGTCTCCCGCTCGCCTACCTCACCCGAATCGTCTGTGCGATCAGGTTCCCCTCGGCGTCCCGGTAGGCCTTGATCACCACGCCGTCGCCGCCCTTGAGCTGGTCCGCGGTCGTGTAGCCTCCCTTGCCCTTCACGACGAGATCGTCGGCGACGTACACATGCAGGCTGCGGTCGCCGTTCGCATCCCGGACCACGAGCTGCGCGCTCGTGCTCAGGGCGTGGGTGACGGTGCCGTAGATCGTCACGATCCCGAGGTCTCCGTGGGTGCTGCGAGCCGGAGGAGGAGGCGTCGTCACTTCCACTTCGCCCTGGCGCGCCGGCGCCTCGAGGGCGACGCTCGCGGCGACGAAGACGTCGTTCGTGTACGTACCCGACAGCGTCACCTGGTCGCCGGCCTGGAGGTCATTGGCCCGGACGCGGCGGTTGCGTTCGTCGACCGTGTCGGAGAGATCGACACGGACTTCGTCCAGGCGGCCGGTATCCGGCTGGACGCGGATGAAGTTGGTGCCGCGCTCGATCCGGCTGACCCGCCCGGTCAGCGTGCCGACCTGGCGGGAGGGAAGCCGGTTGGGCTCCTGCACGCTCTGGACGACGTTGATGGAACGCGCCCGGATATCGCCGGTCGAGGAAGCCGACTCGGCGGTGATGCGCACGCGGTCGCCTACCTCCAGGTTGGCCATGTGGTAGACCTCCTGGTGGTAATAAACCGGCGTCGCGTTGGCGCCGCGGACCGTGATCATCTCGCGGCGGTCCGTCTGGATGACGATGCGGTTCTCGTCTGCGCTGATCTGGCGGACGATGCCTTCGACGTTGCCGAGGCGCGACGTGACGCTGTCGCTCGTCGCCGAGCTGCGGGCCGTCGGCGTCGAGGGGCTGGACGGCGTTCGCGTCTGGCCGACACCGACCTGGTCGGCCGGGACGTTCCGTCCGAGGAGGACGACGTGGTCGGCATTGATGACGGCGTTCGCCGCCCCCGAGCCGCGGACCTCCACGCGATCGCCGACGCGGACGTTGGACATCCCCTGCGAGCCCTGGAACACCTCCGCGGCGCCGTTGATGACCCCGCCGAAGCCTGCGAAAACGGTCAAAGCGGCGTCACCCTGGACGGTGACCGTGCCGTATCGGTCCTCGTCGGGCGCGACCACGAACTGATTTCGCGTCTCCATCACCGAAGTCACCGTCCCGACCAGGGAGCCTCGAACGCCGTCACGGATGTCCGTCGCTGTCCTGAAAGTCGGACCCGATTGCGCGAAAGCGGACACAGCGACCAGGGCCAGAAGCGTCGAAATCATTGATTTCATGACGTACACCTCCTGCTGGCAATGAGACGGCGCAAGGCCTTTGCCAGTTGCTATCACTCGCGCCGGTGTACTTCGCGGCCGGCGATGAATGCCCGTTGGACGAGCCGGTCGTCGCCCATGAAGATGAGCCCGGCCAGGAGATCCTCGATCGACGAGGCGCGCGCGCTGCGCATGGCGATGAGCGGCGTGGCGTTGAGGTCGAGGATGAGAAAGTCCGCCGATTTGCCCTTCTCCAGGCTGCCGATCTCCCCGTCCAGCGACAGCGCCCTCGCCCCGCCGAGGGTGGCCAGGTACCAGAGCTGGAACGGGCTGAGGGAAACGTGCTGCACGGACTGGACTTTGTAGGCGTCGGCCATGGCGTTGAGCATCGAGGGCGTCGTGCCCGCCCCGATGTCGCTGCCGAGACCGACGATCACGCCTGCATCGAGAACGTGGTGCAGCCTGAACAGCCCGCTGCCGAGGAAGAGGTTCGAGTTGGGGCAGTGGGAGATGCGCGACCCGCGGCGGTTGAGCAGGTCGAGCTCTTCCTCCGTCAGCCAGACGCCGTGGGCCAGCACGCTGCGCTCGCCGAGGAGGCCGTAGTGGTCGTAAACGTCCGCGTACTCGGGAAACGAGAAGAGCTCCTGCACCCACGCGACCTCGTTGCGGTTCTCCGAGATGTGCGTGTGGACGTAGGCATCGGGAAACTCGCGTTTCAGGTCTCCCGCGCATTCCAGCAGCCGCGGCGTCGACGTCGGCGCGAAGCGCGGCGTGATGGCGTAGCGGAGCAGTCCCTTGTTGTGCCACTTCACCAGCAGGTCACGGCTCTGGTCATACGAGTCGCGCGCGTTCTCCAGCAGCGAATCAGGAGCGTTGCGGTCCATCATCGTTTTCCCGATGATTCCGCGGAAGCCGCGCCGCTCCGCCTCGGCGAAGAAGATGTCGGTCGCCTCGAGGTGGATGGTCGAGAAGATGAGCGCGCAGAGCGTGCCGTTGTGCAGCAGCTCGTCGAAGAAGGCCCGCGCCACGGTTCGGGCGTGCTCCGGATCGGCGAACTTCGCCTCGGTGGGAAAGGTGTAGCGGTTCAGCCACTCCAGGAGGTGCCCGCCGTACGAGCCGATCATCTCCAGTTGCGGCGCGTGGAGGTGCGTATCGACGAACCCGGGCGTGATGAGGTACTCACGGCCGAGGTCCTCGACGTCGTCACAGGGCGGCCGCCGGCTCCAGTCGCCGACGCCGGTGATGCGATCCCCTTCGACGGCCACGAATCCGTCGTCATGGGAGACGAACGACGGCTCGGCCGCACCCGCAAACGGATCGGCGATGGGCGTGTAGACCCGTGCGCGGAACAGCTTCATTTTCGTTGTCCGTTGATCGTTGTTCGTTGGTCGTTGGTCGTTGTTCGTTGATCACCGTTACTGGTTCGGGCTCCTGCTCGCGGGGCGGTCGACGCGAGCTACAGACTGCCCGGGACGTCGTCGTCCGAATCGCGCGACTGCACGAGCTTCTCCAGGACGAGGGCCTGCTGCTTGGCCGTCACGAGATCCTCACCATGCGTGCGGCCACCCTCGACCTGCTCCAGCGCCGAAGTCAGGGCCAGCGAGGTCTGCGTGACCGACTCCATGAACGAAGGCTCGGCCGGACTGGCCGTGTCGCCCGCGGCAAAGCCGGTTTCCGCCGCCGGCATGAGCGGCAGTTGGTTCCGCTCCCTCCGGGCGCGCTCTTCCGCTTCCTTGAACTCGCGATTGAAGATCAACAGCGTCAGGGCCAGCTTCTCGTACAGCTCCGCCGTGGCCCGCACGTCCTCCAGGCAGTAGTCGGCGATCTCGCGATAGCGGCCGGCCCGGAACCAAGCCTCGACCGAGCGCCCGTCGACGCCCTCGCTCTTCGAGGTCTCGACGCCGAATGCCTTGCAGGCCAGGTCGAGGTTGAACTTGAACTGCTTCGAGTTCGTGGTGCCGAAAAAGTTCAGTGCCTCGCGCAGGTCGCAGTTGGGGTGAAAGCCGTAGCGGTAGCCGACGAGATCGCGTTTGGGAATGACGCCGTTGATGGCCGAGCGGATGAGAAGGAACGGTCCGTCGAACTGGCGGCCGTTGAACGAAATGAAGCGCGCGTCGCTGTCGAAGAACGTCCAGAACTTCTCGAGGATCTGCCGCTCCGACCCCGAAATGTACGT
This sequence comes from uncultured Thermoanaerobaculia bacterium, assembly GCA_964650405.1. Lineage (GTDB taxonomy): Bacteria > Acidobacteriota > Thermoanaerobaculia > Gp7-AA8 > Gp7-AA8 > CAZYTO01. Next base: position 4,835 of record CAZYTO010000204.1, on the reverse strand, counting down.
GCGCGCGCCGGCACGCTCGATACGCAGGTCGGCCTGGCCCGGCACGAGGTAAAGCGCGCACGAACGGCCGTCGTCAATGTTGATCACGCCGATGGTGACGATGCGGCCGCGGAACGGGGAGAGCCCGCCGGCCCGGCGCGTCTCCTCGGCGTCACCATCACTCAGGCCCTTGATGAGGTATTCGCGGACGTAGGGGTCGTGCTCTTCCCACGGAATGCCGACCGTCTCGATGTCGATGACGAGTTTTTTCATGGAGGGTGGACCGCGATTCTACCGCTTCGCTCAGATGGAGCCCTTGCTTCCATTTTTGCCATATTGAATATCGAGTGATATGGATTTATATTGACCTTCCTACCATGAGTAGAGTGACAACGAAGTTGCTGGTGGATTTGTCGCCTTCGCTTGCTGATCGGCTCGATCAGTTGTGTAACGAAACCGGAGGAACCAAAGGAGGCGTTGTCCGCGTAGCGCTTGAGATCTACCTACGCCAGCTCGATATCGAGGAAAGCGAGCAGTTTGTCGTCAAACTCTCTGCGGGTGTTGCAGAAACGTTCGCCGCCTACCGGGAAACTTCCGATTACCCGGAACGAAGCAAGATGACCGAAGCAGCATTGATCGACTACATCAATCAAAAATGTCAGTCCGATGCGACACTCCGCGGTCGCATTGAGGAGGCGAAAAAAATGCGCCTGCGGAAGCGCATTCAGTTGATTGAGCTGCGGAAGGAAAGCGACGGGCGGGCGTGAACGTGGGGAGGTAAACGATGGAGAAGTACCTGGAACTCACTGAACACGACGTTGACTGCTACATCGAAACACTGAAGCAAGCCGGAATCCGTCAACACTCCCACTTGTCCGTTGGCGGGCTGATTGCCGATGTCTACGATACTGATCTTCTCCACACAGAGGTCATCCGTGTGGAAACGAACGGAAAACGCCGCGTATCGCTGAAATTGACCGGGCGCCAGAACGGCAAATCCTAGCCGCGGGCGTCACGCCGCCGTCTTGAGCTTGTCGAACAACTCCTGTACCGCCGCGGCTGACTTGGCGAGGGCGGCCGTCTCATCGGCCGTCAACGTGATCTCGATGATTTGCTCGATGCCGTTGCGGCCAAGTTTCACCGGGACGCCGACGTAGAGATTGCTCAGGCCGTACTCGCCGGTGAGGTACGCGGCGCAGGGGAGGATCTTCCTCTTGTCCTTGAGGATCGCCTCGACCATCTCCACCGTCGATGCTCCCGGCGCATACCACGCTGAGGTCTTGAGCAGGTTCACGATCTCCGCGCCGCCGTTACGCGTCCGCTCGACGATCGCATCGATCCGCTCTTTCGCGATGAGCTCGGTGATGGGAATCCCCGCCACCGTGGAGTAGCGCGGCAGGGGCACCATAGTGTCGCCGTGGCCGCCGAGGACGAAGGCGTGGGTGTTCTCCACCGAGACGTTCAGCTCCATGGAGATGAATGCCCGCATGCGCGCGGAGTCGAGCACGCCGGCCATGCCGATCACCCGCTCCCGCGGGAACTTCGACACCCGGCGCGCCACTTCGCACATCGCGTCGAGCGGATTGGACACGACGACCAGGATGGAGTCGGGCGAGCGCTTCACGACCTCGGTCGTCACCTGCGCCACGATCTCTTCATTCTTCCACAGCAGGTCGTCGCGGCTCATGCCCGGCTTGCGGGGAAGACCGGCCGTGATGACGACCACGTCCGAGCCCTCCGTGCCGTCATAGCTGTTCGATCCGGTGAGGATCACGTCGTACTTCTCGACCGGCGCCGTCTCCATCAGGTCGAGCGTCTTTCCCTGCGGCACGCCTTCGACGATGTCCACCAGGACGACGTCGGCCAGCTCCTTGAGCGCAATTCCCTGCGCAACCGTCGCCCCGACGTTCCCGCCGCCGACGACCGTGACTTTCGTTTTCATTCGATCAACCTCGTATTCGTTTCTCGTTGTCCGTTGTTCGTTGTCCGTTGATCGTGACGGTCAATCGCCCTGAAGTCAGCGACTCCAGGCGGTCATTGACCACTGCTTCCGGATCATGGATCGTTCGTGTCGCAGGCGTGGATCTCGAAATCACGGATTGGGAAGCGCCGGAGTCTCGAATCCGCCGCGCCAGCGCATGGCATCAACCGGCGTCCCATGACCAACGAACCACGAACCGCGGACAACGCGCGAGATCATATCGCATGCTTTCGGACTTCACAGTCACGGCCAACGCCATCGCGGCGACAACGAAAAAGAGCGAGAAAGAGCGGCTCCTGGCGGCCTATCTCAGCAGTCTGGATGATGCCTCGCTCGAACGCGCCGCCGTCTTCTTTTCCGGCTCCCCTTTCGCTCGCCGCGAGCAACGGGTGGCCGGCGTCGGCGGGGCGATCATCGGCGACGCCGTGGCCGCCGCCACCGGCCGGACCCCCGAGGAAGTCTGGGCGGCGTGGAGCAGGTATGCCGACCCGGGCGACACCATCGCCGAGGTTGTCGCGGAGGCGCCGGAGCGCGACATCACCCTTCCCGAGCTCGGCGAGTACTTCGACCGCCTTGCCGCGACGCAGGGAAGCACGGCGAAGAAGGAGATCCTGGCCGAGCTGATCGGCAAGACGGGCAGGGAGGGTGCGCGCTATATCGTGAAGATCCTCACCGGCGACATGCGCATCGGTCTCGTGGAAGGCCTCGTCGAGTCGTCGATCGCCAAGGCGTTCGGCCGTTCTCTCGTGGCCGTGCGCCGCGCCAACATGTTCACCGGCGACATCGGCGCGGCGGCGCTTCTGGCACGGAGCGACGCGCTCGACTCGGCCCGGATGGCGCTCTTCCACCCCTTCGCGTTCATGCTGGCCCAGCCCGAAGAGGACCCAGGCGAGATCTTCGCAGCCCTCGGAGAGGGAGCCCTCGCCGACGACAAGTACGACGGCATCCGCGCCCAGATCCACAGCGACGGCACGGACGTGCGCATCTACTCGCGCACACTCGATGACGTCACCCATCGCTTCCCTGAAGTCGAGAGCGCCGCGCGCGCCCTCGGCCGGCACGTCATTCTCGACGGCGAGATCGTGGCCTACCGAGACCGCATCCTGCCCTTCGCCGTCATCCAGACCCGCCTCGGCCGCCGCAAGGTCTCCGAGAAGCTGCTTCGCGAAGCGCCGGTCGTCTTCTTCGCCTTCGATCTCCTCTACCTCGACAGCCGGCCGCTGTTCGAGACGCCGCTGCGGGAACGGCTGGCCGGGTTACGCGCGCTGCTGGCTCCAGTCCCAGCCGGCGGCATCCGGCTCTCCGACCAGAGCGAGATCCGGAGCGCCGCGAACATCGACGAGCTCTTCGACGCCGCCCGGCTCCGCGCCAACGAAGGCCTGGTCGTCAAGGCGCCGGACTCGGTCTATACGCCCGGCCGCCGCGGCAAGTCGTGGCTCAAGTACAAGAAGGCCCTGGCCACGCTCGACTGCGTCGTCACGTATGCCCAATGGGGCAACGGCAAGCGGCGCAACGTCCTCTCCGACCTGACCTTTGCCGTCCGCCGCGAAGGGGAGCTGGTGAACATCGGCAAGGCCTACACCGGCCTTACCGACGCCGAGATCGCAGAGATGACGAAGCACTTCCTGGTCACACAGATCGAGCGCCACGGGCCCGTGTTTCGCGTCGAGCCGACCGTCGTGCTGGAGATCGCCTTCGACCGCATCCAGTTGTCGTCGCGCCACAAGTCCGGCTACGCCCTGCGCTTCCCCCGCATCGCCCGCATCCGCGACGACAAGAGCGTCGCCGAGATCTCGACGATCGACGAAGTGCGGAGGATCTACGAAGGACAGCTCGCACGGGAGGGAGGAAGCGAGGCGTGAGTGCTGAGTGCTGAGTGAGGAGTACCAAGTGCCGAGTGCCGAGTGCCGAGAGAGGCTGAGACCGTCAGGTCGCACGACTCGTTCTCGGCACTCAGCACTCGGCACTCGGCACTCTTTGCTATTCTTCGCCGCCTACGCGATGCCTCAACTGCTGGAGAACACGTTCATCGCCGCACCGCCGAGCCAGCTCGTGCTGGAGGACGGCTTTCGCTTCCTGCACGGCCAGGTCATCCGGCCGTTCACGATCCAGTACGAGACGTTCGGTGAGCTGAACGCCGACAAGTCGAACGCCATCCTCGTCTGCCATGCCCTCTCCGCCAGCGCGCATGCGGCCGGGAAGTACGCCGCGAGCGACGACGAGCGGCCCGGTTGGTGGGACGGCCTCGTCGGCTATGGAAAAGGCATCGACCTCGAGAAGTTCTTCGTCGTCTGCGCCAACATCCCCGGCTCGTGCTTCGGTACGACCGCGCCGGCGTCCGTCGATCCGGAGACGAAGAAGCCGTACGGCTCCCGCTATCCGTGGCCGACCATCGAAGACATGGTGCACTCGCAGAAGCGGCTCCTCGACAGGCTGGGCATCACCCGGCTCCGCGCCGTTGCCGGCGGTTCGCTCGGCGGCATGCAGGTGCTGATGTGGGCGGTGCTCTATCCCGAGATGATGGACGGCATCATCACCATGGCCACCGGTCCGGCCGTGCCGGTGCAGGGCATCGCTTGGCACATCATCGGGCGCAAGATGATCGAGAGCGACCTGCGCTTCCACGGCGGCGACTACTACGACCAGCCGGAGCCGCTGCGCGGGCTGCAGGTGGCGCGGATGGTCGGGCACATGACCTACCTCTCGCCGAAGTCACTGCAGGCGAAGTTCGGCCGCCGCCGGCGCGGCCACACGCGGCAATTCGAGATCGACTCCTACTTCGAGTACCAGGGCAAGAAGTTCGCCGCCCAGTACGACGCGAACTCCTACATCCGCGTGCAGGCGGCCATGGACGAGATGGACCTGGCCGAGCAGT
>CAZYTO010000203.1:4682-10475 GCA_964650405.1 uncultured Thermoanaerobaculia bacterium | reverse complement strand
GCAGGCGGCGGCGGTAGAAGTCGCGGCGGGTCTTGTCCTTCTCGCGCTTGAGGGCCGCTTCGTCCTTCCGGATCATCGACGAGCACTGGGACAGCTCGTTGTCGATGTCCTTCAGCTTGTTGATCATCCGGTTCCGCGTCTGGGGCGTGAAGTCGATCTGGCGCAGCTCGTTGGCCAGCTCGATCTCGAGCTTCTCCACCGACTTCTGCGTCGTCTTCAGCGTCCGCTCCGACAGCTTCTTCGGATCGGCCAGCTTGGCCTTGGTGTCCTTCAGCTTCTTGTCGTGCCTGGCCACCTTCTCGAAGATGGCCATGATGTCGTTGATCTTGTTCAGGGTGCTGGCCGGCATCTTCGGCTCGCCGTTCTCGTCGACTGCCGAGATGGGGGAGCCGTCGTCGTCCGGCATGGCCAGGTCGATCATCTCCTTGATGACCCGGGTGTCCTTCTTGGCGCTCTCGTAGATCTTCAGGATCTCTTCGAGGATGATGCGGTTCTGGGAGAGGGCCTTGTAGACCTTCCGCTCGCCCTTTTCGATGCGCTTGGCGATGTCCACTTCGCCCTGGCGGTCGAGCAGCTTGACCGTGCCCATCTCGCGCAGGTACATGCGCACCGGGTCGTTGGTTTTGTCCACGATGCCGGAAGCGGCGGCCACGATGTCGGCCTGCACCTCTTCCCGCTGGTCCATCTCTTTTTCTTCGATGGTGCCGTCGATGGTGACCATCGTCTTGTTCGACGAGGTGGTCAGGGGCAGCTTGTCGGCGTCCTCCACGACGTCGATGCCGAGATCGTTGAAACGGATGTAGATCTCGTCGAGCTCCTCGGGCAGGCTCGTGATCTCTTCCGGCAACACCTCGTAGATCTCGTCGTACAGGAGATACCCCTTCTCCTTACCGAGAGCGATGAGTTGCTTGACCTCGACGTACTTTTCTTCCACGCTCAAATCGCCGACCCCCTCTTCAAAAGTGGCTTCCTGATCGAGATTCGCAGTCCGAAGGCGTGTCGTCATGTGAGTCTTCGCTCCTCGTCAACGCTGTTCGACATACGGATCGAACGATCTGATCCCGTGCGGACCATGGCGCGCTTTTCAACCGGTTGTTACCGTTTTTGACCGGCGCGCCCTGGCACGTGGCGAGGACATTCGCGTAATCGTCAGGGGACGATAATTATTTCAGCGAATTCAGGATACGGTTCAGGCCCTCTTTCTCGGCGATGAGCTGATCCACGCGGCCCGACTCGCCGCCTTTCTCCGCATCCACGATCTCCTGTTGGATTTCCTTCCTGCGCCGAAAAATGTAGCGCCGCTCGAGTTCCCGGACGTTGAGGTCGAGGTTGCCTGTGGTGAGAGTGCCAGGATCGTCCGTGAAGGTCAGCTCCGAGAGCAGATTCAACTCTGCGTCACCCCTAAGATGGGTCGCCATTTCTGCAAAATCAATAGGATTTCCCTCGCGAACGTCCTTTTCTATGATAGAAAAGAGCGTTTTGCAGGAGGGCTGTTCGAAAAGCTCCCCCCGCAGCCGCACCGCCAGGTCCCCCGGTAACTGTTGATTCAGGGCCAGCCGGAGCAGTGCCTTTTCCGCTCCGCCGTCCGCCAGCATGGCCTGCCGCTGCTGCACCTCCGGCTCCGGCCGCGCCGCCGCCCGCCCCCGCACCCGCGACCAGACAGTCTCGAATTCGAGCCGGAATGCGTCCGCGATCCGCTGCGCCGCGTCGTTCCGCACCACCGGATCGGCCACAGCACTCAGCAGCGGCACGAACGCCTCCACCTTCTCCGACTTCTCGCGGCCGGTCAGCTTGGCCACGTCCACCGCCCACTCCCGCAGCGCGAACTCGAAGATGTCCGTGGCATGGCCAAGGACTTCGAGGAAGCGGTCCACGCCGAACTTCTGGATGAGCGTGTCCGGATCCTTCTCGCCCTGCAGGTCGAGCGCGGAGACGTTGTGGCCCGCCGCCAGCAGCACCTGAGCCGCGCGCAGGGTCGCGGCGCGACCCGCGTCGTCGCCGTCGTAGGCGATGACGATCTTCGTGGTGAAGCGCCGCAGCAGCGAGGCCTGTCCCGACGTGAGCGATGTACCCATCGAGGCCACGACGCCCGGGACGCCGGCGTGGTCGATGGCGATGGCGTCGAAGTAGCCCTCCACGAGGATGGCCCGGTCGATGCGCCGCATGGCGTCCTTCGAGCGGTGCAGGTTGTAGAGCAGCCGCGATTTGTTGAACAGCTCCGACTCGGGCGAGTTGAGGTACTTCGGATCGCTGCCGTCGAGCGAGCGTCCGCCGAAACCGACCAGCGCTCCCGTCTCGCGGTGGATGGGGATCATCAGCCGGTTGCGGAAACGGTCGTAAAAGCCGTTGCCCGTCTTGCGCGGCATCACCAGCCCGGCTGCTTCCAGCTTCTTCTCGCCGTGCTTGCGACTGAGGCGCGTGAGGATGTAATCCCAGGCGTCGGGCGCATAGCCGAAGCCGTACTTCTTGACGATGTCGTCCGGCACGCCGCGTTCGTCGAGATAGCGCCTGCCCGCGTTGTCGCCCCAGCCGAGGGCCTGGTGGAAGGCCTCGGAGGCATCGTCCATCAGCTCCAGCAGATCGTCCTTGTCGCTCTCCCGCTGCGTGCGCTTGCGGCGCGGCAGCTCGATCCCCACCCGCGCCGCCACATGCTCCACCGCCTCCGGGAACGTGAAGCGCTCGGTGAGGGTGAGGAACTTGAAGACGTCGCCGCCCGTGCCGCAGCCGAAGCAGTAGAAGAGGCCCTTGTCGCGGTCGACGTGGAACGAAGGCGTCTTTTCGCGGTGGAACGGGCAGAGTCCCTTGTAGCTCTTGCCGGCCAGCTTCAGCGGCGTGACCTGGGCCACGAAGTCGACGATGTCGGCCGCGCTGCGCACCTGCGCGATGACGGAGTCGTTGAGATCGACGAAGGACATTCTTCAGTTTATCCCGAGCGCAGCGAGGGATCTGGTGGCATCAGGGATTGCGCACGTGCGAGCCAGATCCCTCGCTGCGCTCGGGATAGACTGCAACGCCTCATTCCTCCAGCACCGCCACCGTCGCCCCGTCGCCGCCCTCATTCTCCGCTCCCGGGCGCCACGATCGCACGGCCGGGTGTTTGCGCAGATGGTCGCGTACGGCCTTGCGCAGTGCGCCCGTTCCGAAGCCGTGGATGATGCGCACGGCCTGCTTGCCTTCCAGCAGGGCCCGGTCGAGGAAGCGGTCCGACTCTTCCAGGGCGTCGTCCACGCGCTGGCCGATGAGGTTCAGCTCCGCGGAGATCTCCGGCGCGTCGATGCTCGTCGAGGTTTTCGTTTTGCCACCCGCTCGCCGCTCGCCACCCGCCGCGCGCCCGACAGGCACCAGGTCGCGCGTGTCCACCTGCATCTTCCGTCCGTTCACGTTCAGCAGGGCCTTCGTGCCGTCGACGGACACGACCTCGCCGGTGACCTTGAACTTGCGGTGCTCGGCGCGGTCGCCGGCGTGCACGTCGCGCTGCTCGGCGGGGATGAACTCCATGGCCTTCTCCACGGGCTTGGTCACGGCCGCCACGACGTTCTGAGCACTGAGATTGGCGCGCGCGCTGCGGTCCATGTCCCGCAGTGTCTTGAGCTCGTTGGCCACCTGGCGCGAGACGTCATCGCGGAGCCGCTCGAGCTCTTCCCGGTACGACGTGCCGAGCTTGGCCCGCTCCTGCTCCAGCTTCTCGCGTGTGGCGGCGAGCTCGCGCTCGCGGGCCTCCGCCTGCGCCAGTGCCTGCGCCGCGGCATCCTGCTGGGCCAGGACGTCCGACATCCGCCGCTGCAGCTCGGCCAGCAGGTGATCGGTCTCGCCGTAGCGGTCGCCGAGCCGGGCTCGCGCGTTCTCGATGATGGCGGCGGGCAGGCCGATCATGGCCGCCACGTCGATGGCCCGCGAGCGGCCGGGCAGCCCGGCGATCATCCGATACGTCGGCTTGCCCGTCGCGGAGTCGAACTCCATCGAGGCATTCACGATGCGCGGCTTGGCGGCGGCCGCCTTCTGCTTCTGTGTGGATGCCGCTGCCTCGGCGGCGTGTCCGTCGACTCCTCCCGCAAAGCTCTTCAATGCGGAGAGGTGCGTCGTCACGATCATCAGCGCGCCGGCGTCCAGGAGGTGCTCCACCACCGCCGCCGCCAGCGCCGATCCTTCCTCCGGATCGGTACCGGAGCCCAATTCATCGAGCAGGACCAACGAGCGGTCTGTCGCCTTCTCCAGCACGCGCTTGAGGCGCACGAGGTAGGCGCTGAACGTGGAGAGATGTTCGAGCACGCTCTGGTCGTCGCCGATGAGGACGTGGAAGTCGTCGATGACCGGGATCATCGTCCCCTCCGCCGCCGGCACGGGCAGGCCGCTCATGGCCATGGCCACCAGCAGGCCCGTCGTCTTGAGCGCCACGGTCTTGCCGCCGGCATTGGGGCCGCTGATGACCAGGGCCGTGCGCTCGCGGTCGAGCGAGACGCTGATGGGGATGACCTTCCGGTCGGACGGCTCCTCGCCGAACGCCTCCGCGCGCGCCTGCGCCAGCCGCTCGTCGAGCAGCGGATGACGGCCGTCGAGCAGCGTCAGGACGTGTGCGTCGTTGAACTCCGGCCGCGTGGCCTTCGTGGCGCCGGCGAAGAGCGCGCAGGCCTGCAGCGCATCGAGCTCGCCCGCCACGCGCGCCGCGTCGAGGATGTGCTCGCCCGAGTCGGCAATGAGCTGCGAGACGTAGCGGGTGATACGCGCGATCTCCTCGCGCTCCTGGATCAGGAGGTCAGCCAGGTCGTTGTTCAACTCGATGGCCGGCATGGGCTCGATGAAGAACGAGGCGCCCGAGCCCGAGCGCTCGTGCAGGATGCCGGGCACGGCGTTGCGGTGATCGCTGCGCACGGGGATGCAGTACCGGTCGCCCCTCAGGACGATCAGCTCCTCCTGGATGGCCTCGGAGGTCCGGTGCATGACGTCGCTGAGCACGCGCTGGATGGCGGCCCGCTTCTGATGGACCCTCTGGCGGATGGCACGCAGCTCGGCCGACGCCTCTTCGCGCAGCTTGCCGTCCTTGGTGAAGTACTTGTTCAGCTTGGAAAGCAGCTCGCCGAGGTCGGGAATGGTGCCGGCGATGGTCGAGAGGCGGGGGAAGTCTTCGGCGCGAAGGACCGCCTCGCGCATGGCCTGCGTGGCCCGCGCTGCGCGCACGACGAGCCATGACTCTTCCAGCTCCAACACGGAGTCGCGGGCCAGGAGCGGTGCCACGTCCACGAGCCCTGCCAGCGGCAGCAGCCCCTCGCGGTGGTAGTAGCGCAGCATGTCGGCCAGGTCCGCCTGCGCCGCGTCACACGCCGCCCGTTTGGCCAGCGGCCGGCGGCGGCTGATGGCGTCCTTGCCGAGCGTGCTCTTGGCCTCCAGGGCGATGAGCGTCAGCACCCGGTCGAATTCGAGCGTCTGCAGGGGGAAGGTCACGCCAAGTGCTAGACATGGCAAGGACAAGTGGTATTCCTCTTATGTGCGAGCTACGATTCCAGCGATGTCTGCCGAATCATTCATCGACGACGATCTCGCCCGGCAGATCGCGCGCAACGAGCTGATCGAGGCCTTCCGGGAGCAGGGCGCCGACCTGGCCGAGGACCGGCCGATCGACTTCTTCTTCTACACGGCCGATCACGAGTCCGCCGAGGCACTGGCCAACGGCCTCTGGGCCCTCGGGTTCGCGGAAGTCGTCGTCGGCAGCGAGCCGCGGAACGGGCAGTGGTCCGTGATCGGCGTCTTCCAGACCATCTTGGCCGCAGTAACGTCCAAGACCTTCGTCGACGGCCC
>CAZYTO010000203.1:0-4672 GCA_964650405.1 uncultured Thermoanaerobaculia bacterium | reverse complement strand
CGAGACGATCCGATCGAGCGTCGCTTGGTCCTGAACGGAAAGGGCGTTCGCGAGGGGCTTCGTCCGTCTGGCGGCGAAGTACCTGGCGGAATTCGACGGCTGGGGCGGGCCGGTTTAGGCGCGGACGCTTTCGCTGCACTATGGGGGTTGTGGCGCAATGCGCACGCCAAGCCTGGCGTACGCGCGCCAGGATGACCCTACTCCGCGATGGGCACATCTCGGAAGGTCGCGCGGTGATCCCTTCTTGCGTAGAAGCCGATATCTAAGACTTTGAATTCCTTGACGTCTGTGGATACGCCGAAAAAGGTGACTTGGGCAGGAACACTGATTTTCGAAGGCAGCTCCACATGGGCATGACTGCCCTCTACGCCGGCAATGGCAGCTGCGTCGGCTAGCTGTTGCTTACCCTGATCGTCCATCGCCCGGCTGTCGTTGTTCAACCAATTGCCGCCGTTGATGGTAACTTCGCACTCCCCACCGTTATTACTAGCCATGAAATCGCAAACGATGTTATTTCCACGCCTGATACAACGCTGAAAGCCGATGGTGATATCACCAGTGTCGACACTTCGGCTGACGGGGGGCGGCGGTTGCGGGGGCGCAGATGGAACCGCACCTGTGCCAGGCGATGTCGCCTGTGGATCAACTTGGCCGGTGGAATGCGCCGCGGCCTCAAGTTGGCTCACCTTCTTCTGGAGGTCTGCGACGGTCGCTTCGAGAGTCTTTGCTTCGGTTGTCTTGGTTTCGAGCTGGACGTGAAGGGTGGCAACGTTGTTCTCCAGCGTAGCCTTTTCGCGCTTGCCTCCCACGATGATCGTGGCGGAGGCCACGATGACGGCTGCGAGAACCGTGGCGATTGCCGCGATGATCGCATCCTTCCGACGGGAAGGTTCGGCCGAGCTCTTTTCGGGATCGAGATTGGACATTGGCTCACTCCTGAGTGTTGCTGGGTCACCACGAGGAGTGACGCAAAGCCACAAATTGCCACCCCGACTCGATGAATCGAGGGAACCATGCGGAAGGCTCTCCGTCTCCCGCTCGCTCGCATGCCCCTTGCGGCCGGGCAGTCGGGCTGCTACGGTGTGTTTCCCGTCCGCCAAACATGACAAATGCCCCTTCCCGCTACCGCGACCCGCGGCCCGCGGCCCGCGAGTCTCGTCACGATCGCAGTTCTCGGCGCCGGTGCGCTGGCGGACGCGTATGGCTTGTGCTATCTCGCCCTGAGCTCCGAGGCTCACGTGGCACCCGCGCCGTTCCCGATGCTGCACATCCCCGTGCGGCTCGCCGGTGGCGGCGGCCTTCGCACTGCTCATCGCCGGTCTCTATCTGCTCATCGTGCCGAACGGAGCGCCGGTGGCTGCGTTCGTGTTCTGGCACTCGGCACGGCCGTCGCCATAGCCGTCCTCTCGGTCGAATATCCATCCGGTGCGGACGACACCGTCGCCTTCGACAACTTCCGAGGGGGGAGTCTGGAAGATCGCGTCGACCCACACCTCGGCGGAGCCGGTGCGGCGCGAGCGGCTCCTGCCGAAGTTGCCGCCGGTGCGCGACGTTCACGAGACGCTGCTGATCGACCAGCGCATCGCTCTCGCGCTCGGATTGCCGGCGACGCTGCTCGCGATGGCGGGAATGGAACAGCGATTCCGCGAGTCCCGCTAGAATTCGCGGATGCCCCGGACGGCTCGTCATGAGCTCGAGATCATCGGCTCGGTTGCCGAGGCGCTCAACAGCGCGCCGTCGATCGAGGAGGCTCTCGACCGCACGCTGGCCCTCGTCACCGACCTCCTCGGCCTGCAGACAGGGTGGGTGTGGCTCGTCGATCCGGAGACGGGGCACATCTACCGCGCCGCGGCGCGCAACCTGCCGCCGTACCTGCAGGAGCCGGCCCGCATGAGCGGCGAGTCGTGGTGCCTCTGCATCGGCGAGTTCCGCGACGGAACGCTGGCCGCCCGCAACATCGACATCATCCAGTGCAGCCGCCTCGCTCCCGTGGCGCGGCGCAAGGAGCTGACCCGCAACCTCGCCCATCACGCCTCCGTGCCGCTCTCCTTCCAGGGCAAGCCCCTCGGCATCATGAACATCACCGCGCCGGCCATGCGCCGCCTGACGAAGGCGGAGCTGCGATTGCTCGACGTCATCGGCCTCCAGGTCGGCATCGCTGTCGAGCGCGCCCGGCTGGCCGAGGAGGAGGCGCGCCGCGCGCGGGCCGACGAGCGCGCAAGGCTGGCGCGCGAGATCCACGACACCCTCGCGCAGGGCCTGGCCGCGCTGACCCTCCAGATCGAGACCGCGTTGCAGAACGTCGGCACGCAGCCGGCCCGCGTGCGCGAGCGGCTGGAGAAAGCCCTGTCCACGGCCCGGGCCAGCCTCGACGAAGCACGCCGCTCCGTGACCGAGCTGCGCGGCGCCGCCACCGCCGGCAAACCGCTCGCCGCCGCCATCCACGCCCTGGCCCGCGAAATGACCTCGGAGTCCGGAATCCACGTGGCGTTCGCGGAGCAGGGCCGTTGCACGCTGGCGTCCGAGGCCGAGTCGGAGCTCTATCGCATCGCACAGCAGGCGCTCGCCAATGTGCGCCAGCACGCGCACGCCAAGAACGTCGAGCTTTCACTCGTCTGCACGAAGACGCACGTCACGCTGACCGTCGCCGACGACGGCACCGGATTCAACCCGCGCCGCGTCGCCGCCGGCCATCACGGCATTGCCGGCATGCGCGAGCGCGCCGCCGCGGCCGGCGGCACGCTGCGTGTCACCTCTCGTCCCGGAGCAGGAACGCGGATCTTCGTGCGGGTGCCGCGGCCATGAAGATCACTGCAGCGAATCGTGGGAGGGCGTCTTGTGGAGGAAGGCTGAAAGGCTGGAAGGCTGAGAGCGCTCGGAGGCGCTCCGTTTTTTCCGTTCAGCCTTCAAGCCTTTCAGCCTTTCAGCCTTCCTATGCGCCGTTCAGTGGAGAGCTGCGATGAAGGTCCTTCTCGTCGACGATCACCCCATCGTCCGCGAAGGCCTCGTCTCGGCCCTCGACGGCCGCGACGGCATCGAAGTCGCGGGCAGCTTCGGCCGCGCCGAGGAAGCCATCCACGAAGCGGAGCGGCTGCGGCCGGACGTCGTCGTCCTGGACCTCGAGCTCCCCGGCCTGAGCGGCCTCGACGTGATCTCACGCTTCCATGTCCCGGTGCTTGTCCTCACCGCCTATGCCGCCGAGGAAGACGTGCGGCGCGCCTTCGAAGCCGGCGCACGGGGCTACCTGCTCAAAGGCGCACCCATCGACGACATCGCTCGCGCCCTGGCCGCCGTCGCGGCAGGGGAGACCTACGTCGATCCCAGCGTGGCGTCCTACCTCACCGGCCGCAGCGCCCACCCCCGCCTCACCACCCGCGAGCGCGACGTTCTCCGCCTCGTCGCCGCCGGCGACCCGAGCAAGACGATCGCCCGGAAGCTCGGTATCACCGAACGCACGGTCAAGTTCCACGTCACCTCGATCTTCAACAAGCTCGGCGCCGACAACCGGGCCAGGGCGGTGGCGATCGCCGCAGAGCGGCATCTGCTGTAACGGCGAGCGGGAGGCGGCGAGCGGCGAGCGGAAGCTGGAAGATGCGGAGCGGGTGATCCTCGCGTAGCGATCTGGAGTGCGGAGGCCATGCCGCCGCTATTCGTTCGATGAACGCGCTTTGTGGCTCGGGTTCGGGAGTGCAGCGGAGAGCGGCGGCGTGGGCCGCTGCGCTCCAGATCACTGCGCGAGGCGGCGTTCCCGGTTTCGGCGCCCCCGTCTCTTCGTACAGGTCCGCGCCCTCCCTTCCGCGCGAGGTGCGGCGCGCGGGATGAGCCGACATTCGGCTCATGGAAACGAATGACGCAGTTCTCGATGTAGTCTTGATCACGGGCGCCTCGAAGGGGCTCGGGCTCGCCATGGCCCGGCAGCTCGCGCGGCGCGGGCATCCACTCGTTCTCAATGCGCGCGGGGCCACGGCACTGCGCGAGGTGTCCGGCGAACTTTCGCGGCTCACGCAGGTCATCACGGTGCCGGGCGACGTGTCGGAGATCGCCGAGGAGCTGGCGGGGCATGCGCTGTCGTACTTCGGGCGGGTCGACGTCCTCATCAACAATGCCTCCGAGCTGGGGCCGAGTCCCATGCCGCGGCTGGAGGAGCACGGGTGGGAGTCGCTGCTGCGGATCTATCGCGTCAACGTGGTGGCGCCGCTGCACCTGACGCAGCTCGTGCTGCCGGGCATGCGCGCGCGGCGGCACGGCACGATCGTCAATATCACCTCGGACGCGGCGGTGAATGCCTATGCGGGGTGGGGCGGCTACGGCAGCAGCAAGGCGGCCCTGGAGCATGCCTCGCGCATCCTGGCTGCGGAGCTGGAGGGGAGCGGCGTGCGCGTGCTCGTCGTCGATCCGGGCGACATGAACACGGAGATGCATGCCCTGGCCACGCCCGGCGAGGATCTCTCGGAGCTGGCGTCGCCGGAGGAGGTGGCGCCGGGTATTGTTTCGCTCCTCGGAGACGGTGGTCCGGCGTTCGCGCGGGTGGAGGCGGCGAGGGTTTCCGCGGGTGAGGTACCGGGTGCCGGGTACCAGGTCCCGGGTGCCGCGGGTGAGGTACCAGGTGCCGGGTCCCAGGTACCCGGTACCCGTTCCCTGGTACCCGCGACCGCCGAGGTGTTGCGATGAC
>CAZYTO010000202.1:0-10569 GCA_964650405.1 uncultured Thermoanaerobaculia bacterium | reverse complement strand
TCACCTTGCGGCAGGTTCTCGACCTCTACGCCTGCGTGCGGCCGGTGCGCTACTTCACCGGCGTCCCCTCCCCGGTGCAGCACCCGGAGAAGGTGGACATGATCATCTTCCGGGAGAACACGGAAGACGTGTACGCCGGCATCGAGTGGCCGGCCGGCAGCGACGGCGCGAATGCCGTCATCGACTGCATCAACGACATCGAGCGCCGCACGGCGGGCAGGATCCGCCCGGGCTCGGCCATCGGCATCAAGCCCGTCTCCGAATTCGGCTCGAAGCGGCTCGTGCGCAAAGCCATCCAGTACGCCATTGCCGCGAAGCGCGACTCCGTCACCCTCGTCCACAAGGGCAACATCATGAAGTTCACCGAAGGCGCCTTCAAGGACTGGGGCTACCAGTTGGCGAAAGAGGAATTCGGAGACGTCACCATCCCCGAGTCGGAGCTGACGGGCGCGCCGCCGGCCGGCAGGATCGTCATCAAGGACCGCATCGCCGACTCGATGTTCCAGCAGGTCCTGCTCCGCCCCAGCGAGTACTCCGTCATCGCCACGACCAACCTGAACGGCGACTACCTCTCCGACGCCCTGGCCGCCCAGGTCGGTGGCCTGGGCATGGCCCCCGGCTCCAACGAGTCCGATGAAGTGGCCATCTTCGAAGCGACTCACGGCACGGCCCCGAAGTACGCCAACCAGGACGTGATCAACCCCGGCTCGCTCATCCTCTCGGCCGTGATGATGCTGCGTCACATGAAGTGGTGGGAAGCCGGCGACGCCATCGAGCGCGCCATCGCGAAAACGATCGACCAGAAGTACGTCACCTACGACCTCGAGCGCCAGATGCAGGGTGCCACGAAGGTCAAGTCGAGCGAGTTCGCGAGGAAGATCGTCGAGAACGTGTGACCCCCGCGCGCCGCGAACAAGGAATCGGTCACAGTGCTGTGAACGAGAGGGCCCGGGACTGATCAGCGACGCGTTGCGTCAGAGAGTTTCTCGCTCAGAGAATCTTCCGAACCAGTTCATCAGCACCGTGCGCAGCTTCTGAAAGCTACGGTCCGAACAGTGTTTAAGGCTCACTGTTGATGCGATTTCGGCGTAGAGCGCAGACGATCGGGGTATCCGTTTCTGGCGCAGGCAGTACTCGACAGCTTCTTTGGGCCGCTCAGGCTTTCCAGCATGGAAAACGAAACCGCGTGACTCGAGCGTGGTAACCATCGCTGAGTAGTCATCGCCCCAGCCCAGAGCTCGCGAGACGTGAGGAGATGCGGCCCAGATCCACGATTCCAGTTCCGGAGCGACGACTACGACGGCACAACGGTCTTTCCAGCCTTGCTCCTCTAATCTGTTCGTCACCTGGCATTCGAGTTCCACGGAGTCCTGGTCCTCCCTCCCGCTTCCTTCCCAGTCAAAGATGGTCAAAGCCCGAGAGGCTCGAGAAAGAAATGGTCGCAGGACCTGCGAGGCTTGCCGCAAACATCCGGGGTCACGTCCTTCGTGAATCAGCGGCGGCGCGGTCGTGATCGGACGAATCCCCAGGCTCGAAGGACGCTTTTCGATGAGTGTCCTGACCATTTGCGACTCATTCTTTCCGGCAGCGAGAACTACCAGATCGAATTCAAGACCAGGCCCACTCATCCTAAGACACCGGTGGCGAATAACGTTCCGAGATCGGCATCGCGTTTCCAATCGCGCAAAGCCGGATGGTTCGAGCCCTCAACCACGTCCGTATCACCGCGGACCGTCATCGCGAAGCAGAGCACCTGATGGGGTTGCGCAAGAGATAGAAATATCGGCGAATGTGTGGCGCATAGGACCTGGCTTGCGTAGTTGGAGCTGAGCGACTGGAAGACGGTCTCTACGGACTGCGGGTGAATGCCATTCTCAGGTTCCTCGATGAGATACACGCGATTGTCGACGTCCAGATAGGCGAGCAGTGTCAGGGCGAGCATGCGGAGGGTGCCGTCGGAGATAGTCCAGCTCGGCGCCGACAGCCCTGAGTCATACGTAATCCTGAGATAACGATGCATGTCCTCCGGGCGTTCAACCGTGTCGATGTCACTGATGTGCGGAAGAGACGTCTGGATATGCCGAATCCAGCGGTCGAAAGACTCGGGATTACGCGACCTCAGGTCTTCAACGGCCCAAGGGAGATTCGAGCCGTCGGGCTGAAACTCCAGTGGCATTCCCGGCGGGGCCGGCTTTCGCATCGCTTCGCCGTTGAGTACCAGCAGCTGAATTCCATCGAAGAGAAATCGCTTTGTCCAAGTCGCGACCGGAAATCGCTCTTCGTCTTCCGGCAGGTTGGCCAGCGCAAGCCTGTGTGAACCCAATCGAAACGGATTGTTCCAACGAGTTGTCTCTGAGTAGAAGTAATCGTTGCCTTCCGCGGTCTTGCTAACAACTTTCTTCCATCCCTTTGGCGTCTTGCTCCGTTCCGGGACGATGATCGTCTTACGTGCTTCGTGAAACTCCGGAAAGAGCTCTCGGGAGCGAGACAAGCCGGCTCCGTTAGGATGTGCGGGCTTCAACCAAAGAGACTCAGAAAGAATGGCGAGTTGCTCGCGCGCGTCCATTCCGACGCTGACCTCGTATCGGGCGCGCTCGAATAGCGACCCAAGGCGATCTTTCCGCTCTGCCGGGATCTGAAGCTCGATGGCGAGCTCAAAGTGGTTTCCTTTTCCCATCCAGAGGAGATTCTGAAAGTTTGGTGAGCGCTTCCTGACTGCGGTCGCGACGTCGCTGGTCAGCAAGTCACCAAGGAATCCGACCACGTCCAGGAAGGTACTTTTGCCACTGGCATTCGGCCCCACCAGAATGTGAAACTCTTCGACGGGTTGACGGACGTCAAGGAGACTTCGATAACGAAGGGCTTCGATAAGCCGTATCAAGCTTCCCTGGTCTCCATGGTTCGAATCCTACTTCAAGGCTCCGCCACATGAAATGGTGAGAAGCCGCGAAGTGCCGGCTACCACTCCGAACCCTGAATACCTGGGACGAACACAGGGCTGACACTCACCCTACGCGTTCTCCGCCGGCCGCCACGCCAGGAACCACGGCTCTCTCCGGCCGAACTTCGTGGCTAGCGAGACGCCGATGCCGAAGACGGAGCCGCAGGCCCAGATCAGCGTGCCGATGATGGGGATCAGTCTCAGAGCGCCGAGGATTACGACGCCCATGACGACCATGGCCAGGTCGCCGCGGAGCCAGCGGCGGCGGGCGAGCTGGTCGCGGGAGCGGGAGCCGGCCACGAGGGTGCCCACGGCGTGGAAGAGGGCGATGGTGCCGTAGATCTTGGTAATGAAGGCGAAGACGGCCAGGGTGGCCAGGAGGGGGATGCCGATGAGGTACGGAGCGAGGTAGCTGAAGACGACGGCGCTGATGACGTAGCTGGTCAGAGCCACGAGGCCGAGGGCGAAGCAGTGAAGGGGGCTGGTCCGGATCTCCTGCGAGGAGAAGCGGATTTCCCGGCCGCTCATCAGGGTCACGATGATCGCCGTCAGGAGCCAGACGAACAGCAGGGAGAGGACGACGGCGGTGTGGGTGATCATCGCCGCAGCACCTTCGAGCGAGCCGGGAGCGTAGAGCCGGCCGTCGATGTGGTTGTCGCCGTTGATCAGGTTATTGCCGGAGAAGATTACGTCGCCGGTGACGTGGCCGTTGCCTTCGAAGGTCACGCTGTCGCCGAAGACCAGGAGGTCGCCGTCGATCTCGTCGCGGACGGTGGCCGACCCGCCGTAGACAGTGACGTCGCCATGCACCCGGTGGTCGATGACCGCGTCGTGGCCGAAGACGTACTCCCCGTGCTTCGAGGAGTGTGTCCGGGCAGGGGTGTTCGGCGCGGCGAGCATGGCCGTGACGGCCAGGGCCGCCACGACGGCGATGAGGACGACGGTTCTACGCATCCGTCCCCCGCGGGGCGCGCCGGAGCAGCACGACGAGCAGGCCGTTCGTGCCGAAGAAGAGGAGGATGGCCGCGATCCGCCAGCCGACGGGCGCGTGCGGAGCGGCGTCGCCGGTGAGCCGGACGAGGTCGCGGAGCAGGTCGAACGTGCCGGTCGACGACGTGACGGCGCGGGTGATGGACGTACCGGCCGCCATGCAGACGGCGACGGCCAGGAGGAAGACGCCGCCGGCCAGGGAGGCGATCAGGGCCCAGGGCCGGTGCGCGGCCCCTTCCCAGGGAGCGAGCGGCAGGGCGTTGAGGTCAACGGTGACGGGTGAGGTACCGGTTTCAACGACCGGCGGCGCATCGAGCGTAGCCGCCAGCGCGCGGCAGGCGTCACAGTCCGCGAGGTGCGCGGCGTTCGCCTCCGGATCCTCCAGGTACCGCTGGCAGTGCTCGTCGGTCATAGGGGTTCCACGAAATGATCGAGCGTGTCCTTCAGAAGATTCCGCGCCCGAAAGAGCTTGTTCTTCACCGTACCGAGGGGAAGCTTCTTCATCGTAGCAATCTCCTCGTAAGAAAGCTCCGCGAAATGGCGGAGCTGGATGAGCTCCCGGTAGTCGGCGGGCAGCTCCTCCACCGCCTGATCGATGGCCGCGGCGAGCTGTTTGTTCTTCAAAGCCCGTTCCGGCGAGACGCCGTGGTCGGCGAACTCACGGTCCTTCTGGGCGGATGCATCGTCCTCGACGGGCCGGGCCAGAGGGACTTCCGCGACGCTCTTCTTCCGCAGGGCGTCGATGGCGCTGTTCTGGGCGATCCGGAAGAGCCATGTCGAGAACTGGTACTTCGGATCGTAGCGATCGAGGGCAAGGAAGACCTTCACGAAGATTTCCTGGGCAAGGTCGTGAGCTTCTTCGTAGCGGTGCGTGATGCGATAGACGTAGTTGACGATGCGCTTTTCATAGCGCCTCATCAGGTCGGTGAATCGGTCGCGATCGCCCCCGAGGATACGTGCCACGAGGGCACGGTCATCGAGCTGCTCTGCTTGCGCCATCTTGCTGTACGGCTCCGCCCGGGGGAAGGTTTTCGGCGGCCGGATGATACCCTGCCGGGAGGCGCTTATTCGCTGATTCGCTTATTCGCCTGGTCGCTTAATCGCTGATTCGCCAATGATCTGCGACTAAGCGACCAGCGAATCAGCGAATAAGCGAAATCAGCGAAGCGAACCGTGATCGAGATCCGCAACCTCACCAAGAACTACGGCGACTTCACGGCGGTCGACGACATCTCGCTCACGGCCGCGCCCGGAGCGATCTTCGGCTTTCTTGGCCCGAACGGAGCGGGGAAGACCACCACGATCCGTATCCTGGCCGGGCTGTCGCTGCCGACGAGTGGGACCGTGACCGTGGCCGGTCATGACATCGTGACCGACGCCCTGGCGGCGAAGGCGATGATCGGCTATGTCCCTGACCGGCCATACCTTTACGAGAAGCTCACCGGGCGGGAGCTGTTGCAGTTCGTGGCGAATCTCTACGGAAAGGAATGGCGGGATGCGGAGGAACGAGCCCTCGATCACCTCCGCTACTTTGGCCTGCAGGACTGGGTGGACGCCCGGATCGAGAACCTCTCCCACGGCATGAAGCAGAAGCTGGTCATCGTCTCGGCCATGGTCCACGACCCGGATGTTCTCGTCATCGACGAGCCGATGGTCGGGCTCGACGCCCTGGCCCAGAAACAGACACGCGTCCTGCTGCGCCGCCTCGCCGATGCAGGCAAAACGATCTTCCTGACCACGCATACGCTTTCCGTGGCTGAGGCCGTGTGCGACCGGCTGGCCATCCTCAACCGTGGCCGGATCGTGGCCAGCGGCACGACCGCCGAGGTCAAGCGGGAGCGGGACGCGCTGGAGGATGTGTTTTTGGAGCTGACCTACGCGGAGGAGGCGGCCGGCTGAAGGCGGTGGGTATCGGGTATCAGGTATCAGGGCGTCAGCGGCGCGCCCCCGATACCCGATACCGGACCCCCGATACCCGAGACCGGATAACGGAGACGCCATGCCCACCATTGATAATCTCCGCGTCCGCTATGGCAGCGACTATCGCCGCGATGCCGGCGTGCTGCTGGCTGACCTGCTGGGGCGGAGCGTCGCGTACGTGCATGCGCACGGCGAGCTGGAGCTCGACGAGGCATCCTTCGATGCCTTGATGCGGCGTCGCGTTGCCGGGGAGCCGCTGCAATACATCCGTGGGCGCGCGGAATTCTACGGCCGTGAATTCTTCGTCGACGAACGGGTGCTCATTCCGCGGCCGGAGACGGAGATCCTCGTGGAGGAAGCGCTGCGGCGCCTGCCGCGGGGCGCGCGCGTGCTCGACGTGGGCGCCGGCAGCGGCTGCATCGCCGTGACGTTGAAGCGCGAGCGGCCCGACCTGCGGGTCTTCGCCGTCGACGTATCGCCGTCGGCACTGGCGGTCGCGCGCCGGAACCGCGGCGACGCGCACGTGCCTCTGGCGGCGTCCGACGTCCTCGACTCGATCCGCGGCACGTTCGACGCCATCATCTCCAATCCACCGTACATCGCGGCCGGAGACGTGCCGTCATTGCAGGTCGAGGTTCGTGATCACGAGCCGCAGGGGGCGCTCACGCCGGGGCCGCGGGGTACGGAAGTGATCGAGCGGTTGTTCGCAGCGCCGCTGGTGCTGATGGAAATCGGCTTTGGGCAGGAGCCGGCCGTCCGGGCCATCGTCGAAGAGCGCGGCTACCGGGTGGACGCGGTCATTCCCGATCTCGCAGGCATCCCGCGCGTCGTCGTATCATCGCGCGCACTATGAGCAACGACCGCTGTCTCTTCTGCCGCATCGCCGGCGGCGAAATCTCTGCGAAGAAGGTGTACGAGGACGATCAGGTCGTCGCCTTTCACGACATCAACCCGCAAGCCCCGACGCACGTGCTGGTCATCCCCCGCAAGCACATCGCCTCGCTCGATGCGCTCACGGAGGCCGACGCCGCGACGGTCGGCACGCTGGTCACCCGCACCGCCACGCTGGCCCGCGAGCTCCATCTGGAGAGTGACGGCTACCGCCTCGTCGCCAACAACGGCGAAGCAGCCGGCCAGACGGTGTTCCACATCCACTTTCACCTGCTGGGAGGACGGAACTTCGGTTGGCCGCCGGGGTAAGGCCGGTCAGAAGGCAGAGGGCAGAATTGGGCGTCGATTCTTTCTACGTCTCCAAATCTGGAACGCCGGAACGCGGCCGCTCCAGGAAAAGCACGATCACGCCATAGTCTGACGTTGCCACGTACTCAGCCGTGTGGTGACGGATATCCTCGAGCTCCCCGAGCTTGCTGGTCCACGTGCCATCCGGAAGCTGGCGAGCCATGTGCGTTGGGAGGTTCCCGATCGCGAAGATGGCAACTTTTTCCGCTGCCAGGTCAAGATCGCCGCTTGAGCTGATCTGGTATCCAAGGGTGGAGAACGCGTTCACGAAGGTGCTGATCGATTCATCTCTCTCGACTCCTGCGGGCCAATAAGCGAGCGGCGATTCCGCCGGCCACCACCATCGCCTGGTTTCGCCCGCCGCCCCTGCGATGCAGTTGTAGCGCGGATCTGCAGCGCTCGTGATTTCGAATCGGCTTTCGCGAAGACGCGGGAAGAGCTGCTCGATCAACTCGCGCATTACAGCAGGCCGTGTTGGCGCCCCCATTCGAGCCAGGCTTCACTCATGCGATCGATGTTGCCCGCTGCATCTTCAGGAATTGGGTTTTCGCCGGTAATTGCGTGCAATGCGGGGAACCAGAACCTTTTCGTCTCTCGCAGGTCTCGAAGCAGTAGGGAGGACGGCAGGTCCGAGACCGATGATTTGACGGTACGCTGGATGTTCCATCAGTTTCGTCGGTGAAGATAAGTGGGCCGTTCCGGCCGACCAATTCAGCGCGAGCTCTTCGAACGCGACACGCACGCCATCATCGACGCCTCGTTCTGCAACTTCGGCTAGTTTCTGATCGCGGCTTTCCCAGAGCCTGGTCGCTCTCTCTTGCGATTCCTCGGGAGTCGACCCATGTGCGACGACGGTACGCGGGCCGTCGGAAAGTCTCGTGGCGTAGTGACTCGTGATCCAGATGCTGCCGCTCACCTCATCGCGAAAGGTCGTTTCTGAATTTGGTTTTCCCATTCCATACCCTGAGCACAATTGTACTCGGCAGACTCACCGCTGCCGTCTGCCCTCTGCTCTCGGACGCATGCCGACTGAACCGCTGGAAGACGAACGACATAAACCTGGCGATCGCCGGCGACCTACGCCGGCGGCGGTACCCGGAAACGCGTCCCGCTGAAGGTGATCGACCGCTGGCTCTTGCGGCGTGCTGCTTTCCGCCGGGTCAGGAAGTCTTCCTTGGCCTCGGCGAGGCTGGAGGGGACGTAGGTCGCACCGGCGGCGAGGGAGCGATTGCGGTCGCGGGCGAAGGCGGAGCCGCCGGCGACGATGAGCAGGTCGGGGAAGCTGGCGGCGATGAGCTGGACCAGCCCGTAGCCGGTCTCGAGGTGGTCGGCGTTGGTGCAGGAGACGAAGACCGCTTCCGGCCGGACGTCGGTGAGGAAGGCGATCAGCTCTTCATCGGGCAGGTCGGTGAAGTAGTCGATGGCGTACCCCTCGGCGCGGAGGAGCTGCGTCAGCATCAGGGTGCCGAGGGAGAGACGTTCGCCCGCCACGGAGACGGCCACGCCATGATGGTCCTCGGCGGACGGTTCCGCGTTCCTGTCGGCGAACCGGATGATCAGGTCGCGGATGACGTCCTTGATGAAAGGATCGTGCGCCGGCGTGATGCGCTTCCGTTCGGGCTCCTCCTGGGCGAAGGTGAGGGTCGGGATGAAGAGGTCGGTGAACATCTCCTCCATCGTGTCACCCTCGGCGTGGCGATCGGCGATGGCAATGGCCCCGGTGCGGTCGCGCAGGAGGAGGCGGTTGTAGAAGCTGAGGTAGCCCTCCAGCGGGTCCTCGGCGCCGAAGACGATGGAGAAGATGCGCATGGCCGGGATGAACTCGCCGCCGACCGTGAGGCACACGGAGATGGGCGTGGCCAGCAGCAGCCCCACCGGCCCCCACAGCCAGCCCCAGAAGATGGCTGAGACGAGCAGGGCGATCGGGGAGACCCCGACGCGATGGCCGACGACGATGGGTTCGACGAAACCGCCGATGAGCTGGTCGCTCAGCACGAAGAGTCCCATCACCGCCAGCGGGATGTACCAGTTGGGGAAATTGGCCAGGGCCACGACGGTGGGGAAGGCGGCGCTGAGGATGGCTCCGACGTACGGCACGAAGCGCAGCAGCCCGGCCATCACACCCCAAAGACCCCAGTGCGGCACGCCGAGCAGGGCCAGGCCGAGGGTGATGAGCGCGCCGAAGCCGATATTGAGCAGGGCGAAGGTCAGCAGATAGCGGCTGATCCGCTCGGACGTCTCGCCGATGGCCTGCGTCGTGACGGTGAGGTGGGCGCGCCCGGCCAGGCGGAGCATCTTGTCCCGCAACTGCTCCCGGTCCTGCAGGAGGAAGAAGACGAGCACGACCACTAGGAATGCGGCGGCCACGAACTCCACGGTCGGAGCGACGGTCCGGTAGCGATCCCGGAAGGTCGTGTCGGCCACCATCTTCACGGGCAGCGGCTTGTCGCCGCTGTTCGTTTGTGGCTCCGTGACCTTGGTCAGAGTGTGTTCGAGGTTGGTAAACGCGGCGAAGCCACCGCGGAGGAGCGGGCGCAGCCGTGCTTCTACGCGCCGTAGAGTGGCGGTCTCGGTGAAATCCTTGGCCACCGTGTTGAGCTGCTGGTAGATCCACCAGCCGCCGCCGCCCAGCGAGGCGACGCCGAGACCGAGCGCGAGCACCACCGCGCCGGTACGGCGGAGGAAGGTCCGCTCCAGCAGCGCCACGATCGGCGTGAGCATGAAAGCGAAGAGGACAGCCAGCGCGACCGGTACTACCACCGGCTTGGCGAGGTAGAGAATGGCGATGACGACGACGGTGACGAAGAGGATTCGGGCCTGGTTGCCCTGCCGGCGATCGGAGGCGGTGCGCTTTTCGGTAACGGCGGCCGAAGGCTCAGGCGCCGCGGGCTGGGGTACCCGCCGCATCGACATGGTTCTGTCGAAGTCGTCCGTGTCTTCGTCGTCGTAAGGGCGCACGCCACTTCAGTCTACTGCAATGAAGGCGCCGCGTTGAGCGGGCGGGTGTGTGGTGGGCGTGCGGGTGACAGCGAGCGGCGAGCGGAGGCCGCTCGTGTGAAGGCCACCATTCCGCTCTGCATCGCGCGTGAGCCCCCGGCTCACGCGGAGGCGCGGAGGACGCAGAGAAAGCTAAGACCCGCGACCTCCGCGTCTCCGCGTGACCGTCCTTCGTCGATCTTTTGATTAGACGAATCCCGGGCGGAGCCGTTCTCAGCGCGGCCGCGTCCACCGAAGCACCGGCTGCCGTGCGGCGCGCGCTTCGTCGAGACGACGAACCGGCGTCGTGTGCGGGGCCGAGCGTACGAGCTCGGGCCGTTCCTCGGCCTCGCGGGCGATGGCCAGCATGGCGTCGCAGAACGCGTCGAGCTCTTCTTTCGGCTCGCTCTCCGTGGGCTCGATCATCAGGGCTCCGGAGACGATGAGGGGGAAGTAGATCGTCGGCGGGTGGTAGCCGTAGTCGATGAGGCGCTTGGCGATGT
>CAZYTO010000201.1:5047-10609 GCA_964650405.1 uncultured Thermoanaerobaculia bacterium | reverse complement strand
GGAAGGCTGAAAAGGCTGGAAGGGAAGCCCGTGCTGCCTCTGGCCTTTCAGCCTTGCGACCTTCCAGCCTTCCGTTACAGCACATCCTACCGACTTTAGGTGCAAGGCCGGTGGCGCCACCACCTCTGCTCCGACGGGGCCACCTCGCAACGCGCGACTCCGCTGGAGTCCTGAGATGCTTGCCACGGAACCGCCTCGTCACCCTCTCCCCGCGGGAGAGGGTCGGCCTCGCAGCGCGCAATCCCGCCATGAGCTGAGTCCCCTGCAGGATACTGCGCGCGGAGAGGCCGGGGTGAGGGGAAACTCCGGCACTGTATCGGTTACAACTATAGCAATCCCGCGCCAGAACGCTGCTTCAGGTTGCCGATCTACTGCGTGGTCATGCCGGCGATCTGCGGCTGCGGCTCGGCGGCCGGCAACTGCGCCGTGGCCACCGGGAGCGAGAAGTGGAAGGTCGTTCCCTGCCCTTCCTTGCTCTCCACCCAGATCGCGCCTGCATGGCGCTCGACGATCTGCTTGGTGATGTAGAGACCGAGACCGAGGCCGCCGTAGTTGGTCGAGGAAACCTGGCGGCCGCGGTGGAAGCGCTCGAAGACCTGTCCGAGCTCGTCGAGCGGGATGCCGATGCCGCGGTCGCACACGGAGGTGACGACTTCGTCCGCCTTCTCTTCGAGCTCCACGAAGATGTCGCTCCCCTCGGGCGAGTACTTGACGGCGTTCTCCAGGAGATTGCCGAGGACCTGCTCGAGGCGGTCGCGGTCGCCGATGATGACCCGGGCGTGGTCGAGGACGTCGAGGTGGAAATGGCGGTCGCTGACGGCGGTGTGGTGGCGCTGCACGACGTCGCGCACGAAGGCCGGCCAGTTGATGGCCTCGCGCCGGATCTCCAGGCGGCCGGTCTCGATGCGGGACACGTCGAGGAGCTCGAGGATCAGGCGCGACATGCGGTCGATCTGGTCGAGGGCGATGTCGAGATACTCCTCCGAGGTGCCCAGGTCGTTCTCGCGGATGAGGGTCTTGGCGAGCTGGGTGTAGCCCTTGATGGAGGTGACCGGGGTGCGCAGCTCGTGGGAGGGGATGGAGGGGAATTCGTCCTTGAGGCGGGAGAGGTCCTCGACCTTGCGGGGGGCGTCGACCTGTTCGGTGTAGAGCTTGGCGTTCTCGATGGCCAGGGCGGCGCGCTCGGCGAGAAGCTCGGCCAGCGGCAGCTTGTCGTCGGTCATGCGGCGCTCGGGATCGTTGGCGGCGATGAGCAGGGCGCCGAGGATCTCGCGGCGCGTGCGCAGCGGGAGGATGAGGACCGATGCGAGCTGCGGCGCGGCCGGGACGTGGTACGAGGTGGTGTTGGTCTGTGCGCTCACGCCGAGGGCCGCGCTGCCGACGTTGGTCATCAGCGACGGATACGCCGTGGCCACGACCTGTCCGATCATCCCCTCGCCGACCAGGAGCGGCTGGCGGTAGATGTACGACCAGGCCAGTCCCAGCGAGGCCATGTCGCGGTGATAGATGGCGGCGACCTGCATGTCGCGCGACGAGCCGGACTTGAGGATGACCGCGCTCCAGTCGCCGAGGACTTCGGCCACGCGCTCGGCGATGGCCTGGGTGACCCAGACCGGGTCGATGTTGCTGGAGAAGAACGCACCGGCGTCGGCGAGGATCTGGGCGTGCTCGGCCTGCTGGTGCATGGTCTCTTCGAGCTCACTGCGCTCGGTGATGTCGCGGAAGGTGACCACGACGCCGGAGGTGTGGCCGTCTTCCTGCAGGGGCGTCGCGGACATGGAGATGGCGATGGAACGCTCCGGGCGGGCGATGATGAACGTCTTGTCGCGCACGGGGCGTCCCGTGGCCAGGGCCTGTGCGGCGGGCAGCTCGTTGGCGTCGATCTCCTTTCCTTCCTGGCTCCGCAGGCGGTAGACCTCGGCGTGCCGGAAGATGGGAGTGCCGACGCTCTTGGCGCCGAGGAGTTGCTGGCCTGCGGAATTGATGAAGACGACCTTCCCCTCTCCATCGACGAGCATGACGCCGTCGGCCATGCCGGCGATCATGGCTTCGGTGCGGCGCACCTGCCGGTTGATGGAGGCGCCGAGCGAGCGCTCGATGCGCAGCATCGTGTAGCCGAAGCCGGCGATGAGAAGAATGGTGACGACGACCAGCGACAGGGTCAGGGTCTGGCGCACGCTCCGGATGCGCTCCATCTCCGCCCCCTGCTTCCTGGTCAGCGCCGCCTGGACCAGGCCTGCATAGTCCGGCGCCGAGCTCCGGACCTGGGCGGCCGTCTTCATCTCCCCGAGGGAGGCTTCCGGTTGATCTGCCGTGGTGTACTTGAGCTGCGCATCGGTGTGCGAGCGCAGCAAGGCGAATTCGTCGCGGTATTTGACGACGTAGCGCAGCAGGGCCGGATCGACAGCAGCCTCGTTGGCCTGATCGAGGGCCTTGCTGAAGTTGTGGATGGCGGCGTTGTACTGATCGAGGAACTGCGACTCATGGGTGAGGGAGTACCCGCGCGACGCGGCCAGGAGCTGCATCGTGGCGGTATCCATGTCCTGGATGGCGTCGAGGAGGGGCTGAACGGTGGTGACGACCCGGGTCTCGTGGGCCCTTTCGATCTCGAGGACACTGAGAGCGAGGCCCAGACCGATGATGATCAGAGCCGAAAGCGCCGCAAACGCGCCCCAAAGTGATCGCCGGATGGATGGATCCATATTGCGAACTGCGAGAGTAGATGCAAGATCGGGGCCGCAACCGGGCCCGACAGCTTCACGCCAAGTCGTTCCGCGTCAGTTACTTCCGGAGGCGGATTCATGGAATGGACACTGCTACCCTTACAGAAAGGGAAGTACGCATGCCGGACGATCTGCTCAGGAAGTACCGCTCGATGCGCAGGTTTCACGAGACGCCGGAGCCGTCCGGCGGCGCGCCGAAGCGCGGTGCGCTGCCGATCTTCGTGATCCAGAAGCATCACGCCACGCAGCTCCACTACGACTTCCGGCTGGAGGTTGAGGGCGTGCTGAAGTCGTGGTCCGTGCCGAAGGGGCCGTCGTACGACCCAGCCGTGAAGCGGCTGGCGATGATGACGGAGGATCACCCGTACGACTACGCGTCGTTCGAAGGGGTCATCCCGGCCGGCAACTACGGTGCCGGCAACGTCATCCTCTGGGACCAGGGGACATGGGAGCTGACCGAGCCGGAGGACGCGGTGGAAGGGCTGCGGAAGGGGAAGCTGGCCTTCCGGATGTTCGGGAAGAAGATGTTCGGCGAGTGGGCGCTGGTGAGAATCAAGGGGCGGTCGACGAAGGGAAACGAGTGGCTGCTGCTCAAGCACCGCGACGGGTGGGCCAACAGCGAGGTCGATGTGACGGAAGTGGCGCCGAACTCCGTGGTCTCGAACCTCGGCGTTGACGAGATCGGCGCCGAGAACGTCTGGGAGAGCAACCGCACCACGACGAGGAAGGCCCCGACGCCGGCCTCGCGGCTGGCGGCGGAGGCGCTGAAGGCGGGAACGGTCAAACCGAAGGGGACGACGAAGCCGAAAGGCGCAGCGCCAGCGAGTCCGCCTCGCGCAGGGCGTCCTCGAGCAGCTTCCGCTCCGACTCGAAGCTCGCCTGCTCCACGGCCACGGAAAGCGGGAACCACTGCGCGTCGTCGACCTCGCTGAGCTGCGGGGTGAGCGTCCCGCCGACGAAGAGCATGAGGTAGAAGTCGACCCGTTTCCGGATGAGGGAGTCGCCGGCCCGGAAGAAGTACTCGATGGTGTCGAGGGGGCGGACGATGTCGGCGATCAGGCCGGTCTCTTCCAGCACCTCGCGCAGGGCGGCCTGCTGGGAGGTCTCGCCGGCGGCCACGGCACCCTTGGGCAATCCCCAGCGGGTGCTGCGGCGGGTGGCGATCATGGCCACCCAGGGCTGTCCGTCACGAAACTGGATCACCGCCCCGCCCGACGAGTGCTCCTGCCGGACTCTCCGTCTCGCGCTACCGCCGCCCATCCGTAAGATTCTAAACCGGCCCAGCCGTCAAGAGGAGGAGGTTGCAAACTTATTCGGTTTTCGAGCGTATTGCTGAACGAACAGTGACGTTTTGGTGAAAAAGGCGTACGCTCCTTTCATTCGCACAGCCTGGAGGAGGTTTTCCGATGCAATGGGTTGGGACAGTCACCGTGGTTGGAGTCATCGCTCTCGCCATTCTCATCTGGGTATTCCTGCGCGTCCGGTCACAGGACCTGCTCGGTGACCTGATGGCCAAGCGGAAGGCGGGCTCGAAGATCGTCAGCCCGGCGCACTACATGGAAGGCATCGAGCGCATCCCGGTCGCGCTTGCCCTGACCGAAAGCACGTTCTATTACGAGAATCCCGACCTCGAGGCGTCGCTGGATCTCGCCCAGGTCGATGAGATCGAATACGACGACGAGACGGCCACGGGCCATCACGTCACGGGCAAGGCCCTTCGCCTCCGGTCGCACGGTCACTGCTTCGAGTTCGTCCTGGACGACGCGACGGCGCGGGAGTGGCAGAAGTACCTGCCGCCGCACCAGATCAACCAGGGCGCCGCGCAGGCCGTCTGAGCCGAAGCGGAATTGCGCGACGGACCGCGCCTGTTGCGAAGCGCGTTTGCCGTCGGGGTGTAGCGCAGTCTGGTAGCGCACCTGCTTTGGGAGCAGGGGGTCGGAGGTTCGAATCCTCTCGCCCCGACCAAACCGCCTTCCCTCCTCTCCCCGTAGCTCAGTCGGATAGAGCAACAGCCTTCTAAGCTGTGGGTCGCAGGTTCGATTCCTGCCGGGGAGACCACGCGCCAAGGCTGAAAGGCGGGAAGGCTGAAAGGCTGAAAGGGGCCTGGGTGCGCGTTGGTTTCCTTTCAGCCTTTCAGCCTTTCAGCCTTCAGTCAGGACCCAGGCCGAGCATGGTGATGCGCCGCCCGATCTTCTGACCGGCGTCCCACTCATTCTTCCCGTTTCGTTCCGTTCAACTTCCCCATTACTCCGCGCAGGGCGGCGTGGGCGATCGTCACGTCCACTTCGCGCTGGAGGATGGGGACGTAGTGCGCGGCGAAGTCGCCTTCGGTGGCGTCGAACATGGCGTGCAGGCGGCGCCCGACAGAGTGCGCTCCCTCGGGCTCGAAGTCGGTCCGCGCCATTTCGTCGATCTCGACGATGAGGGAGGTCATCGGCCGGAGCCAGGCGAAGAAGGGATCGTCGGTGAGGAGGCGAAGCAATTCGGCCGGCGCAGGCATCGCGCCGGTCGCGAACGCGAAGTCGTCCTTGGCCGCGCTGATGAGATGCCGGTGGAGGGTGATGAGCTGCTTCGACGTCTCGCGCAACGCCGCACGCAGTTCGGCACGCTCGGGCGTGTCAGGTGTGTGCATGCGGCGCGCGAGATACTCCGCTTTCCGATCCGAGCTCATGAGCCGGAGTAGAGCACAAACGGCGCCCAGTACTGCGGTTTGCGATGGATGGTCCCGGAGTGAAGGAGCTTCAGCTTGGCCGCGCGCAATGCGTCGGCCGGAGGCTGCCCGGCATGGATGCCGGAGTACAACGCCCCCATCCACCCAGCGGCCGAAGGCGCCTTGCCC
>CAZYTO010000201.1:0-5037 GCA_964650405.1 uncultured Thermoanaerobaculia bacterium | reverse complement strand
GGTCTGTCACTGAGATCATGAATGGAAGCAACCCCGGCGGCTCCGCTGAGGCCGACGCCGCCATCGAATTCACGGACGAGGCGGGGAATCCTCTCAAGGGCCTTGGTCAGCCCGGCTCGGGGACTCTTCTCGTCTGCGTCCCGCCGGGCTTCAAGTTCTTCATCACTCTCTATGCCTATTCGAAGTCGAAAGCGACCTCCATCAACCCGACGGTCGAAGCGTCGTGGCCTTCCCCAAACGCGGCCACGACTTCGTGGGCGCCGGCACGCAGGAATGCCCAGGCCAGGCCGACGAGCCCCTCGCCGGCGAAGGCCCGCTTGCCGGCGCTGTGGCAGCTCGAAATCGTGACGAGCCGTGCCTTCAGGGGATGGGCCACGACGTCGCGCGCGTAGAGCTTGTAGCCGTTGGCATCCGGACCGAGGATGACCGCGGAGTCGAGCGGGCGCTGGCGTGTGGCTGCCGCGTGCGCGACGAAGTGCACGTAGGCGTAGGACTCCGGATTCGACTTCAGATATGCCCCCGGCGTCGCCGCCACACCGGCCAGCGTCGTTCGGCGGTCGAAGTATTTTTCGATGCCGGCGATCTCCTCTCCCGCATGGGGCAGAGACGGGAACTGGGGGTCGGCTTTCACAGCATTTCCGATGAGCAGGAGCTTTCCGCGTTCGGGGCGCTTCGTTGCATCGACGAACTGCAGTGCATTCGCGCTCTCCAGGGTGACGTCCTCGATCCAGTAGCGTCCCCGGGGGGTGCGAAGCGTCTCGAAGTTGAACGCGGCGAGATGGCCGTCCGGGATGACCGCAAGGCGAGTCCCGCGAATCGCCGAGGCTGCCGGCGCGACGAGCAACGAGTAGAGCTCGGCGCCGCGCGCGACGTTGTCCAGGTCCTTCTGATAGGCGTCGATCTTGTCGTTGATCGTATCGGCAGACGGCAGGACGAAATGCTGGACGCCCTCCGCTGTGATGACGAAGAGCAACGAGTGCCGCGGCGCGAGCCAGTACGAGAGTACGGTGACGCCAGCCTTCCTTGCGATGCTCTCCGGGTCGAACTCGCCGGTCCGGTCGCGCTCGACGCCGAGGCCTTCGGCGAGAGTGCGGGCGCGGCTGAGCTCCGCCACGCGCAGAGCGTCGCGGGAGCGGCCGGCAGCGGCTAGAAAGTCGACGTAGTCGCGGTAGAGGGAAGCGGAGAGGTTGGCGAAAGGCAGCTTGAGGTCATCGCTCTTGATATCGGCCCGTGCGTCGTCGATGGTCGACAGCGCGGCGTGGAAGTGCCGCCCGGCATCATCGGCTGCTTTCCGCTCGACAGCAACACGTGCCAGCTCCGTCTCTCCTTCGAAACGGATGAACCGCGAGTCCGAATGAGTAACGACATCCTCGAGCGTTCGCTGGGCCTCCTCGAGCCGGTTCGTCTCCCGGTCGATCCGCGCATTCAGAATTTGCGAACGGAGAACACCCGTAGCGTCTTTCTCGGCCTGCTTAGCCTCGATGGCCTGTTCGTTGTATCGCCGCGCCTCGTCGTAATGATGGGCCTCCAACGCAACGCTCGCTAGATTCGCCAGCACCGGTCCACGGCCCTTCTTCTGCTGCGTGGCCAGGTCAAGGGCGATGCCGTATTCCGTGGCGGCCGTGGCGAGATCTCCCCGCTTGACCGCGATGTTTCCAAACTGAAGATGCCAGGGCAGAAAGTCACGCTTCAGACCGAGGCGCGTCGATTTCGCGAGGGCATCGCGCAGATACTGTTCGGCGAGGTCGGGGTCACCGAGGTCGACGTACAACCAGCCGAGATTGCCTTCGGTCTGCGCGAAAAGACTGTCGAAATGGTTTGCGGCCGCGACTTTCAATGCCCCTTCCGCGATCGTTACGGCCTCGTCATAACGCTCCTGCAGTCCCAGGTTCCGCGAGAGCGTCGCGCGCGCCACCAACTCCGAGCGAGCGTCCGGGTAGCGCCGGGCGAGCCGCAGGGCCGTCCGAGCGTACGCCTCACGCTCTTTCAGTCCGTATTGACTGAGGTAGGACCGCGAGACCACGACTTCGGATAGAAGCCTGGGATACTTTCTCCGCGCCAGGCGCTCTGCCGATTCGACGTACCGCGCCGCAGCGACGTCGTCGTTGTTGAAGTGGGCCAACGCCGCAAGGACACGCAGCCGGATCACGGCTGCTTCGCTTTGGCTGAGGCGGGGCGGCAACTCCGCCGGCAAGACCTCTGCCGCGAGCTTCTGATTCGTCTGGTAATACGCAGCGGCGCGGAGGATCCGCAGTTTAAGAGCGACATCGGAGGAGTCGTCTGGCAACCGGCTCAGTGCTGCCTGAGTGAATTCGGCAAGGGCGTGCCAGTCGCCTCGATCATAGATCCTCCGCCCTTCGCGGTACGGGTCATACGGCTTCGCTGCCGCCGGCGCGAGAAGCGCCGGCAGCAGCATGATCAGCAACCATCTAACCCCAGATCTCCGTCCCATTTCCTTCGCCGCCGGAAACTTCGACGCCACCTCCGATGGGGCACCCGAGCTCGACGCGCAACATGCTGATGCGGCGGTAGCCCGGCTTGAAGATGACTCCGGCGAGATAGATGGTACCGAATTCCGGAACCACGATCTTCCCATGTTCCACTTTCAAGTCTTCGGCGGTGGCCTCCGTGGCAATGCTGCAACTGGCCGTGTTCGTCGCGGCGTTCATGAAACCACGCTGGCTCCGGGTGAACTCGAGGGCCTCGTCGAACGTGACGTTCGAGCAGCGCGGCGTGGCCAGGCGGGCAGTGACGTGGCGGCCGGCGATACGCAGGTTCTGATAGGCGCTGCCCTCCAGGGTGATCCGTCCCTCGGTGGAGATCGAGCCGTTCTTCTCGCGATCATGACGGGAGCTGACCCTGGCGATGACCAGGTCGGCCGTGACCATGTTGGCGATGTTCAACCCGCGCACGGTGACCGTGGAGAGCGTGTTGTATGAATCGTGATCCTCGCTGCCCGTCACGTAGGCGGCGGCTTCGTCGAAGCGGAAGATGCCTTTCCAGTCGAAGTTGCGCACGACGGAATAGCTCTCGCCGCCGGTCTGCGACAGCGAGACCGAAGCCTGGCCGGGGATGTTCTCGCAGCACGGCTTGCGGAGCGACGCGGAGAACCCGACGGCTTGGGCGTGGTAGGCAAAGGACGTGGAGTAGCGGCTGTCTCTGGACATGACTTCCTCTCTTTCGCGCGGCGGTGCGCGCGGTCATTTCCGGAATGGTTGGTTTGTCAGGACCTATCGGACGACGAACGACTGCGGCGAAACCGGCTGACCGACAGGCTCCGCCTTCAAATTCAGGGTGTAATGACCGGGCGCCAATCGGCCGCCGGGAGGGAGGAGCTTGACCGTCTCCTTCGCCTCTTCAGCGGAGGCGTGGTAACGAAGGCGGATCACCCCTCGCCCGTCGACGACCTCGAGAAGGTAGCCGGTGGCGCCGGGCTGGGTTTCGATATCGATCGCAAGCGCGAGGTTCGTCTTCGCTGAGGCCGTTTTCTCTTCCCCGCGCGACGCGCCCGCGGAAAAAGAAAGGATGCTCAGCACGCCCGGCTGCAAGGCGGCATCGCGCTCCCGTACCAGGCCGGGAATGACGACGGTGTTCTGCCAGACGACGACGAATGCGAGCGCGGCGGCAGCGGCCACGGAGCCCCAGAAGGCCCATCGCCGCGGTTGCTGCCCGGCCTTCCCGGCGCGGACTCCGGCGACGATCGCGGCTTCGGCCTTGACGTCCGCGGCACACTCGGCGCAGCCGAAGTAATGCTCTTCGAAGGCGTCGCGGTCCTCGGGGGTCAGCTCATCGAACAGGTAGCGCTCGCAGGCGAGCGTCTCAACGGCTTCGGTATGGTCCATCCTCTGTCTCTCAGTGGCGTAGTGATGGTTTTCCGGATTCCGTTTCAGACGGCGGCGTCTTCGAAGGGAAGGGAGCGACGTCAGGGGCGGTGTACTCGTTCCGGAACTTCTCCTTGGCCCGGTGCAGAAGCACCCGGAGGTAGTTGCGGTCGACGGAAAACGTGCGGCAGACCTCGTCCTTGTCGCGCTCCTCGAAAAAGAGCGCCTGCAGCAGTTGCTGATCCTTCAGGCTGAGCCGGCCGAGGACGCGCCGGACGCGGGCCTTGGTCTCGCCGTTCATGAGGGCCTGCTCGATGTCTTCGCCTGAATCCGGCACGGCTTCGTGCTCCTCGCTCAGCGCTTCCGTCCGGCCGTTGGCGCGGAACGACTCGAGCATGACGTTGTTGCAGACGGAGTTGACGAACGCCCCGAGCTTGCGGCCGTCGCGGATCCCTTCCGGTGAGCGCACGACGCGGAAGACGCGGAGGAAGACCTCCTGGCAGACGTCTTCGACGGCTTGCGAGGTGCGCAGGCGGTTGCGCAGCTTGATCTGCAGCAGCTCACCGAAGTAGCGGAGAAAGTGCTCCTCCGTGAAGCGGTCGCCGCTGCGCAGCCGCGTCACGTAGTCGTCGTCGAATGCGTAGAGCTCCACGGGATCTTAGAAGCTACTTTACTTCATGCCGGAGGGGAGTGCCTGCGCAAGAGACCGCAGAAAAACAATCACGCCTCCACGGCTGGCTGGGGAAGGGTGGGGTAGGCAGTAGCCAGCCGTGGAGGCCGTGATTTTCGGATTGCTGCTTCGAGGCCGTTAAGTCTACAGCAAGAAGAAAGGAGGCGGGAAGAAGGAAAGTGCCGAGTTCCGAGTGCCGGGTGCCGAGTGCCCGGTGCCGAGTGCGGGGTGCCGAGTGCCGAGTGCCGGGTGCCGGGTGCCGGGTGCCGGGTGCCGAGTGCCGAGTGCCGGGTGCTGGGCGCCGGAGCTTGGTGCCGAGTGCTGGGGTGCCGGATCGCGATACCCGCCGCCTGGGATACCCCCCGATTCTTCCGGTTGCGGGGCGGGCGTGAGGCGATTAGAATGCGCGACCTGCGTGCCGGTGCCGGAATGTTGACCGGGGCCGGTTCGTTAGGTTGCCTTGCTCGCA
Source organism: uncultured Thermoanaerobaculia bacterium (assembly GCA_964650405.1). Lineage (GTDB taxonomy): Bacteria > Acidobacteriota > Thermoanaerobaculia > Gp7-AA8 > Gp7-AA8 > CAZYTO01. The sequence goes on along the minus strand of CAZYTO010000201.1, from coordinate 77 downwards.
CCCATAGCTTAATTGGATAGAGCATCTGACTACGGATCAGAAGGTTCGAGGTTCGAGTCCTCGTGGGTGCACCAAAC
>CAZYTO010000200.1:0-10633 GCA_964650405.1 uncultured Thermoanaerobaculia bacterium | reverse complement strand
ATGAGGAGTTCCTGAACGCCGGCTCGCCGGGTGCGTATGCGCTCGCCAACGGCTTCGATCAGCTCGGCTGGTGGAAAAAATCCGAGACATGTCTCGACTCATCTGGAGATAACCTGAACCCCATCTCCGCCTTTGTCTCGGGACATCGGCGGATATCTCCTTTCGAGAGCAGTTTACCTCGGTCTGGACTTGTCTGCACATGGGCGAATGCACGCGAATTAGACGCGCGTTAGACACCTATCCATCGTCAGAGCACGGTATTCCTAGAACACGTCGATGTAGAGCCGCGAGTTCTTCATCAGGTCATTCACGTCGATGCCGTGATCATCAGTCAGCGGTTCGCCGTTGTAGTCGCCCCACGCGCTCGCGAGCTTTTGCACAAAACCATCGATGTCGCCTTTCGCCGTGGCGTGCGGGTTGGGAAGCGCGATGTTGATGCGCATGTCACCAGCAGGAGTTCCAACGGCGTTCGTCTCGCCGATGTGCAGCACTCGCGTCACCTGCGAGTGGTACGGCTTCCCTTCCGCGTTTTTCTTCCTGACAGCGAGACCGAGACGTTCCTTGACGAGCGGCTGCCCGATGATGTTCACCTCCTCGTTGAGGATGACGAGGAGACCGTCTGCGTCAGGGATGCCGAGGTGCTCTTTTGTGTCGCGGATCTGGTTTGCTGCGTCGTCGATCGCATTCGCGACAGAAGATGTGATCTTCTTGACGAGTTGGTTGTAGCGGTTCTTGCCCTTCATTTTCTTCGGCAGTTTGAGGTATAGGTCCTCGATGATGTGTCGCCCCTTCGGGAGCTGGCCTGGATCAATGCCGTCCGCCTTCATGATGTCGAGGAGCTTCTTCCGCATGTCCGCTTCGAGACACTTGACTTCGCAGACGATCGTCTTGTCCTCGAAGAGGTAATCGCCCTTCTGGACTCCCTTCGGCGGGTTTTCGAGCGAGTCGATGGCGACCGAACCGGGATACTGCCGGCAGAAGTCGTCGAAACGTTCTTTCAGCGTCATGGTTGTCTCCACGAGCCAGCCGGCGCGCCGGCGCGAGTACTCTTCCAGCCGGTGGTAGCGGCGATCTTGCAACAATGCGGGGTTGGCCTGAGAAATAGCAGTCAAACATTGACTCAGCTCGGGAAGTGGCCAAGGCTGATCGCTGATAATCGCATTCAATAGGTTCACCACGCGGCCCTCCTCATGCGCCTGCAACAGCGCATCGGGGATGTCAGGGCCGTTAGCTACGAGTTGCATCTTTCAATCTTTGCCTCGGAGCGCAGAGCCTCAATCAGACGACGGCCCCCAAGGCCATGTCTAGCCGAACGCGAGAGTGCGGGTACGTATTCGCGGTTTCTTCGTCGTGGATTCAAGCGCGTGAGTGGTCGAGTACCTCGAAGACCGTAGTGTTCAGCAGATCCACACCGTTTCGCACCGTTTGGCAGCAGGCCCGAAAGAGGCGGAAGATGTGCTGAATACGAAGCCCGCGCTCATCGACGGAGATGAGCAGAAAAGGAGCTTCGATGACAGCAAACGATACATCCCGAATTGACGAAGCGGATGACAACGCACCGACGCGACTGCGATGCATCCAACAGATCACGCAGGTCGACGAGGAGGCACTCGAGATCGTGCGCTCCGTGCTTGATCGGCTGCAACCATCAGCAAAGCCGGAGCGGAAGAAGCGCACGCGCAGAGAGCGCCCGGACGCCGGAGGTGTCGAATGACTCTCCGACGAACGATCGCTCTCTTGCTGCTGCCGCTGTTCGTGTTCTTCATCGCGGGATGCACCGATGGGCCGGGGACGTTTGGCACCTGGTTCGGTGCGAGCGACAAACCGCTGCTGGCTCCCGTCGTTAGAGAGGTGCTCTGCGATCCGAGCGCGGGGAGTACGTGCAACGAAGCGACCTTGCGCGAAGTGCTCGGGATCGCGCTCGGCCAAGCCGCAGAGGCGCCCGGAAGCGTGGTCCGGCTGTGGGTGCAGGGGCGGGATATCGAGACCACGCGTATGGTCGGCGAGGCCCGGAGCGTCAAGGCCCGCGGCTCCGGACGGCGCGCCCGACTGGAGCATGAATCCCGCTGGATGGCGGAGGAACTCCGGTCCCTCATGACGGCCGCGCAGCCGAGCCTTCGCATGCATCCGCGGCGCTCGCCAATCGCCGAGGCGATCGGTCGCGTAGCGCTTGCGACGCCGCCCGTGAAGGAGCCGCGGCTTCTCATCGTCGTCACGGACGCTTTTGAGGTGTCTGGTTTCGGGAGCTTCGAATGCGACGCGCTGCCGACGCCGGACCGCTTTGCACGCGTCCTCGCGCGCGAACGTGTGCTGCCGGCAGGATCGCTTCGAGGAATCTCCATCGTCTTTTCCCACGTCGATCTCGGATCGGTTGACCGGGGGCGCTGCGCTTTGACCTTCCGGCGCGGCGGGGATGTCCGCGCGATCTGGCAGACGGCCCTCGACGAAGCCGGCGCCGCGCACGTGGAGATCCAGAGCGGCAGCTTCCAGGCCCCGACAACCGCCGAAAAGGAGGTGCCCAATGTTTGAAGGCTTCGATCGGAATGATCTCAACCGCCGCGCTCAGGAAGACGCGCAACTCAACATCTACGAACCGGACGCATACGTGCTCGCGACGCTCGGTCCCGAGCCCGCATTCGATCCGGTCGGGAATCTCAGGCATGCGAACGTCGGCTCGCGGCTGCAGGACCCGCGCATTGAAGAAGGGGAAGCCGATATCCGTCGCGTCGAAGAGGACCTGGCGCGCCATCCGAACGCGCATTTCCTCTTTGCGTTCCTGATGGTTCTCCTCTTCGTCGAATCGGCCGGCGCGATCTACGTCATGCGCGCGATCGGGATGGGGTCAAGGGGGGATCATACCTTGCTTTTCGGCCCGGCGTGCGAGACCCCGCGCTGGGACCACGCGATATTGAAAAGGTCCGCGAGGCCTCTCAGCTCGCACGCCGCTTATCGGGTGTGCGTGACGCTCGGTCCCGCGTCGTTCGCATGACCGATCGCAGTGCGTCATTGACCGCTTCCGAGGTGTCGAAAACCCCGGCTACGTCTTCGTCGAGGACAATCGAGATGACGGACTTTCCCTTCAGGCGTTTCGCGTAGGGGTTCGGGCGCATCTGTTTGAAGTCGAAGTTGTACTCCGGCCGAAGGTCGTCGGCGGGTTTAGAGGATGTCTTCTTCATATCGTTTGCGTTCGTGGCTCGTTGCTTTTCGAGCGCTGATGATCCGAATCGAGCCTTCCCGATCGACGAAGCTTACCAGCACGAGACGTCCCGCGCTGGTTGTGCCGAAGATCAGCAGCCGAACTTCGCCGATCGAGTGGTCGGGATCGTCGGTCACGCGGGCGAGGTCGTCGTAGAACACGTCCCTCGCTTCCTCGAAAGAGATCCCGTGGTGAGCGAGGTTGCGCTTGGCTTTCTGGCCATCCCATTCGAAACGCAGATCGCTTGCCACAAGGCGATTCTAAGTTCCGGAGTTCAGCGGGTCATCTGGTCGGGCAGGCGGGATTTGAACCCGCGACCACCTGAACCCCATTCAGGTACGCTACCAGGCTGCGCTACTGCCCGACTCGGGGTGGATCGTACCACGGCTAACACGCGGGAGCGCGGAGCATTCCTGGAGCCTTGAAGCTGAACATATCCCTCGGAGGATGTGTTGGTTACGAAGTCTCGCGCGTGGCTTTGCGGATGAGGACGACGGCGTCCTGCGGCTGCGGTGGCTCGGCGGATAGCGTCGTCGCCGCGCCTCCGGCGACGTCGCGCGGTGCGAGAAGCGCCTCCCGCGGAGACGCGGGATCGTGGAGGTCAGGCTTTCCCATATCTCGGTTTCGAAATCGGCGGCATTTCCGTGGATCGGGACGGCGGGCCGTGCCTCAGGAAGCGACGTCTGTCCGCGGATCATCTTGATAATCAACCACTTAGCATGCACTCGCGAAATGGCGCCCAGGGACTGACACGCCCGAACGGAATTCGTGCCGTCAATAAAAATCCTGATATTCATATCTGGCGCGAATCCATTCATGGCTCAATTTCAGATATTCATATCTGGCGCGAATCCATTCACGGCTCGATTTCAGACATTCATATCTGGCGCGGAGCCATTCACGGCTCGATTTCTGACGTTCATGGCTGGCACGGAGCCATTCACGGCTGAATTTCTGACGTTCATGGCTGGCGCGGAGCCATTCACGGCTCGATTTCTGACGTTCATGGCTGGCGCGGAGCCGCTGACGGCTGGATTACCGACGATGATGTCAGAGGCCAAGCCATTCACGGCTGGGAGTCAGGTATCGGTTGCTCGTGGCAACCCGCTCTCCGTGAGCTCCGCGTCTCCGCGTGAGCCGTTCCCCTTTGGTTCGACCCTACGATTCGTTGGGCCAGGCACAGTCAGAGTGGCTCGCCTTGGGAGCAGCGTTGGCCAGATCCTTCGTTCCCGCCCTGCCCCCCACCCTCACTCAGGATAAAGTCGAGCCAGCCCACAAAATCAAATACTTCGTCACTTCGATGTTCTTCGGCGCTGGCGTCACGGTCGTCTCTTCGATCTCGCGGGCCTGGCTCTCCAGGTCTTCGCGCAGGGTATCGAGCTCACGGTCCCAGGCCTTCTGGATCTGAGCGATGCGCTCCATGTAGTCGACTTCGCGGACGCTCTGGGCGTCGGCCACGCCGGCCGGCTTGCCGCTGGTGATGTTGTAGAGGGCCTGGCCCCAGGCCACGTTGACGTCGTTGGGAGTATCGTCGCTGCGGCCTTCGTCCTTGGCGTCGATCTCCCGCTGCTCGCGCTCGGACTTCTCGCGGAGCTGGTCGATGCGGCGGCGGAAGGTGCTCTCCAGGCGCTCCGTCTCCTCTTCCAGGCGGCGTTTGGCTTCCTCATGGCAGCGGTCGCGGAACGCGTCGCGCGATTCGTTCGGCTGGGAGTAGAGAGTGAACGGAGGGTTGTGGAAGATCTGCAGCTTCTCCGTCGCGGCCAGAAACTGGCGGAAGGCATCTTCCGACTGGGCCGCGCCCTGCATGAGCGTCTCGGGGCTGGCGCTCAGCTCCGTCTCATGCTGCGGCTCGGGAACGGCGCGGATGTCCAGGTGCTCCGGGTCCAGCGGATGGCCGAGGCTCCAGAGCACCGAGCCGTCGTTCGGGTTGATCGGCGCGATGTAGGAGCGGACGAACGAGGTGTGGACGCCGCTCCGGCCGTCCGTCTGCGTCACGACCGCCTCGGCCAGGAGGTGCGGGCGGTAGGAGCGCTCGCCGCCGTAGACGTAGAGCTGCTCGAGCGAGAGGGCGGCGTGCGACGGCGTTCGCACGCGGCCGAAGAGCGGTACCTGGACGTCGTCGCTGCGCTCGATGGTCAGTCCGTAGGAGACGGGATGGGCGTCGACGATGCGGCCCGGGACGGCGGCCAGTGCGCGTTTCACGTCGTCGCGCTTCTCTTTCGGCATCAGAAAGACAATGCAGCCGCCGCCGCCCGCGCCGCAGACCTTGCCGCCCCACGCCCCCGCCCCTTCGGCGACGGCGATGGCGGCGTCGACCTCCGGCGTGGAGATGCCCTCGATCAACGCCTTGCGGTTCGACCATTCCTGCGCAAGCGCGGCACCGGCGGCCGGGAGGTTGCCGGCGGCCAGGGCGCGCTCCATCTCTGCCGCGCTCTCGGCGATCTTCGCCAACCCCTTCTGCACTCTCTTCTTCCCCTCGATCTGCCGCTTGTAAATCTCCCAGTTGTTCGTGCCGGAGAAGTGGGCGATGCCGCCGTAGTGCACGAGGAAGTGGCCGGCAAGTTCCTCGACGGGCAGCAGGATCGGCTGACGGACGACCGTTCCGGGATTGAGGTGCAGCGCCGCCAGGCCGCCATAGACCGGGGGGTAGTAGTCCTGGATCCCGGCCGGGACGCCGAGGAGCCGGGTCTCCAGGTCGCGCACGAGGTTGATCAGGTCGTCGCCTTCGATGGGCTTCTCGGCGATCTCCGCGAGCGCCCGGACGAGCGTGATGGCCAGCGCCGAGGAGCCGCCGAGGCCGGAGCCGCGGGGGGCGTCGGTGCGGGTGGTGATGCGGATGCCGGTGAGGTGGAAATGTTCGAGCGCGCGGAAGATGAGCGCGGCCTTCGGATCGGAGGACAGTTCCGCCATCGATTCGTAGCGGCGCGCGTATTGTTGATCGACGAGGTGAATCTCGATGGCGTCGCCGGGAACGACGGCCACTTCCGATTCCGCGTGGTAGGAGATGGCCACGTTAACGGTACGGGCCCCGGGGTGGAAGAGATACAGCGGCCAGAGGTCGAGAGTACCGCCAGCAAGGTCGGCGCGCACCGGCGCCCGGACAATCACTTTTTTCATGGTTTAGCCCGTGGGGGGTCTGCTAGAAAAGTGCCCGCCGCCTCGGATTTGTTTCCGCGACCTGCGGCGTGGCCGAGGCGAGCTGTGACGCGAGCTGGCCGGCGTTCGCGCGGAACTGCCGGAGCGCATCGGCCCGCAGCGGGTCGGGTGTGATGCCTTTGAGCTGGAGTGGATTGAGCCACGTGCCGTTATCCGACACGCGGTAATCGAGATGCGGCCCGGTGGCCAGGCCGGTCATGCCGACGTAGGCGATGACCTGGCCCTGCTGCACGCGCGCCCCGGGATGAACGCCTGCGGCGAAGCGCGAGAGGTGGAGGTACGACGTCTCGATCCGCGCCGAGTGGCGGACCTTGATGTAGTTCCCCTCGCCGCGGTTGTAGGTCGCTTCCACCACCGTGCCGTCCGCCGTGGTCATGACCGGCGTGCCGATCGGCGCGGCGTAGTCGACGCCGTGGTGGGGCCGGAAGATGTGCAGGAGGGGGTGAAAGCGGCTGTTGGAGAAGCTGGAGGAGATGCGGGTGAAGGCCAGCGGGGCGCGGAGGAACTCCTTGCGGAGCGGCGTGCCGTTGGCCGAGTAGTAGCCGGAACCCTCGCGGTAGGCCTCGTAGGTCTGGCCGTTGTGGGTGAAGCGTCCGGCCAGGATGGGGCCGTAGCCCATCTCGTCCGAGCCGGCGTACTTCTTCATCACCACGAGACTGAACGAGTCGCCCTTCTTCAGGGCGAAGAAGTCGATGTCCCACTGGAAGACGTCCACCAGCTCCTGCACGAGGGCCGGGCTCTCGCCGGCGCCGCGGATGGCGTCGTAGAGCGAGGTGTCGATGCGGGCGGCCACGGTCGTCTTGACCTCGTGGAGCTGCGCCGGCCGGGGAGTGACCTCGAAGCCGTTCGGGCCGCGGATGGCGTCGAGCTCGCCCCAGCCGCCGACCTTCATCTCCACGCTGTCGACCTTGCCGTCCATGTTGTAGTGGAAGCGGAGCAGGTTGCCGGGACGGAGGCGGCGGAGGTCGATGGTGCGGCCGAACTCGCGATTGAGGAGAGCGCTCTCGGCCCGATCGAGGCCGCCGCCCTTGAGGACGCTGTCGAGCGTGTCGTCAGCCTCGACGGCCAGGAGCATCGAGTGCTCGGGGAGAGCGGCATCCGGCGCGGCGCTCGGCTTCAGGTCGAGGTAGCGCAACTCCGGGGCGGGGATCGTGGCCGCGGTGGGCTTCGCCGTCGCGGTCCTGGACGGATCGACGACGGAAACCGTAGCAAGGACGAGCGGGATGGCCAGCGGAAACATGACCGCGAAATAAGGCCGCGGCCGCCGCAGGATCCCACCCAGTCGTTCGCCTAAGGCGAGCAGCTTCCTCATCACACTTCGCTCGGATGTACCGTGGCAACCGGGGACGTAAACCTGAAGCGATCTTAGCCGCTAATTGCGGGCAGGTTCAAGCGTGACGGACCGATTGACGGCCTCGCCGTCGATCTCCAGCGGCTTTGCTTTCCGGTAACCCATTGGAATCGCAAAGAGATCGGCGGAGATGGACGGCTGTGCGCCGATGGAGGTGATCTCGAAATCGCTCTGCTGATTCACGGTGCGGGGGACCTTCAGCTCGGACTTCTCGGCCAGCGTGCGGCTGGTGGTGGTGATCGAAGCCGTCTGCCGGAGGGCGAAGCCTTTGACCTTGGTGGTCTCCTGGGAGATGAGGTCGTCCATCTCGGGGTTGTTGGTCCTCAGGCCGCCTCCCGACACGAAGCCCTCGGAGAGGTCGCCGTACGCGGTGGTCGTCCACTTGTCGATCACCTCCGTCACGGATTGGGTGATGGGGAGGGCACCCATGTGCAGGGTGATGTCGAAGCTGATGTTGATGGTGTAGTGATCGGTCACGATGCCGGCCACCTTCGGATGGTCGTCGCGGAGGGCGACGTCGACTTTCTTGTTGCTGAAGGTGAGGTTCGTGGTGCCGAGGACGTTGGCCACGCCGCCGGCGTCGATCTCCAGGTACTGCTTCTTGTTGGGATCGATCCAGATCTGGTTCCGGGCGGCGTTGGTGCTGATGAGGTAGACACCCGGGTTGGCGAAGTTGCCGCTCTTGAAATCGACCCGGTAGCGGTCGCCGTCGATGACGGCATGACCTGTGAAGTCGGCGGAGGGTATGGACTCGAGCTGGGAGCTCGTCGTCTGCCGGAAGTCGTATTCCACGGCGCCGAGGCTGCTCTGCGCCACCAGCCACACTCCCAACACGAGCAAACTCTTGTGCATAAATAACCTCGGTTCTCGGTCGAGTATACCCCCCTCCACCGGAAATAGGACCGTTTTCGGCCACGTTGGGGCGCGCATGTCCCCCAGCCGTCTCGTTGCGGCAGCGCTTTGCGCCGCCGCCCTCGCCATCCCTGCCGCCGCCGCGCCTCCCCGCGATCCGAACTCCCTGGATGAAGTGATCCAGCGCGTCCAGGAGCAGCAGAAGAAGACCAGCAGCCTCGAGGCGGAGTTCCGCCAGGAGAAGACCCTGGCCCTCCTGGCCAACTCGGAGGTCTCCACCGGCCACTTCGTCTACTCCAAGCCGAACAACGTGCTGTGGGAGTACGACGCGCCGAAGCACATCTCCATGCTCATCGCCAACGGCATGCTCACGACGTACTACCCCGATCTGCACAAGGCGGAGACGATCGAGGTGAAGCGCTACCAGGACCGGATCTTCAAGTACCTCGGCGCCAGCGGCGCGCTCGACGAGCTGGCCGCCTACTTCAACTTCACCTTCTCCAACCGCGCCGACCTGCCCCAGTACGTGCTCGATCTCGACCCGAAGACGAAAGGCATCGCCAAGCGCGTCCGCCACATCAAGATCTGGATCGACAAGAAGAGCTATCTCACCACGAAGTTCGAGTACACGGAGGGCGACGGCGACGTCACCCGCTACGAGTTCACGAACATCCGGACCAATACGCCGGTGGCGCAGGGCCGCTTCTCGCTCAACCTCCCGCCGAACACGCGGGTGGAAGCGATGAAGCTTCAGTAGAAGTGCCGGGTACCGAGTGCCGAGTGCCGCGTCGCGACTGAAGTTCGAGCTGCTCCACACGGATGGAGCGGCCCGCCGTGGCCGGATTACCACTCCCCACGGCACGATCGAGACGCCGGTCTTCATGCCGGTCGGGACGCTGGCCAGCGTCAAGAGCCTGACCACCGAGCAGTTGAAGCAGCTCGGGAGCAATCAGCACTCGGCACCCGGCCCTCCGCACTCGGCACTCGGCCCCGAGATCATCCTCAACAACACCTACCACCTCATGCTGCGGCCGGGAGCGGACCTGCTGGAGCGGCTGGGCGGGGTGCATCGCTTCATGAACTGGGACCGGGCCGTGCTCTCGGACTCGGGCGGCTTCCAGGTCTTCTCGCTGGCCAGCATCCGCAAGGTGCGCGAGGAAGGCGTCGAGTTCCGGAGCCACCTCGACGGCTCGGCGCACTTCCTCTCGCCGGAAACGTCGATCGCCATCCAGACGAAGATGGGCGTCGACATCGCCATGGCCTTCGACGAATGCCCGGCCTACGGGCTGTCGCACGCCGCGGTGGAGACGTCGATGGAACTGACGCATCGGTGGGCGCGGCGATCGCTGGAGGCGCGCGATGCGTTGAGCGCACTGAGCGAATCGGGCGAGCGGCTGGCGGCGAACGGCGAGCGGGAGGCCGGCGCGAACAGCCGCGACGCCGATGTCTCCCGCTCGCCGCTCGCCGTTCCCCGCTCCCCAGCCCTCTTCGGCATCGTGCAGGGCGGCATCCACCGCGACCTGCGACGGCGGAGCGCCGAGGCCATCTCGGAACTGGCGTTCGACGGCGTGGCCATCGGCGGCGTGTCGGTCGGCGAGCCCAAGGAGGAGATGCTGGACGTCATGCAGTTCACGGCTCCCCTCCTCCCGGCCGATCGCCCGCGCTACCTGATGGGCGTGGGGACGCCGCAGGATCTGCTGGACGGCGTGGCGGCGGGCATCGACATGTTCGACTGCGTCATGCCGACGCGGAACGCGCGAAACGGCTCGATCTTCACCAGCGAGGGGAAGGTGGCCATCAAGAACGCGCGATACGCGGCGGACGACGGGCCGCTCGATCCGGCCTGCTCCTGCCTGACCTGCCGGACCGTCTCGCGGGCCTACCTGCGGCACCTGTTCGTGAACGGGGAGATTGCCGCGTCCGTTTACAACACCATCCACAACCTCTCGTTTTACCTTGACTTGATGCGGGGCGTTCGGCAAGCTATTGCGTCCAATTCATTCGGGGCCTACCGGAAAGCCTTCCTTGCGCGGGCCGGACGCGGTCGGGCGGACGAAGGGCTTTCAGCCTTGAAGGGG
>CAZYTO010000199.1:0-10658 GCA_964650405.1 uncultured Thermoanaerobaculia bacterium | reverse complement strand
CCGGGGTTCCGGCCGCCAAGGCCGGCAGGGCGTGGCGGGCCAGGTGGGCGCGGCGGGAGGGGGCGAGCGAACCGAGGCCGCCGATCTGGATGGCGATGGACGAGAAGTTGGCGAAGCCGCACAGGGCGTAGGTCACGATGGTGAAGCTGCGCGGATCGAGACTGCTGCCGACGCCCGGCTTGCCGAGGTTGGCGAAGGCCACGAACTCGTTCAGCACCATGCGCGTGCCGAGGAGATTGCCGACCGTGAGGCTGTCCTTCCACGAGACCCCCATGGCCCACGCGATCGGCCGGAAGATCGTGCCCAGAAGCAGGTCGAGACTGCCGGGGACGACGGAGCGGGCCTGGCCGCGCCACTGAAACCACAGATGCGCGTTCGCCCATCCGAACAACCCGTTCACCAGCGCCACGAGGGCGATGAAGGCGATGAGCATGCCGGCGACGTTGAGGGACAGGTGAAGCCCCTCGATGGCGCCGCGGCCGGCGGCGTCGATGATGTTTACGTCCTGCTTCGGGACGTCGGCCTGAACGTCGCCCCCGGTCTTCGGCTGCCCGGTCTCCGGCACGATGATCTTGGCCATCATGATCGCGCCGGGTGCGGTCATGATCACAGCCGTCAGCAGGTGGATCACATCGACCTTTGCCACGAGGACGTACGCGGCCATGATGCCGCCCGATACGTGAGCCATGCCGGCGGTCATGATGGTCATCAGCTCGGACATGGTCATGTCCGGAATGAAGGGACGGATCGTCAGGGGCGCTTCGGTCTGGCCCATGAAGATCGACGCAGCCACGGAGGTCGATTCGGCGCCGGAGGCGCCCATGAAGCGCGACATCATCTTGGCGAAGAATTTCACCACCAGCTGCATCACGCCGAGGTAGTAGAGGATGGCGAAGATCGAGGCGATGAAGATGATCGTCGGCAGCACCTGGCAGGCGAAGACGAAGCCGGGCGATTTCGACGCCGGATCACCGAGGGCGCCGAAGACGAACTTGGCTCCCTCGGCGGTGTAGCCGATCAGGTGGTTGACGACCTCTTTGAGGTTCTCGAAGAGGAAGGCCAGCAGATTGTAGGCCAGGAAGAGGTAGGCCGTGACGACGCCGAACCCGGTCCAGACGGCGCGGCGCGAGCCGGCCGGCATACGGATGGCGACCTGGTAGACGACGATGGCCAGCAAGATGAAGACGATCGCGGCCGTGGTGCGGGACATCGGCGGCGAGAAGCTCGCGAACTGGCCGGCGATCCACCCGCCCTTCAGCACCAGGATGGCGGTCACGATCTGCAGGAGCAGGCCCCAGAACACGGTCTTCCACCGGATGGCCCGACGGTTGGTGGACAGCAGAACCGCAATCAGAAGGATGGCCGCAAATCCGATCAACGCGGAGAAACGCTCCATGCACTACTCCCCCTCGCCTGTCTTTGGAAACCGTGGGCGCATTATGCGGGAAAACGGCTGCCGATCAGCGGCAAGTTAGGAAACCCGTCTTCAGGTCCGCGACCACTGACCCTATACTTGCGCGCCATGATTCAAAGCATTGATGCTGCTGTAGGTTTCGTTCGCTCCAGGTCGGCAGTCGTCCCCGAGACGGGGGTGATCCTCGGCTCGGGCCTCGGCAACGTCGTCGACGCCATCGAAGTCGACGTGGCCATCCCCTACTCCGAGATCCCCGGCGCCGTCGCCTCGACCGTCGTCGGCCACTCCGGCCGGATGATCCTCGGCCGCGCCAGCGGCGTACCCGTGGTCATCATGCAGGGGCGGGTGCACTACTACGAAGGCTACGAGATGGACGAGGTGATGTTCCTGTCGCGGGTGATCGGCCGCCTCGGTATCCAGCGCCTCATCGTCACGAACGCGGCAGGGGGCGTGAACACGACGTTCGTTCCGGGCGACCTGATGCTCATCTCCGATCACATCAATTTCATGGGAGCGAACCCTCTGCGCGGACCCAACGTCGACGCGCTCGGCGTGCGCTTTCCCGACATGAGCGAGGCCTATCCGGAATCGCTGCGAGCCATGGCCAAGGACGTGGCCTCGCGCCTGGGGATCGGGGTGAAGGAAGGCGTCTACCTCGCGCTCTCCGGCCCCACGTACGAGACTCCGGCCGAGATCCGGGCCATCCGAACGCTCGGCGCCGATGCCGTGGGCATGTCGACCGTCCCCGAGGTTATCGCCATGTCGCACATGGGCATCCCGGTCCTCGGCATCTCCTGCATCACCAACATGGCCGCAGGCATCCTCAACCAGAAGCTCACACACCAGGAAGTCATCGACACGACCAACCGCGTGCAGAAGGAGTTCACCTCACTTGTCCTGGGTGTGCTGGAACGGTTTAGCGAGGCTTAATGGGGATGCGCCTATGCTAACGGGATGATCCCATGCCACGCGCCCACTGACCCTGAGCGGCGCCGCCTTGCAGGCGTGCTACCGCAGGTGCTCGCGCTCGCGCTGACGCTCTTCCCGCTCACCGGCGCGGCGGCCGACTTGAAGGAGGCGGCAAAGGACGCTGCCAGGGACGCCGCGGACGATGCCTGTACGCTGGCCCGTGCGCCGATCCAGTGGAAGGCGCCCGAATGGCGGCGCTTCGCGGAGGGCGTGGGCGCCGTGGCCGCGGTGATGGTGGCGGACAAGAAGCTCGAAGCCGCCTTTCAGCGCAACCGCTCCTCGGCCACGGATACATTCGCCCGCCGCGTGACGCCGTTCGGGGGCGGACGGGCCATGCAGGTCTCGGCCCTGCTCCTCGGCACGGGCTGGCTGATGCACAACGACAACGTCTTCGGCGCAGGGCGCGATTCGCTCGAGGCCGAGATCTGGGCCGCCGGGATCGTCACGCCCATCATCAAGGACGTCACCGGGCGGGCCCGGCCGAACACGAACGAGGGGACGTGGAAGTTCCACGGCTTCAGCACGAACAATCCCCGCAACAGCTTCCCCTCGGGGCACGCCACGAATGCCTTTGCCGCAGCCACGGCCATCTCCGCGCATTCGGACGGGTGGCTCGTCCCGACCATCGCCTACACGCTGGCCACGGGCGTGGCCTTCTCGCGCGTCAACGACCGCGCGCACTTCCCGTCCGACGTCCTGGCCGGCGCACTCATCGGGCAGGCCGTGGCGCGGGGGATCGTGGCGCATCACAAGGTGCGTCTCCACGTCGCGCCGCTGGTCACGCCGAAGGCGACGGGCGTCATTCTGTCGGCGTCGTGGGGTGCTCCGCGTACTTGACCACGGTCACATCGGAGACGGAGATCAGGCAGCCGCCGTGCACCATGGTGTCGAGCGCGGCCAGGAGCTTGTTGATCTTCTCCTCCTCGTCGACGACGGAGATCATGACCGGATCGTCGTGGGACAGGGCCAGCGTCTTGTGGCGGTGCACGCGTTTGTGGGCGCCGTAGCCGAGGATGCCGCGGTAGACGGTTGCCCCGGCAATGTCGAGCTGCCGGGCCCTGGTGACGATCGCCTCGTGAAGCGGCGCTCCTTCCCACTTGTCGTCCTCGCCGATGTGAATCTGCAGCGCCTTGGCCTTGCCGATCAGTCGCACGACGTCTCCTTCCCGCGGCACCGCGGCCTCCGCGGCGGCGTACTTGACGACGTTGGTGTCCTGCACTTCCACGAGCCCCTTCTCGACGATGTCGTAGACGTCGGGGAGCACGCCCTCGATGGCCGCGGGGGCATCGGTGACTTCGATGCGGATGGGCAGCGCGCTGGTGAACTCGAGGTGGTCGATGGAGGAGATGGCGCCCTTCCCCGTGTAGCCGGCGATGCCGCGCGTGACGGTGGCGCCGGCCATCCCGCGTCGCTGGAAGAGCTCGAGCAGGGCCTGGTAGGCCGCGCGGCCGTGCCAACGCGAGGACTCGTTGACGAAGACGGTGAGGCGCCTGGCCGGTCCCGCTCGCAGCATCCTTACCTCCGGGCCAGCATGACGCCCAACTGCACGGCGGCATAGCCGGCGACGATCGAGGTCAACACATTGACGACCGCCCACCCCAGGGCGCCGGTCGAGGTGAGGCGCTGGGTCTCGTATTCGAAGGTGGAGAAGGTCGTGTAGGCTCCGACGAAGCCGGTGGCCACGAACAGCCGCAGCCGCGGATCGACGGGCAGCCGCTCGGCGGCCAGGGTGAGGAACAGGCCAAGGATGAAACAACCGGAGACGTTCACCAGGAAGGTGGCCAGCGGAAAGTTGCGGCGCCAGAACAAATCGCACCATACGCCGGCGGCATAGCGCGCCACGGCGCCGATGAAGCCTCCTGCTCCGACGATGAGGTAGCGCACGGCATGATCGTATCGCGAGCCGGGTTGCGGGTTGCGGGTTGCGGGGTTACGAGGTTGCGGAGAGACCCGTGAGTTACCTCGCAACCTCGCAACCCCGCAACCCGTGAAGGGCTCGGAGTAAACTGTTGGCGAGTGATCCACTTCTACCACGTCACGAAGCGCTTCGACGGCGCGTCGACGGCGCTGCAGGACGTGACCTTCCACGTGGAGAAGGGCGAATTCGTCTTCCTCACCGGCGCCAGCGGTGCCGGCAAGTCGACCTTGCTCAAGCTCGTCCTCAAGCAGATCCTGCCGACGGAAGGCCAGGTCGTGGTGAACGGCCGCAATCTGAACGCCATGAAGCGCTCCCAGGTCCCATTCTTCCGCCGCGAACTGGGCATGGTCTTCCAGGACTTCAAGCTCATCGAGCGGATGACGGTCTTCGAGAACCTGTCCTTCATCCTCACCGTCCTCGGCCTCCCCGCCGCCGAGCACAAGAAGAGGGCCTACAGCGCGTTGCGCGCCGTGAGCCTGCACCACCGGATGAACGCCTATCCGCCCCAGCTTTCCGGCGGCGAACAGCAGCGCGTGGCGGTGGCCCGTGCCCTGATCAATGACCCGCTCGTGCTCATCGCCGACGAACCGACAGGCAACCTGGACCCGGATCTCTCCGAGGAAATCCTGCAGATCTTCAACGAAGCGAACCTGCGCGGCTCGACGGTCCTCCTGGCCACCCACGACCGGGACCTCATCCGCCGCAGCAACCGGCGCGTCATCACGCTCGATCACGGCAAGATCGTCGACGAGAAGGCTTCCGTGCCGGAAAAACAGGCTGCACGCGCCGAATCCCTGTTCGTGAACTGGTCCTGATCGATGGCCCGCGACTTCATCCCCGGCCAGCGCGAGCCCGACCTCGTCGCCTCCAGTACGGCCGGCTACTTCTTCCGGGAGGCCCTGCGCCGCATCTGGAAGTCGAAGCGGACCAGTTTCGTGGCCGTGGCCATGATCGCCATTTCCCTGCTCGTGGTCGGGGCATTCCTCCTCGTGGCAGAGAACCTTCAACGGGGCGTGGAACGGTGGCAGGGGCACTCGCGGGTGACGATCTACTTCGAGACCGAGGCCACGCCCGCCCAGATCGCCGCGGTCGACGCGTTCCTGGCCGGCCATCCCGAGTTGTCGCATCGCCGCTTCGTCAGCCGGCAGGAGGCACTGGCCCGATTTCGCTCGTACTTTACGAACCTCTCCGACGTGGTCGGACAGCTCGACGAGAACCCCTTCCCGTCGTCCTACGAGTGCGACGTGGCACAGCAGACGGTGCAGGCGTCGTCATTCCACGGCTTCATCGGCGTACTGCGGGGGATGAGCGGCGTGGAGCAGGTGCAGTACGACTACGACTGGATCCTTCAGCTCCAGCGCCTGGTGAGCCTGATCAATGTGGCGGGACTCATCGCAGGCGGCATCCTGGCCATGGCGGCGGCCTTCACGATCGCCAACGTCATCCGGCTGACGATGATGCTGTACCGGGAAGAGATCGACATCATGCGGCTCGTGGGCGCCACGGAACGCATCATCCGCGGCCCGTTTCTCGTGGAGGGGATCCTGCAGGGCACGCTCGGCGGCATCCTGGCCATCGGCCTTCTCTTCGCGTCGTTCTACGCGGCCCGCCACTTTCTCGCCCCGTCCGCCTCGCTGCTGTGGGGCTTCCTCTTCGTCGGCTTCCCGCCATGGCGGAAACTTGCCGCGCACGTCGGGCGCGGGGTGGTGTCCGGGCTGATCCGGAGCTCGCGGAGCGTGCGGGGGAGCCCCGCGGGGTAGACTGGGCCCCGGAAGCGAATGTCACTACGGTAGTCAGTTGTTGATTGTCAGTTGTCGGTACGCTGGGAGTTGCAACCGACAATCGATGACTGACAACCATACAAGTCACTTACTTCCGAGACGCGTAGTAAGCTGAGTGAATGATCGGCAAAGTTCAACGAAGAGACGGAAAGCTGATCGTTGTCATTCCGGCAGACGTGGCCAAGGCCGAGTGGCTTGAGGAAGGCTGTGAGGTAGACGTTTGGCGGTATGCACCCTCATCGCAGACCGCGGGCTCGACGTTGGAGACGAAATCATCGAGTAATGATGAGAGTGTGGAAGTCATACCTCAGGAGTAAACTAAGAACATGAACGGTCATATCGAGAAGAGAGGCGACGAGGTTGTGGTACTCCTCGATGAGCCGACGAGCCTTGCGGACGGCACTGCTGTCGAGGTGACGATCAGTCGCCGCAAGCTGACTCTCGAAGAGCTCGTCGCAGGCATCACCGACGAAAATCGTCACGACGAGGTTGATTGGGGTCCACCGGTTGGCAACGAAGTCTGGTAGCGCGTCATATGTCCCCGATCGCGGCGATCTCGTCTGGGTCGACTTCGATCCAGTTGCAGGTCACGAACAAGCGGGAAGGCGTCCGGCGCTCGCTCTCTCAGCAAGGTCATACAACGAGGTTGCGAAGCTGGCCGTTATGTGCCCAGTGTCAAGGCATGCGAAAGGTTACACGTTCGAGGTCGCTCTTCCTCCCGGCGGGATTGTCTCAGGCGTGATTCTCGTGGATCAGCTTCGTTGTTTGTCGTGGCACTCGCGATCTGTGACGTTCATCACGCGCGCTTCCTCAGCAGTGGTCAGTTCCGTCATGGAACGTGTCAATGCGTTGCTTTTCGCATGAACACCTTCCTCCCCCGCCGCCCGCCCGACCCTCGCGATCCCCGCGCCTCTTCGCTGCTGGTGCCGTCCGACGACTTCGCGCAGGGCGAGCACGTGCTGCTCGGACTGCCGTTCGACAGCTCCATTCCCTCGCGGCCGGGCGCGAAGCTCGGGCCGAAGGCGTTCCGCGAGGCACTGCCATCGCACACGACGTTCGGCCATGGCGTGGAGCTGGCCGGCCGCGTCTGCCGCGATCTCGGCGATCTCGACCTGCCGCCCACGAGCGTCGGGCGCGCCCATGAACGGGTGCAGGCCGCGTCGCGCGATCTCTTCGCCCGCGGCGGCAAGCCGTTCTTCATCGGCGGCGACAACGGACTGACCGGAGCGATTCTGCGCGGCCTGGCCGAGGCGCGGCCGGAGCTGAAGCTCGGCCTCGCCGTCGTCGACTCGCACTACGACGTCCGCGAGTACGATGACGAGGACTCGCTCTCCAGCGGGACTCCGTACCGCCGCGCACTCGAGACGCCCATCTGCTCCGGCGCCCGGACCTTCATCCTCGGGACCCGCGAGTTCGCGAACTCGTCGTACTACGACCGCTTCGTCCGCGAGCAGGGCATCACCACGATCCCGGTCGAGGCGTTCGACGGCCAGTCCGCACAATCGATTGCAAATGACGTCCGCCGCCGGCTCGAAGCCGCGTCCGATGCCATCTTCCTCTCCATCGACATCGATGCAGTGGAGCTCCCCGGCTCCTCTGCAGCAGCTCCGGGAACGCTGACGTCGCGGGAGATGATCGCCATCGTGCGCGAGCTCTCCTCGTCGCCGAAGCTCATCGGCTGCGACCTCTCCGAGCTCTCGCCGCCCTGGGATGTAAGCGGCATGACGGCGAAGCTGGCCGTGCGGCTGTTCCTGGAGTGGCTCTGTTCATCCTGAACGTGCCTACTTCTCGAACTCCCACGCGATCTTCTTCAGCACCCGGTCGGTGCGCTCGATGAGCTGGAGGATGTCTTTCTTGGCGTGGGCCGACGAGAAGAAGGCTGCCTCGAGCTGCGACGGCGGAAGGTAGACGCCTTCCGCGAGCATCAGGTGGAAGAAGCGGGCGAACTTCTCGCGGTTGGAGCGGCCGGCGGACTCGAAGTTCGTGACCGGTCCGTCGTTGAAGAAGATGGTCCACATCGAGCCGACGCGGTTGAAGGTGACCGGAACGCCGTGCCGCTCCGCAGACGCCTTCACACCGGCAGCGTATTCGCCGCTGCGCTCCTCGAGGTCGTTATAGATCGAGGAGTTCTTGAGCACGCTCAGGGTCGACTTGCCCGCGGCCACGGCCACGGGATTGCCGCTCAACGTGCCAGCCTGGTATGTCGATCCCAGCGGCGAGATGAGCTGCATCAGCTCGCGCCGTCCGCCGTAGGCGCCGATGGGCATGCCGCCGCCGATGATCTTGCCGAGAGTCGTGATGTCCGGCTTGACGTCGTAGAGCTGTTGCGCGCCGCCGTAGGCGACCCGGAAGCCGGTCATCACTTCATCGAGGATGAGCAGCGAGCCGGTGCCGTCGCAGATTTCCCGCAAGCCCTTCAGGAACCCCTCGGCGGGAGGGACGCAGCCCATGTTTCCGGCCACCGGCTCGACGATGACGGCAGCCACGTCGGAATCCATCGCCTCCCGGACGGCGGCCAGATCGTTGTAGGGAACGGAGACGGTCAGCTTCGCCAGCTCGAGGGGCACGCCGGCGGAGTCGGGCTCATTGAAGGTGGCCGCGCCCGAGCCGGCCTTCACGAGGAGCGAGTCGACATGGCCGTGATAGCCGCCGTCGAACTTGAGGACCTTGCTGCGTCCGGTCGCCGCGCGGGCCAGACGCAGAGCGCTCATGGTCCCCTCGGTGCCGGAGTTGACCAGGCGTAGCATCTCGATCGACGGCATGGCCTGGACGACCATCTCCGCCAGCTCGACCTCCCCCACCGTCGGGGCTCCGAACGAGAAGCCGCGCGTGGCGGCCTTCTTGACCGCTTCGACGACGTAGCGGTGGCCGTGGCCCAGGATCATCGGACCCCAGGAGCCGACACAGTCGATGTACTGCAGGTTGTCCGCGTCGAAGATCCGCGATCCCTGTGCCTGCTCGATGAACGGCGGCGTACCGCCGACGGCGCGGAAGGCGCGGACCGGCGAGTTGACGCCGCCGGGGATCACTTCCTGCGCGCGCTGAAAGAGAGCGTCCGAGTTCTTGCCCATAGAGGCGCGGATTATATGCATCGCTTCCGCAGGCCGCCCTCGCGCGGCCAACCCTCGGGGGTGACAGCGAGCACAGCTCACCCTCCGGGCTGCAATTGGGAAGAGTCGGAAGAAGAAGACCGAGCGAACAAGGCCCATCTCATGATGCCTCGAACGCCCGTTCCTGGACGGTCCGCGATGCT
The DNA here is from genome assembly GCA_964650405.1 of uncultured Thermoanaerobaculia bacterium. Lineage (GTDB taxonomy): Bacteria > Acidobacteriota > Thermoanaerobaculia > Gp7-AA8 > Gp7-AA8 > CAZYTO01. The sequence goes on along the minus strand of CAZYTO010000199.1, from coordinate 1,323 downwards.
GAAGCGTATCAGTGACGCACGAGTATCATTAGCCAAAGGCCCTCATGAGCCCGATCGCGGTGGCCGGAAGGGAGTCTCCATGATGAGCGTAACTCGAAGGGTCCTGATGCGCCGGCTTCCCGTTGTTGCCATCCTTCTCGCCGGCTCCACGGCCACCCTGGCCGCCAGTCACAGCTTCCCGAAGTCTTCGCCGGGCATCGACTCCAATGACGCTGGAGACGTGGGTGTCGCCATCGTTACGACGGTGCCTGCGGTCGACGCCGGGCTCCCTTTCAGCTACCTGGTCGAATACGAGAACATCTCGACGACCCCTGCGAAGAACGGCGTCATCCGCATCTCGCTGCCGGCAGGTTCCGTCTATCGGACCGGTCCCGATTACTGCGTGGCCGCGGGAGAGAACGTCGTTTGTGCGGTCGGCGACATCATCAAGTCGCTGGCCGGACCGTACGAGTTCCGCTTCGAGGTGCTGGCCCCGCCGGCAAACGCCACTCTCACGCTGCCGGCGACGGCCTTGATCACCGCCGATCAGGGGGGTGCCCTCGTGTCGGCTACGTTCTCGGAGACGACCAGGGTCTATCGGGCCTTCGCCGTCACCACGACCGCGGACTCCGGGCCGGGGTCGCTCCGCGAAGCCATCCTTTCGGCGAACACCGCGTGCACCGACGGCCATCCCTGCAAGATCGCCTTCGCCATCCCCGATCCTCCGGTCGGTGGCGTCCAGACCATCCGCCCGCTGACCGCCTTGCCTCATGTCGAAGGCTGGAACGTCACCGTCGACGGCGTGATGCAGACGACTCTCTTCGGAGACTCCAATCCGGCCGGCCCCGAAGTGCAACTCCTGGGCGACCAGCTCCAGGACGCCAGCGACGGCCTGGTCATCGAGACCTCCTGCAACGCGACCGTGCAGGGCCTGGTGGTCAGCGGTTTCACGGGTGCCGGCATCACGCTGCTCGAGGATCGCTGCCCGAATCCGTTCTATTACTCCAACCTTCGCCCCGAAGACGAGCGTCTGGCGCGCACGATTTCCGGCAACTATCTCGGCACGGATCCGACCGGCACACGGGCGGTGCCGAACTACCGGGGAATCATGGCCCGAGGAGGCGCCGCCGCCCCGCCCATCCGCATTGAGGGAAACGTGATCAGCGGCAATGTTCGGAGCGGGATCTTTCTCGAGAGCGGACGAGGGTCGTTCATCGTCCGCAACACGATCGGTCTCACGGCTTCACGCAACTCGGCTCTTGGCAACGGCGCGAGCGGCATTTACATCGGCCGCGACGCGTGGGCCCCGGACGGCGTGCAAAACATGATTTCGTTGAACCACGA
>CAZYTO010000198.1:1348-10693 GCA_964650405.1 uncultured Thermoanaerobaculia bacterium | reverse complement strand
GGGGGCCTGGGGCCGGCGGGGGAGGGGGGTATGCGGCGCGCGTGCAACGTATGAGCTCGCCGGCGGCGATGGAGCCTCGGTGATGAAATTCGCATCGAGGGGGCCAGGGTAGCTGGTCTCGCGTACCGACCAGCGACCAACGAACAGCGACCAGCGAACAGCTACTTCACGATCCTCTTCACCCGCTCCACGATCTCCTTCGACACCAACTCGTCGGCGGCGGTCATGACGCGCTGGATGGTGAGGAGGACGTCTTCGCTGCCGCTCCAGTGCTCGCGGAGGACGCTTGCATCGACGTCCACGAGCATGCGGTTGAGGACGTAGGCGCCGAAGACGAGGTCGTCGAGGTAGCCGATGGGCCCGAGAAAACCCTCGGGGATGAGATCGAAGGGGAAGATGTAATAGACGACGGCGCTGCCGAGCAGGACTTTGTTCTTACCGGTGACGCGGGAGTCGCCGAGGAGACGCCACAGGAGGATGAAGACGTCGGGGACGAGGAGGAGAAAGCCGGCGGTGCGGCCAAGAGCACTTCCTTTTTCGCCCACGAACGTCTGGATGCGGCCGCGGATCCGGTCGTAGAAGCGCAGCGCGCGATCCGGTGACAGCGCGTCCGCAGACTCAGCCCCTTCGGCGAGTGCGCGCTCGATCTCGTCATCGTCGTCGTCGAAGTCCATCATGTTGTCTTACGTTGCGCCGGGCTCCGAGTTCGTATCCAGAGCCCGCGATGGTGGCGGGTCCGCCCCTCCCCGTCCGAGGGTAACAGCCAGGCCACCCTCGATGATCCAGATCTTCTGGATGTCCGTCCGCACGAAGGGTGGAAGGAAGCGTTCCAGCGCGACGACGAGCGTGGCCGGCTCCTCGAACGTCATCAGCTCCTTGGGCAGCTTCTCGCGGAAGAGACGGAAGAGCAACAGCGGGAGCGGCAGGCCCGCTGCCGTCGCGCCCCTCAGCGGGATCCGCACCGTCGTTCCCTTCGGGAGCAGCTCCCGGATCGCGACCGTGAACGGCACGGCGATGAGCTTCCGAACCGTTCCCTCCACCCGCAGCAGGCCGTTGAGAAATACCAGGCTGAGGCGCTCGATGGGCGCCACGCGCATGGGCGCCAGCAGCGCGTTGAGTCGCTCTCCGTCGATGCGGAGGTCGAGCTGGTCCCATTCCACGAGGTGGTGCATCGTTTTTTTACTTTACCCTGAGCGAGGGCGGTGGCCGGGTGGGAGCGAAGGGCCTTGTGGCATTGCACTGCCTTTCTTCGGAGCGGAGCTGGAGCTAGTCGCAATTTCCGCCAGACCCTTCGCTCCCGTCCGGCCACCGCCCTCGCTCAGGGTAAAGGGAAGAGCGCCCCGCCTTCGCTCAGGGTAAAGTGTTGCAGCGGGAACGCTGTATCATGCGCCCCCGAAATGCCCAAGCGGTCCGACCTCCGTTCCATCCTCGTCATCGGTTCCGGCCCGATCATCATCGGCCAGGCGTGTGAGTTCGATTACTCCGGCACGCAGGCCTGCAAGGCGTTGAAGGAGGAGGGCTACCGGATCATCCTGGTGAACTCCAATCCGGCCACGATCATGACCGACCCGGAGTTCGCGGACCGGACGTACATCGAGCCGCTGACGCCGGAGTCGCTGGAGCGGATCATCGCCCGCGAGAAACCGGACGCGATCCTGCCGACGGTGGGCGGGCAGACCGGGATCAACATGGCCACGGCGCTCTGGGAAAGCGGGGCGCTGCAGCGGCACGGCGTCGAGCTGATCGGCGCCAACTATGAAGCGATCAAGACCGCCGAGGACCGGCAGCTCTTCAAGGAGAAGATGGTCGAGATCGGCGTGGAGGTGCCGCAGTCCGGCTACGCCGGCTCGGCCGACGAGGCCGAGCAGTTCGCCGCGCGGATCGGCTATCCGCTCGTGGTCCGGCCCTCGTTCACGCTCGGCGGCTCGGGCGGCGGCATCGCCTACAACGTCGAGGAGCTTCGCTCCATCGTCAGCCGCGGCCTCGACCTCTCGCCCGTGCACCGCGTGCTCGTGGAAGAGTCGGTCATCGGGTGGAAAGAGTTCGAGCTGGAGGTGATGCGCGACAAGGCGGACAACGTCATCATCGTCTGCAGCATCGAGAACCTCGATCCGATGGGCGTCCACACCGGCGACTCCATCACCGTCGCGCCGCAGCAGACGCTGACCAATACCGAGTACCAGGCCATGCGCGACGAGGCCAAGCGCATCATCCGCGCCATCGGCGTGGAGACGGGCGGCTCGAACATCCAGTTCGCCGTCCATCCCACCACCGGCCGGCGGCTGGCCATCGAGATGAACCCGCGCGTCTCGCGCTCCTCGGCGCTGGCGTCGAAGGCCACGGGGTTTCCCATCGCTAAGTTCGCGGCGAAGCTGGCCGCCGGGTACACGCTCGACGAGATCCCGAACGACATCACCAAGAAGACGCCGGCGTCGTTCGAGCCGACCATCGACTACGTCGTGGTGAAGATTCCGCGCTTCGCCTTCGAGAAGTTCCGCAACACCCAGCGCAACCTCGGCCTCTCCATGCAGTCGGTCGGGGAGTCGATGGCCATCGGCCGGACGTTCAACGAGGCCCTGCAGAAGGGGCTTCGCTCGCTGGAGATCGGAGTGGCGGGGCTGGAGACGCGGCACACGCCGAAGGCGAAGCTGCCGGAGCTTCTCCGCACGTCCACACCCGAGCGCATCTTCGCCATCGGCGACGCCTTCCGCGCCGGGATGACCGTCGAGCAGATCTACGAGTGCTCCGACGTCGATCCGTGGTTCCTGCGCGAGATCCGTAAGATCATCGAGCTGGAGGAGCGCGCCGCGACGCAGAACGTGCGCATGCTGGAGCTGAAGCGCAACGGTTTCTCCGACGCACAGATCGCGAAGGCCGCCAACGCCGGGACGACGGAGAAGGCCATCCGCGATTCGCGGCATGCCGACGGCATCCGCCCGGTCTACAAGCGCGTCGATACCTGCGCCGCCGAGTTCGAGGCCTCCACGCCGTACCTCTACTCCACCTACGAGACCGAGAACGAAGCCGAGCCGACCGCGCGCCGCAAGGTCATGATCCTCGGCTCGGGCCCGAACCGCATCGGCCAGGGCATCGAGTTCGACACGTGCTGTGTGCACGCCTCGTTCGCCCTGCGCGAGATCGGCTTCGAGACCATCATGGTCAACTGCAATCCCGAGACGGTGTCGACGGACTACGACACGTCGGACCGCCTCTACTTCGAGCCGCTGACGCTCGAGGACGTGCTGGAGATCGTCGATCTCGAGAAGCCGGAAGGGGTCATCGTGCAGTTCGGCGGCCAGACGCCGCTGAAGCTGGCCAAGGCCCTGGCCGAGGCGGGCGTGCCCATGTGGGGGACGTCGGTGGAGTCGATCGACATCGCCGAGGATCGGGAGCGCTTCGGCGAGCTGGCCAGGCGGCAGGAGATCCTCGTGCCCGATCACGGCACGGCCATGACGGAAGAAGAAGCGCTGCGCGTGGCGCACGACATCGGCTATCCCGTCGTGGTTCGGCCGTCGTACGTGCTGGGCGGGCGGGCCATGGCCATCGTCTACGATGACGCCTCGCTGCACGAGTACATCGGCTACGCGATGGAGGCGGCGCCCGGCCACCCCATCCTCATCGATCGCTTCCTCGAAGACGCCATCGAGATCGACGTCGACGCCATCAGCGACGGCCACGAGGTGGTCATCGCCGGAGTCATGCAACACATCGAAGAGGCGGGCATTCACTCCGGCGATTCAACGACGGTCATCCCGCCGTACATCATCACCCAGCGCGATCAGGACCGGATCCGCCGCCGCACCGTCGAGCTGGCCAAGGCACTGAACGTCATCGGGCTGATGAACGTTCAGTACGCGATCTACCAGGGCGATCTGTACGTGCTCGAAGTCAATCCGCGCGCCTCGCGCACCGTGCCGTATGTCTCGAAGGCCACGGGCGTGCCGTTCGCGAAGCTTGCCGCGAAGGTGATGGCGGGGATGACACTGCCCGGCCTCGGACTGACGAGCGAGCCCCGCGTCGACGGCTACTTCGTTAAGGCGCCGGTCTTCCCCTTCAACCGGTTCCCGCGCGAGGACACAGTACTCGGTCCGGAGATGAAGTCCACGGGCGAGGTGATGGGCTCATCGCCCGCCTTCGGCGAGGCCTACGCGAAGGCGCTCCTCGGCGCAGGTGTCGAGCTGCCCCGCGGCGGCACGGCCTTCATCTCCGTCAACGACAACGACAAACGGCCGACGATCGTCCAGCTCGCCCGCGACCTGCAACGCCAGGGCTTCCGGATCATCGCCACGGCCGGGACGCGCGAGTTTCTCGAGCAGAACGAGGTCGAATCGGGGCTGGCCTACAAGGTCCACGAGACTGAGCGCCCGAACATCGTCGATCGCATGATCAACGGCGAGGTGACGCTGGTGATCAACACCCCGCTCGGCCGCAACGCCTTCATCGACGATACCTACATTCGCCGCACGGCCTTGCAGCACGGCATCCCGTGCATCACCACGCTCTCCGCCGCGGCCGCCTGCATCGACGGCATCCGCGCGTTACGGGAAGGGCTGCAGACGTTTGCCGCGCTTCAGGAGCAGCACGGCGTGGCGAGCTCCAAGGCCTGAGTCGCGGAGCGACTGGTAGGGGATTGGGACCAGTCAGGCCGGGCACGCTAGACGGCGTATCAGGTTAGTGCGTCGACCCTTTGAGGCGCTCGATCGCGTCTGGAGATCCAGAACTGTGTCTTCAACGCTTGCTTTGCGTTTCTTCGAGAGTCCGCACACGCCGGTCGAGCTCCGCGTGGAGAACTTGATCATGGCCTGCGTCTCGGCGACGGCCTGTTCGACCTTCGTTTCGAGCCGGGCTATCTGTTGCCTCGTCTGGTCAACGCCTTCCGCTACCAGTTGGACGTCTTCCTTGCAGCCTCGGCCACAATGTCGAAGTGCCGGCGTGTCTCGAGATGAGCTGCTGCGTTCTCGCTCCTTACACCTTCGATCACCACGTCGACGTATCGTCGTGTCTCGAGGTGCGCGGCAGCGTTCTCGCTTCGTACAGTCTCGATCGCCGCGTCGACGTATCGCCGTGTGGGAACAGCGCCGGGCTCCGCCCTCGTCCTAAGAGCTTAGAGCGGAGAGCTTTGAGCCTGAGTCACCGTCACCGACGGCCGCGCCGTGGCCATCTCCGTCTTGAAGACGTTGAGGGCGCGGACGGTATAGCGGAAGTGCTTGCCGACGGCGTTTTTCAGGACGGGGCCGGAGAGCTGGCGGTGGGGGCGGTTGATGCCGGGGCGCTTGGAGCGGTGGGAGCTGTGCGAGAAGGGGGCGGGCTTGTCGAGCTCGATGATCATCTCTTCGATGAGCACGTCGGCGCCGCTGAGGTAGCGGAAGTCCCATTCGATCCCTTCACCGACGCGCAGGACGACATCCTCTGGGAAGATGTGAAGGAGGATGCGGCCGCCCATGGCTTCGACGTCCACGCGTACCGGGGCGGTGCGGACAGCGAACGCGGTGAGCTCGTCGCTGGAGACGAGACGGTCGGACGACGCCGGGGGTGCCGCGACGAGCGACGGCGCCTCGGCGCGCGGCGGGGCAGGGATGAAGGAGGAGGGCCGCGGCTTGTTGTCTCCTTGCGAGAACCAGGCTGCCGTGGCCGGTCCACCCGAGGAGACGCGCGGCCGCGACCGGCGGCGCTTCTTCTCCGGCTCGGAGACGGCACTCGCCGGAACACGGGTCGTTGCAACTGCTCCAGTGGTTGGCGGCGTCCCGGGAACGGCTTTGGCGCCCGTCTTGACGGCGGCGGCCTTCACCTTCGCGGCTTTCGATGCCTTCGGGGCGGGAGCGACGGCAGCCTTGACGATCGCCTTGGTCGGCTTCGTCGCTTTCGCCGGCGAGGCTCCCTTGGCGGTGACTTTCGGCTTCGGTGCCGGCTTCGGAGCGGCCTTCTTGACGGCTTTCTTCTTCGCGCTCTTCGCGGCCGGCGCTTTGGCCTTCGCCGCCGCCTTTACGGCCTTCGCCGGACGTTTCGGTTTTGGTGCCGGCCTGGCGCTTCTGGCGCTCTTCGCCCGTGCCGCTGGCTTGGCCGTAGCCTTCTTGCCGGCGGCGGATTTCTTCCCCTGCACCTTTGCCATCGTCCTCTCCCCGCGGGTGACCCTGAAAATTGGATGGCGCAGTATAGTCAGGAGGGTATGGTTGCGCTAGAGGCGGACCGCAAAAGAAACAGCCCGAAGTATCAGAGGAGGAAAGGACCTTCCCTTTTCCGGCTGCGCGACCTTCATCCGTTGGCGATCTCGTCCTTCAGGACCGCAGCCAACTGCGCCGCAAGTCGATGAATCAAAGCCTCTTCCGGTCCTTCGACCATCACCCGGACCTTGTTTTCAGTACCTGAGTAGCGCACGAGGATCCGCCCCTGGCTTCCCAGCTCCTTCCCGGCCGCGGCCAGCGCGGCCTGGTAGCGGGTGAGTGACTCGAGCGGCGGCTTGGAGCCAACCTTCTCATTCACAAGGGTTTGTGGCATCGGCGCAAACGTCTCGAGGGTCGAGAACGGCCGGCCGGCGCGCGCCAGCAGCTCCCCGAAGACCAGCGCCGTGTGGATGCCGTCGCCGGTCGTATGCACGGAGAGGTCGATGATGTGTCCCGACTGCTCGCCCCCCAGGATCGAGCCGCGCTCGAGCATCAACTCCAGGACGTATTTGTCGCCGACCTGGGCACGGCACAGTTCGATGTGGTCCGCGCGGAGCTGCTGTTCGAAGCCGAAGTTCGACATCACGGTCGTCACCACGCAGTCGCCTTTCAGCTTTCCGTCGCGCTGAAGGCCGCGAGCCCACAAGTAGATGATCTCGTCGCCGTCGCGGATCTTCCCGGCGTCGTCGGCGAAGATGGCGCGGTCCGCGTCGCCGTCGAACGCCACGCCGAAATCCGCCCCCTCGCGGACCACCACCTGCGCCAATGCCTCGGGGTGCATGGCGCCGGCGCCGGCGTTGATGTTGCGCCCGTCGGGCTGATGGTTGATGACCAGGACGTCCGCGCCGGCCCGGCGGAAGACGTCGGGCGCGATGCGATACGCGGCGCCGTGGCCGGTGTCGAGCACGACCTTCTTTCCGGCCAGCGCGTTCGGGGCGACGCCGTCGATGAGAAATCGCTCGTAGCGCTCGATCAGTGCGGGCGACTCGCCGGCGTCGCTCTGCAGTTCCGGCACCGCGGCGTCCGAGGCCCGGAGGTCGTCTTCGATCTCCTCCTCGACGGCATCCGGAAGTTTCATCCCGTCGTGGCCGAAGATCTTCACGCCGTTGTCCTCGAAGGGGTTGTGGGAGGCGGAGACGGAGATCGCGGCAACGGCGTCAGTCATCCGGCAGAGGTAGGCCACGCCCGGCGTGGGGATGACGCCCGCAACGACCGGATCGCCGCCTTCGCTGCGGATGCCGGCGGCGAGGGCGCCGACGATCTCCGGCCCCGACTCGCGCGTGTCGCGGCCGATGAGGATCTGCGGCCGGGAGGACGAACGGCGGAAGCGGTGAACGATGGCCCGGCCCAGCGTGTACATCGTCGCGGCATCGAGCGGATAGGCATGGGCCTTTCCGCGGATGCCGTCAGTGCCGAACAGAGCTCTCATGCTTCCCCTTTTTCATTTCCTTCTCGGGCGGCGCGGGCTCGCTCTCGGCGGTGTCCGTGAGCGGCGGCTGCGGCCCGATCTCGGGCGTGACCGGCACCATGACCTGCGTCAGCGTCGGATCGATCACGCGGACGAGCGGCGAGTCGGTCACGATGCTCACGTTCTGCACGAAGGTGTCCGTGCGGCCGGTCATGATAATGCGTTCCGTGGCCACGTCTTCGAGGTTTCGCACGAGCGAGATCGGTCCCTGCACGAGCGCATGATCGGGATTTACGGTCGGGTCGCCGGCGATGTAGCCACGGGGGGGCTGGCCGATGAGCAACGGACGGACGGAGACGAGCTTCTGGCGCACCTGTTCGACGCGGAAGCGCACTTTGGACGGCTCCATGGCCACCACTTCGATGCCCGGTGGCACGTTGATGGCCTGCCGTCCCATGGTGATGCTGGCCTCGCCCGGCGTAACCCAATTGAGGTCGAGCGTGACTTCGAGGTTCTGCGACGAAAGCGAGCGGAGCTCCGAGGCGCGGCCGCGCAGTCGGACCGTGACGCTGTCGGGCACCTGCGTCGTGATGGCCATTTCGCGCGGCATGCGGACCAGCGAGAGCGGCGCCGCGAACGCCCGCTCCGAGACCGGCTCGCGGCGAGGCGTGGAGACGACGAACCAGACGGCGATGGCCAGGAGCAGCGAGAGCAGCTTCAGGAGGAGATTGGACAGCCAGCCCTGGCCGTTCATCGCCGTGGTCCTTTCCCGAGACGTTCCCCGAGCAACCGGAGGAGCGACTCGCGGTCGAGATTCTCCGTCAGCGAGCCTTCGCTGGCCACAGCCACCGATCCGTTCTCCTCGGAGACCACCACGACGACGGCATCGCTCTCTTCGGTCAACCCAAGTGCCGCGCGATGGCGGGTCCCGTGCGCGAGCTGCAGATCCTCGGAGGCCGTGAGCGGCAGGAAGGCGCCCGCGGCGATGATCCGGTCGCTCTTGATGATGGCCGCGCCGTCGTGCATCGGTCCCCCAGGGGTGAAGATGGCCACGAGCAAATCGCTGGTGAGCAGGGCGTCGAGTTGTTTGGCGGGCTCGGCGTAGCTGCGCAGGCTGTGCATCCGCTCGATGGCCATGAGGGCGCCGACCCTCTTCGCGGCCAGCACGTCCGAGGCCTGGGCAATGGCCGCGAGCGTCACGGCCGATCCGCGCCGGCGAAAGAGCGCCAGCAGCGGATGACCGCCCATGCGCGCCAGGGCCCGGCGGATCTCATGCTGGAAGAGAACGATGACGGCGAACGGCAGGTAGAAGAACGTCTGCCGCGAGATCGCCTCCAGCGCCGTCAGTTCGAAGGCCCGGGCCACGAAGAACGACGCGACGAGGAAGAACAACCCGATGGAGATCTGCATCGCCCGCGTGCCGCGGATGAGGGCCAGGATGTTGTAGATGATGACGGCCACGACGAGGATGTCGACGAGGTCCCGCCACGTCACCTGCAGCGCGATGATGCGGTCGAACCAGCTCACGGTAGCACCGCCGGGGGGGTGGGTGCCGGGTGCCGGGGGCCGGGTAGTGGGTGCCGGGTACCGGGTGCCGGGTGACGGCACCGAGGTGGTGTCGGGTATCGGGTAACCGGTAACGGGCATCGGCTGTCAGGCACGGACAGCTGCGTTCCAGGTTTCTCGGTGTTGTGGGAGAGGAGTGGGCACACCCTCTCCCGGTGGGAGAGGGTGTTCTCCGGCGCCTCGTCGCGCTGCTTGGTATCCACGCCTGCG
>CAZYTO010000198.1:0-1248 GCA_964650405.1 uncultured Thermoanaerobaculia bacterium | reverse complement strand
GTGGGAGAGGGTGTTCTCCGGCGCCTCGTCGCGCTGCTTGGTATCCACGCCTGCGAGGGATCTTCAATAACGGCGGCCGGCCGCATGCCGAGCGGCTCTCCCCGCGGGAGACGGTGTCCTCGAGGCCCGGCCAGTACCCGGCATCAGGTCCCCGGTACCCGGCACCCGATACCCGATACCCAACACCCGGCCCCCGGTACCCGGTACCTGGTCCCCGGTACCCAGTCCCCGGCCCCCGGTACCCGTTCACCGCGCCTCCTCGATCGCCGTCAGCACCCGGAGAAAGTCGATGGTCTCGCGCACGTCATGGACACGTACGAAAGCGGCGCCCGCGCGTTGCGCGGCGGCGACGGTGGCCAGGGAGCCGACGGCGCGGGCCGGGCCGGCAGGGCGGCCGGTGAGGTGGCCGATGAAGGCTTTGCGGGAGGCGCCGATGAGCAGGGGTCCGAGGGCTGCCAGCTCGTCGAGGTGGGCCAGGAGCGTCAGGTTGTGGGCGAATGTCTTGCCGAAGCCGATGCCGGGGTCGAGGACGATCTGGCAGGCGTCGATCCCGCCCGCAATCGCGTCCTCGCGGAAGGATCGCAGCTCGCGGGCCACGTCGGCCACGACGTCGTCGTAATGGATGTTCTCCTGCATGGTCCGGGGCTCGCCGCGCATGTGCATCAGTACGACCGGGACGCCGCTGCGTGCAGCCAGGGGCCGCATTTGCGGGTCGTGGCGGAGGGCGGACACGTCGTTGATGACGTCCGCCCCGGCATGCAGCGCCGCCTCCGCGACAGTCGCCTTGCGCGTGTCGATGGAGATCGGGACCTCCGAGCGTTCCCGGACCTGCACGATCACCGGGACGACGCGCTCGATCTCCACTTCCGCCGTGACTTCGTCCGCGCCCGGCCGCGTCGACTCGCCGCCAATGTCGATGACCGCTGCCCCGTCGGCTTCCATCTGCAGCGCCGCATGTACGGCCTTCAAGTGATCGAAATGCACCCCGCCGTCGGAGAACGAGTCGGGAGTGACGTTGAGGATGCCCATGACCATTGGGCAATCGGACGTCACGGTCAGCGTTCTGCCGCGGGAGAGGCGAAGGGCGAAGGGCGAAGGGCGAAGGCCGCCGGATCTTTTGTCCTTCGCCCTTCGCCCTTCGCCCTTCATCAGTTGTCCCGCTCCCTTCGGATCCTCGCTCCGAGCGCATTGAGTCGCTCGTCGATGCGCTCGTAGCCGCGGTCGATCTGGTGACTGTTGTGGATGACG